>CAIYEO010000111.1 GCA_903925195.1 uncultured Candidatus Saccharibacteria bacterium | reverse complement strand
TTCTGTCTTTTTAGGTCTCTAGCTATAATAGATTTCTTAGCCATATTTACTTATCCTTACCTTTCTCGAATGGAATTCCAAATTTAGTTAACAATGCCTGAGAGTCACTTGTTTTCATGCACTTAATGTTAAAAACAATCTGGATTCCGTGAGGTGTAGTGGTTTCTTCAAAGCTTAGCTCTGGGAAAACTGATTGATCAGTCATACCTAGGCTATAGTTGCCTTGATTATCGAAAGATTTAAGACTTAATCCGTGGAAATCTCTAAGTTTAGGTAGGACAACAGTAATTAGTCTGTCTAGAAATTCATACATAATATCGCCACGTAATGTTACTTTTAGTCCAATCTTATTGCCTTCGCGAAGCTTGAAGCCAGCGATAGACTTTTTAGCAGTAGTTGGGACTGGTTGCTGAGCAGTAATTTTACGTAGAGTATTAGAAGCAATTTCCATAATCTTTTTATCATCTTTAGCACGACCAAGGCCTACGTTAAGAACGATTTTCTTAAGTACAGGTACCTGATTGACGTTATCTAGTTTTAACTCGTCTTTTAATTCGCTAGCGAATTTATTAAGATAGTCTAGCTTAAGACGTGGTACGTATTTAGTAGTAGCAGTTTTAGTAGCCATTATGCAATCTCCTTACCAGTAGTCTTGTTGACTCTAGTCTTAGATCCGTCCTTAGCAAGCTTATATCCAATCTTAGCTGCTTTCTTAGCAGTTGTATCATAGATACCAACTTTAGAAACCCACATAGGCTTAGTTAGATCAATAATTGCACCTTGAGGATATAGTTTGTTAGGCTTAACGTGTTTTTTGACAATGTTAATACCTTCGACAGTAACTTTATTCAATGAAGGATGTGTAGCCGTGATTAATCCAGTTTTGCCTTTATACTTACCACTTCGTACGATAACAGTATCGCCTTTTTTAAGTCGTATCTTATATATTACTTTAACTTTAGTTCTCATTATAGGACCTCCGGTGCTAGAGAAATAATCTTAGCATAGCCAAGTTCTCTAAGTTCTCTTGGTACAGGACCAAATATTCTAGTACCTTTAGGTAGTTTGTTCTCATCAATTACGACAGCAGCGTTATCATCAAATCTAATGGTTGATCCGTCTTTTCGGTTGATAGCGTATTTAGTACGAACAACAACAGCTCTAATAACAGATTTCTTTTTTACGGTACCGACTGGTGAAGCATTCTTAACGGTAGCAACAATAACATCACCTACTCTTGCGTAGCGACGTCTTGTTCCGCCAAGGACTCGGATACAAAGAATTTCTTTGGCTCCTGAGTTATCAGCAACGACTAATCTAGATTCTTGTTGAATCATACTTCAGTCTCCTTTTCCTTGTGAACAATTCCAGCTTTCTCAATGATACTCACGAGCTTATGGTGCTTACGAGCACTAATAGGTCGGCATTCAGCGAAAGTAATTTTATCACCATTTTTTGCTTCATTCTTTTCATCATGAACCATAAACTTTTTACTGACAGTATATTGTTTCTTGTATATTGGATGAGTTTTGCGTGTTGCAACGCTAACTACGATAGTTTTATCCACTTTATCAGACAACACTTTTCCGGTTAATGTTTTAGCCATTATGCAGTCTCCTTAATAAGCTGCTCACTAAGTACAGTGAGAACTCTTGCTAAATCTTTTCTTTTCATTCTTACAGCTCTTACGTTCTGAACTTCGCCTAAGCTAATTTTTCTTCTCATTTCAGCAATCTCTTCTCTAAGCTTTGTAGTTTCAGCAGTTAAATCAGCTGTATTCAATTTACGGATATCGATAGTTTTCATAATTATAGATCCTCCTTAACCAAGAATTTAGTCTTGATAGGCAATTTATGACTAGCTAATCTCATAGCTTCTCGAGCCACTTCAACAGTAACACCTTGCATCTCAAATAATATTGTTCCAGGCTTTACCTTAGCAACGAAGAATTCAGGGTTTCCTTTACCACTACCCATTTTAACGTCCTGTGGTTTTCTTGTTACAGCAATATGAGGGAAAATTCTAATCCATATTTTACCACCACGTTTAATGTGACGAGTCATGGCTTGTCTTGAAGCTTCAATTTGTCTAGCGGTGATACGTTCACTACCTTGACTCTGCAGTGCAAAGTCGCCAAAAGCAATAGTATTGCCACTTGTAGCAACGCCAGTAATTCGGCCTTTGCGAATTTTTCTAAATTTAGTTCGTTTTGGAGCTAACATTACAAAGCCTCCCCTTTATAAATCCAAACCTTAACACCAATTATTCCAGCAGCGGTATGAGCACTTACGTGAGCATAGTCGATGTTAGCTCTAATTGTATGTAGTGGAACGCTTCCTTGAACTTCTTTTTCACGTCTAGACATTTCAGCACCGTTAAGTCGGCCTGATACTTGGATACGAATACCCTTTGCACCAGATCGCATAGTAGCTGCAGCTGAAGATTTGATTGCACGTCTGAATGAAATTCTTCGTTCAATTTGATGAGCAATATTTTCAGCAACTAGTTTTGCGTAAAGATCAGGTTTTTTAACTTCTTCAATGTTAACTCTTGAAGGTGCTTGATAGATATTTTCAATAGAATTTTTAAGTTCAGTCACACCAACACCACCACGACCGATAACTACTCCAGCCTTAGCTGTCATAATAGTAACGGTTACTAGGTTAGGTGATCGTTCAATATCTACTTTATTAATAGCAGCTCTAGAGCCTAACTTATCGATTATTAGTTTTCTAACTTCTAAATCTTGAGCTAGGTATGCTGCGTAATTACGCTTAGAAACAAACCACTTACTTCGCCAATCCTTATTGACTTGTAATCGAAAACTAATTGGATTTACTTTTTGTCCCATTACTTTGTCTCCTTAGCTTTCTTTGTTTCAGCTACTACTTTTGTTTTAGCGACTCTTACTTCACCATCAACAACTACTCTTAAATGAGAAGTCTTGTGCTGGTAAGGATGAGCAGATCCACGAGCAACAGGTCTAAATCTCTTTAGTCTTGGCCCAGGAGTAACATAAATTTCAGAAATAGTTAATGTATCTGGTTTGATATTGTGGTTATTATCGGCATTGGCTTTTGCGCTTTCGATAGTTTTAGAAACTGCTACAGCGGCACGTCTAGGAGTATTTGAAAGGATAACAAGGGCATCACTAACAGTTCGTCCTCGAACTAGTGAAGCTACGACGCTTACTTTTCGTGGGCTGATTTTGATTCCTTTAGATATTGCTTTTACTAACATAAATTATCCTTACTTCTTACCCTTAGCTAATTTACCACCGTGTGAACGGAACTTACGGGTTGGTGAAAATTCACCTAGTTTATGTCCAACCATATTTTCAGTAATAAATACTGGTACGTGAACTTTTCCATTATGAACAGCTACAGTTCTTCCAACAAAGTCTGGAGATATAGTACATGCTCTTGCCCATGTTTTAATTATGGTTCGGTCATCTGAACCTAAAGCTGCTATTTTCTTAGCTAGCTTTGGATCGATAAATGGACCTTTTTTAAGTGAACGACTCATATCTTATTTCCTCCGCTTTGCTTGGTGACGTGATTTTACTATAAATTGATTTGTACCTTTACGGCGTCTAGTCTTGAATCCTAGAGTTTTTTGACCCCATGGAGTCTTAGGTGATGATCCATGACCATTACCACCACCGATACCGTGACGTCCACCATCACCACCACCATGTGGGTGATCAACAGCGTTCATAACAACACCTCTTACTGAAGGACGAATACCACGTCTTCGGTTTCGACCAGCACTACCGATCTTAATGTTCTGGTGCTTAGCATTTCCAACTCCACCAATACGAGCTTTGCAAGTTAAGTGTACTAATCTAATTTCACCACTAGGTAGTCGAACTTGTGCATAGTCACCGTCTTTAGCTAGAAGCTGAGCGCTATTTCCAGCGCTACGAACCATCTTAGCTCCAGATCCTGGTGTCATTTCTATTTCGTAAATAGTTGATCCAGTTGGTATGACTTTTAGACTTAACTGATTTCCAGTTTCAATAGGCGCGTCATCACCAGATGTTATAGTTTGACCTACACGCATACCTTGAGCAGCAGTTATATAGTGATACTTACCATGTTGATCTTTAATACGAGCGATACGAGCTGATCGGTTTGGATCATATTCAATTTGTTCAATAGTTGAAATTGTTCCAGGTGACATTCTATAGTTCATTATTCGATAGAACTTTTTAGCTCCACCACCTTTATGACGTACAGTAATTCGTCCTTGGTTGTTTCTACCGCTGCCTCTAATCTTAACTGCTAGTAGAGATTTTAATGGTTTCTTAGTAGTAATGTCATCAAAATCCTGGCTAGTCATTCCACGACGAGCTGGTGTAGTTGGTTTATAAAGTTTAATAGCCATTACTTGCTACCTCTTTTTTTAGCCTTAGCCTGAGCTTTAGCATCAGCCTTAGCCTTGTCGTCTTCAACTTGGAAGATAGGAATTGACTGACCTTCAGCTAATAGGACATATGCTTTTTTATATTCATTAGTCTTACCAGCGATAGGTCGTCCACCTTTTCTATTTGTAGACTTTGCTTTTCCTTTAACGCGGGTAATATTTACAGTAACGACGTTAACACCAAATTGTGATTCAACAGCAGATGCTACAGTATTTCGATTAACACTTAGAGGAACCTTGAAAACAAATCTGTTTCTTTGTTGAGACAATTGGTATGACTTTTCGCTTAATACAGGAATAAGAGTAGTGGTTTTAAAAATGTCAGCCATTACTTTGCCTCTCCAAGCCATTTAGTAATTCCATCGATACCAGCACTTGTTATTAGAAGAAAATCTGCATTAACTACATCATAAGTATTTAGGTAGTTTGATTGAATCAACTTAACCATTGATAGATTAGAAGTTGCTCGTACTAAATCATCAGTCTTGTTATCAGTGACCATTAAAATTCTACCAGTTAGCTTCATCTTTGAAAGCAAGTTTGAAATCTCAGAAGTTTTAGGAGTTTTTAATTTAATGTCTTCTATTATTACAATCTTGTTTTCGTTTATAGCCATAGATAAGGCTTGGCGAATAGCAAGTCTTTTAGCTTTTAATGGCATTTTAATCTTATAGTTTTCTTCACCAGTTGGGCCGAAGGTTATACCACCACCACGCCAGATAGGAACACGACTAGAACCGAATCTTGCTCGTCCAGTACCTTTTTGTCTCCAAGGCTTCTTACCACCACCACGGACTTCACCACGAGTCTTAGTTACGGCTAGGTTGGGGCGACCATTAGCTAGGTATGAAAGATATGAAGTTTTTAGTACTTCGAAGTTTTCAGGTGTAACGTCAAATACATACTTATCTAACTTAACTGTAGATGTAGATTTTGTACCGGTAGATGTATAAGAAGTTACTGCCATGATGTTATGCTCCCTTAATGATTACGATGCCTTTTCGAGGTCCTGGTACAGCCCCTGATACACCAATAACATTAAGATCCTTATTAATTAACGCTACTCTTAGGTTTTTAACAGTTTTTCTAACATTACCCATTTGTCCGGCCATCTTCTTGCCTTTAAATACGTGCTGAGGATACATTGAACCAATTGAACCAGGTTTTCTAGTGTTACCGTTACCACCGTGAGTTTTTCGCTGACGATGGAAGTTATGACGCTTAATAGTTCCTGCCCAACCTTTTCCTTTGCTAATTCCTGTAGCATCGATATTGTCACCGATTTCAAATGAGTCAACACCAATATTGTCACCAATAGCTGGCAGTTCAGAATCATCTTTAATGCGGACTTCTCGGAAATGTCTAGGAGTTACTTTAGCCTTACTGGAATGTCCAATTTGAGCTTTATGTATTTTTTTACTGCTTTCAAAACCAACTTGTACAGCAGTATATCCATCAATTTCATTATTTTTTATTTGTGTAACAACATTATCGTTAACAGCTAATAAAGTTATAGCTTCAACAACACCATCTTTATTAATAGTGCTTGTCATACCTATCTTACGTGTAATCAATGACTTCATTGTAAGCTATCCTTATTATTGTTATTGAAATTTTGTTTCTGGTTTCTCGCAAATAACCAGAAAATAAAAATTCTTAGTTGGTAGTGGTTTCTTATCTTATATAAGTTAAGACCTATCTAAAAACTAAGTATTTTTAAATAAATACCATAATAGAGTAACAGGTTACCCTATCATCTGTCAATATGTTGTAAATTCTACCTCTATAATCTGACAGACTACATTTTGATTTCAACGTCACAACCAGCTGGTAAGCTTAGGTTTGTGAGTGAATCAATAGTCTTAGCGGTAGGATCATAGACGTCTATTAAACGTTTATGAATTCGCATCTCGAATTGCTCACGTCCTTTTTTGTAGACGTGAGGACTCTTAATGACAGTAAAAGAGTTGCGTTCGGTAGGCAATGGAATAGGTCCAGCCAGCGTTGCACCAGTTCTAAGAGCAGTATCTATGATTTGTTTTGCAGCTTGATCAATTACTTTATGATCATAAGCCTTTAAACGAATACGAATTCTTTGCTTAACTTCAGGTTTCTTAGTTGTTGTATCAGCCATAATAAATTAGTTTATCTAAGTTTAGATTCCTTATTTAACAATCTTTGTTACAACACCTGCACCAACAGTTCGTCCACCTTCACGAATAGCGAAGCGTAAACCTTGTTCCATAGCGATTGGAGCTAGTAATTTTACTTTAAAGGTAATAGTATCACCAGGCATAACCATTTCTTTGTCAGCAGGAAGTTCAACTTCACCAGTAACATCAGTAGTTCGTAGGTAAAACTGTGGCTTATATCCCTTGAAGAAAGGAGTATGTCGGCCGCCTTCTTCTTTAGTAAGAATATATACTTCTGAATCAAATTCAGTATGAGGAGTAATTGAACCAGGTTTAGCAAGAACTTGTCCTCTTTCAATGTTGTCTCGCTCAACACCACGAAGTAGGATACCAACGTTATCGCCAGCTTGTCCTTGATCTAGATTCTTTTTAAACATTTCAACACCAGTTACAACGCTCTTAGTCGTATCTTTGATTCCAACGATTTCAATTTCTTCGTTAACTTTAACGATACCTTGTTCAACACGTCCAGTTGCAACAGTTCCACGACCCTTGATTGAGAAAACGTCCTCAATAGGCATTAGGAAAGGCTTGTCTAAAACACGCTTAGGTTCAGGGATATAGCTGTCCATTGCAGAAACTAGTTCCATAATAGCGTCTTCGTTTTCCTTGTCACCAGCTAAAGCTTTAGTAGCTGAACCACGGATAATAGGACAATCTCGGTCGAATTCGTACTTAGCTAGTAGGTCACGAATTTCTTCTTCAACTAGATCAGTTAGTTCTGGATCAGCAAGATCCATCTTGTTCATGAATACTAGAATTGAAGGAACACCAACTTGCTTAGCAAGCAGTACGTGTTCACGAGTCTGAGGCATAGGACCATCAGCTGCAGATACAACTAAGATAGCACCATCAATTTGAGCAGCACCAGTAATCATGTTCTTAATATAGTCGGCGTGACCAGGCATGTCTACGTGAGCATAGTGTCTTTTTTCGCTTTCATACTCTTGGTGAGAAGTAGCGATAGTAATACCACGTTGCTTTTCTTCAGGAGCATTATCAATTTGATCATAAGCGATTGGCTTATTGATGTTACTTGGTAATCTCTTAGAAAGTACTGTAGTAATTGCTGCTGTTAGTGTTGTTTTACCATGATCAACGTGACCCATTGTGCCGACGTTTACATGAGGTTTACTTCTGTCAAAATTTTCTGCCATACTATTTATAACTCCTGCTATTTATAGATTAATAATTTATATAAATTCAGTACAAATTAAATAAAATGTACTTGTTACCTGATTAGTATAAAGAATAAGTCGTTATTTGTAAAGTGTCATTTAGCTATTAAGCTCTCAGTAAAGATCAATTAGGTTATCACAGTTCTTGGCTCGGGTTAGAATTTGATTCTAAGACACTAGTGAGCGAATTCTAGATCAATATTTATAGTACTTTAATATAATAACTTTGTTTACCAAATATTGTTACATGATTGGGGCTTATCGTCTTCCCATATACCTTAACCTTTTTACCAATATCTGTTGAGTCAGTTCTTGAACTTGAATTACCCGTATTAATTCCTTGGCCAATCGATGGCGAATCAATTTCTAGACTACCTATTATGCTACCCGATTTATTCATTTCTCCTGGGAAGTAGGAACTATACCAATCAACAGTGATATTATCGACTAGCCATGTGCAGGATGAACCACCAATAGAAGTCGAACAATTAGAAACTTTCATAATCGTACCACTAAATGTTACTTCTTTATTGACAGCTGAAAAGCTAGATTTATTTTTATTCAATAAAAGATAGCCAATAGCTGTAATAACGAAAATTATTAAAATTATCAATATTAATTCAACTATACGAGAAACTTTTTGGTTGTTTTTTAAACCCATTGTTTTAGCATAAGTGATTTTAAGTGTTTAGTAAATAAGACTGGTCAAAAAATTACTTTTTCGTCATTATTAATTGAATCACTTTAGTAAAGATATTTGGTTTATTGGCAACTTCTGTCATCGTGAGAATCATATACATATCATACTATATAGAAGACCATCTATTCTTATAATCGGATTTTTGTACCCTAATGAGCGAATTCTAGATCAATTTTTTTGGCTGCTTTCTCTACCCAATCATGTATCTGTGTCAATTGATGAGACATTATCAATCTTTCATCTTCAAAAAAATTTCAATTTACCTAGATATTTTATCTAGTGAACCTAAAACTCGTTGCAGATCATCATTATTTGCTTTTATATCAAATTGTTTATTC
>CAIYEO010000110.1 GCA_903925195.1 uncultured Candidatus Saccharibacteria bacterium | reverse complement strand
AAATCTTCCGCCAATTCCTGCCTGAAGACTAACTTGGAATTGTTGCCGAGGTATTACATCTTTTAATTTTTCAGTTACAACTCTACCAATAGCTACACTTTCAGTTCTATGAACAATAATAGCTAGGGCATCAACTTTTTCACCAGCAATATAGAAATCTACTCGCACAAGATCCTCAGCCCTATAGTCGCTTATGTCATAGTTAAATGACCCGTAACCACTAGTTAGGCTTTTAAGCTGATCATAAAAATCTGTTAGTAAATTAGCTAGCGGGGCATCAAAATTAATTATCGCAAGATCAGCATCTACATAACTTATATTTTTCTGTAATCCACGTCTTTGAACTATTAACTGCAGTATTGGGCCCAAATAATCTTTAGGTAGGACTATTTCACCATTAACCCAAGGTTCCTTAATCTCGAGAACTGTACTAACATCTGGAAGTTCTGAAGCAGACTTTATAACTATTTTCTCACCACTAGTAAGCTCGACCCTATAATCTGTTGATGGGTTGGTGATAATTAGATCAAGGTCGTATTCGCGCTCCAGTCTTTGCTTGACTATATCCATATGAAGAAGACCTAAGAAACCGATTCTAAACCCATGTCCTAGAACTGAAGAATTTTCTGGCTCAAACTGCAAGGCTGAATCGCTCAGACTTAATCTATCTATAGCGTCTTTTAGGGTCTTATAGTATTCATTCGTGCTAGGAAAGAATCCAGCATAAACAAATGGCATAACATCTTTATACCCAGGTAATGAAATTTCAGCAGGATCAGATTGCAGGGTTACAGTATCACCAACTCTAGCTTCACGAGTGCTTTTAAGGTTAGTGACTATGTATCCAATTTCTCCACAAAGAAGAGCTGGTTGTGAGCTCATTTCTGGAGCCAAATTTCCCACTTCCAGGGCGATACCATTAGATCCCGTAGACATCATTTTGATATTAGCGCCTTTTTTGATTTGTCCATCTACAACTCTAACGTAGAGAATAACCCCGCGGTAGTCATCGTAGTAACTGTCAAAAATCAAGGCAGTAGTGGCTTTTTCAGGTGCGCCAACTGGGTGTGGAACTTTTTCAATAATACTTTCGAGAACTGTGTCTACGCCAACACCAGTTTTAGCGCTGACCAGTAATATATCTTCTTTTTTACAACCAAGAAGACCAATGACTTCGCGGGTGACCTTTTCGACATCAGCCGCGGGTAGATCAATCTTATTGAGAACTGGAATAATTTCAAGATCAGCTGCCATTGCAAGATATACATTAGCCAGAGTTTGAGCCTGAATGCCCTGTGATGCATCAACAACTAGGATTGCACCTTCACAGGCATTAAGACTTCTAGATACCTCATAGCTAAAGTCTACGTGTCCTGGAGTATCTATAAGATTAAGCTCGTAGCCTTTATATTTCATTCTAACTGGGGCTAGCTTAATAGTAATTCCCCGTTCACGCTCGAGATCCATCTTATCCAGGTGCTGACTTTTCATATTACGTATCTCAACAGTACCGGTTTGCTCAAGAAGCCGATCGGCAAGCGTACTCTTACCGTGATCGATATGAGCGATAATACAAAAGTTTCTAATGTGTGACAGATCCATTTGGGGCATTATACAAGGGGTTGGGCTAGTATTCCACCCTAAAAGGTTTTAAAATTAACTTTTT
>CAIYEO010000109.1 GCA_903925195.1 uncultured Candidatus Saccharibacteria bacterium | reverse complement strand
GCGGGGTGTGGCACAGTTGGCTAGCGCGCTGCGTTTGGGACGCAGAGGTCGCCGGTTCGAGTCCGGCCACCCCGACCAAAAAACGTATTAGCTTGAATTTAATTTTGTTTAAATATATAAAAAACAGTAACATATAGTTTGATGATTAATCTTCTTTATGCGGTAATAGGAATAGTTGTCCTGTTTGGAATCACAGAGATTCTTTGGAGACACCAAAAGATCAGCCATGAACTAATTAGAAAGTTTCTTCATATATCCCTTGGCGTCTTCATAGCATTTTGGCCATTCTTTTTATCTTGGAATCAAATCTATATTTTGGTCGTCTTATTCCTTGTTGGGATTTTAATGGCTAGAACTCTTAGTTTTATATCTAAAAAGATTACTTTGTTCTCGTCAGTAAAGAAGTTAGATAGACAATCTTTAGGAGAAATATACTTTTCATTAGGCATTGGCTTTACTGCTCTTTTGACTCATGATAAGTATATTTTTATGGCATCGGTTTTAACTCTCAGTCTTGCAGATGGCTTAGCTGCTATTATTGGCAAGCGATATGGCACAACTACAAAGTATAGAGTCTTCGGAGCGCATAAGAGTTTAGTTGGATCAGCAGTTTTTCTAGTTACAACAATGATTATAATAGTTATATATTATGCATTGTCTGCTCGTGCACCTAGTCTTATAATGATATTATTACTTCCACCAATAGCTACTTTTGTTGAGAGTTTTTGTGACGGTGGTATAGATAATCTAGTAATACCTTTAACTATATTAATAGCTCTTAAGAATTTTTAGCGCTGACTTTTTTCCAAGATCCGTGCGCTCTAAGTGCATTAAAGATTACGAATACATCCACTACTTCTTGTAATAATGCTCCGTAAACAGGTCTAAATTTACCAGTTGAAAATATGATCATTAGTACTACGCTCATAGCAATACCAATAACAATACTTTGTTGAGCAATCGAGAAAGTTCGCTTGGCTATTTCTCTTGCTTTGGCTACTTTACTAAAATCATTGAGCATAATTACCATATCGGCTGATTCACTAGCTGCAGTCTTACCTTGAGCTCCTAGCGCTATGCCTACGTCTGCTGAGGTTAGAACTGGCGCATCGTTAACTCCATCACCAACAAACACTACAGGGCGGTTCGTAATCGCTTCTATGGCTCTTATCTTGTCTCCAGGCAATGCTTCAGCCTGTATCTCTGTGATACCTAATGCTTTTGCTACAAGTTTAGCCTTCTTTTCAATATCACCAGTTACTAGAATCATGTGCTTAAAACCAAGACTTCTTAATCTATCTATAGTTTGTTTAGCTTCTGGGCGTATTGAGTCATCGAAAGTTATAATACCGGCTATAACTTTGTCTATAGCTACATAGGTAACAGTGTCCTGGTTCTCTTTATAGTTATAACCTTTAGGCATCTCAATTGATTTATTATGCATAAGAGTGTAATTACCAGCTAAGACTTTCTTGCCAGAAATAACTGCTTCTATTCCGGTACCTGAGTAATCTGTAACTTTTTGAGCTTTCGAAAGATTAACATTATTCTTTTTTGCTTCACCAACTATTGCTAGAGCAAGTATATGATTTGAATCTTGTTCAATTGATCCTGCAAATTTTAATACTTCATTTTTCTTAAAGCCATTAAATAGTTTAATTTCCTTTATAGTAGCTACGCCGGTGGTTAATGTTCCTGTCTTGTCGAAGCCTATAGTTTTAGCTTCGGCCAGCCTCTCAAGAGCGCCACCGCTTTTGATAATAATACCGTTTTTGGCAGCTCTACTCATACCGGAGATTACCGCAATAGGGGCTGCGAGTATTAGAGGACAAGGGGTTGCAACTACCAATACTTCAACAAACCTGATTGATTGCCCACTAAGAACCCAGGCTCCTATAGCTATTCCAAAGGATATTAGCGTGAAGGGAATACTATATCTGTCTGCTAAGCGGACGAAAGGAGTTTGGCTATTCTTGGCAGCATTTACTAGCTTTATTATTTGTTCGTATTGACTGTCAGCTGCTGGTCTTAAAGCTCTTGCAGTAATTGAACCATCCATATTAACTGATCCAGAAAGTAGCTCATCATTGATCTTTTTAAATACTGGCATACTCTCACCAGTTAGACTAGATTGATCAAAACTAGCTTTACCCTCCAGAATGACACAGTCAACTGGAACTAGCTCACCTGGCCTGATGACTATCTTATTATTAGTTTGAACTTCTGATGCCTTAACATCTATTGTCTTTTGACCTCTCAGTACGTGAGCGATTTGTGGGGCTTTAGATAGCAAGGCATCTAATTCTGTTTCAGCTCTATGCTCAGCATAGTCTTCGAGTGCAGCTCCACCGGTGAGCATGATTACTATTACTATAGCTGCCCAGTATTCTTTGAGTATGACGGAGCTTATGATAGCAGTTGCTGCTAAAATATCTATCCCGTAAGTACCATCTCTTAGACTTTGAACCATTCCCCAAAGCAGTGGCATAACTTCGATAATTGCGACTACAGAAACCAACCATAAGGATGCTTTGTGCAAATTAGAGAAATACAAGATGAGTCCTGCGATAAGTGCTAATACTGCAATTGTAAATAACTTATATTTCTTTAAAAATGTCCAAAGGGTTGAAATATATTTCATGAATTCTTTCTGTTAATAGTTTATTTGGGGCGAAAGATGGGAATTGAACCCACGGCCTCCGGAACCACAACCCGGCGCTCTAACCAACTGAGCTACTCCCGCCATAAATTATTAATTGATTAACTTTATGGGTTATCAACAGAGGTAATTATACTGAAAATATTTATAACTTACAAATTATTGACACGATATGGTGCCCTGAGAGGGATTCGAACCCCCGACCTTGAGCTTAGAAGTCTCCTGCTCTATCCAACTGAGCTATCAGGGCGGTATTGTTTGGTGCGGGTGGCGAGAATCGAACTCGCGTCTCAAGCTTGGAAGGCTAGCATATTAGCCACTATACAACACCCGCATACGCTAACAAAAATATATTATAACATTATATTAGCATTTATAGTTCATGTAAAACAGTGATGTTTGCACCGATACTATTTAGTCTTGCTGCTAAATCCTCATACCCCCTATTTATTGTGTATACATTTCTCAGCATACTTATTCCATTAGCGGCTAACATTCCTATAAGTATAATAACGGCTGGTCTTATGCCGGAGGGGCAGTTTATGTCTGCTGAGCGCCATTTTGTTGGTCCGTTGACATAAGCTCGGTGAGGATCGGCAAGATCTAAATCAACCCCTATTTTTTTCATCTCAGTAAACATTAAGGCTCTGTCCTCATAAACCCAGTCATGTATCAAAGTACGACCTTCTGCAACGGCGCAAATAGGCACGAAATAAGGTAGATTGTCGATATTTAAACCAGGGAATGGTCTTCCATATAATTTCTCCTCAGCAGCTTTTAGTTTGCCATCATGTTTGTATATTGTTAAGTCAACTAGATCTGTTTGGTTATTTTCTGCTTTATATAATTCAGAAGTTTTATAAATAAGACCCATCTTTTCCAATTTAAGCAGCTCAAGTTCAACAAACTCAATAGGTACGCGTTTAATTTTAATAGATGAATTAGTCGTGACTGCGGCTGCTATGAAAGTCATGGCCTCAACTGGATCCTCGCTTGGATAATAAGTCACGTTTTTCTTAATATTTTCTACGCCTCTAATGGTTAGGGTGGTAGTCCCGATACCCTGAATTTTAACTCCCAGCTTTTCTAGGTAAAAACATAAATCTTGAACTGAATAGTTAGCACTTGCCATTTTAATAACTGTTTCGCCATCAAATCCAGCCGCAGCAATAAGAGCATTCTCGGTAGTAGTATCGCCTGATTCATATAGTACGACTGATCGTTTGGGTAGTTTTTTATTTACATGTATTTGGTAATGGCCACTTTTTGCATCAATCTTTACTCCAAATTCTTCAAGTGCATATATGTGTGGCAAAACACTTCTGCGTCCAAGTTCACAGCCGCCAGCATAGGGAATACTAAAGTCTTTAAAGCTATGCATTAATGATCCAATAAACATAATAACGCTCCTAGTTTTTTTTGCAGATGCCTTATTCATGAGTTCAATATCTATTTTTTGAGGAGGTTTTATTTCTAGGTCGGTATCATCTATCCACTTAACACCGACCCCTATACTCTTGAGTACTTCTATTAATCTATTAACTTCTTCAATCTTAGGAGCTTTTTGGATTCTGGTTGTTCCTTTGTTGATTAAACTAGCGCAGAGAATACCAACAACTGCATTCTTGCTTGTTTTTACAGCTATTTCACCTTTAAGCTCATGACCACCTTCGATTCTTAGGCTTACTGATTCACCAGAGATACTAACAATTTGTTTATTTAGGACGTCACTAATGCGACCTAGTGTTTCTAGACTGAGATTTTGTTTGCCATGTTCTATTCTATTAACAGCAGATTGGCTAGTTCCAAGTCTATGTGCAAATGCAGACTGAGTTAATCCTTTTTCTTGCCTTATATGAGAAATTAATTTCCCAATTTTTTCATTAGTGTCGTTCATATGTCTATAATTATACCATATATGGTATTTTGTGTATTTTTTTATTTAATATGTGTTTTTTATTATATGCTCTCACGCAAGTAATTGCTACAATTAATAATAACTTATTATATTAAAGGGAGATTTCTTTTGAAAGACAAAACACTACAGCATTTATTGGAAGCAGAAGAGAATAGACAAAGAGAAGGTTTAGAGCTTATACCCAGTGAGAATTATGTTTCAAAAGATGTTCTTCGAGCCCTTGGTAGCGTTTTAACCAATAAGTATTCTGAAGGCTATCCTGGAAAAAGATATTACGGTGGACAGGAAAATACTGATAAGATTGAAACTATTGCTATTGAGCGAGCCAAGAAGCTATTCGATGCTGATCATGCCAATGTACAGTCACTAAGTGGAGCTCCAGCTAATATGGCCGTTTATCAGGCATGGCTAGAACCTGGAGACACAGTCATGGCAATGCGACTTGATCACGGTGGTCATTTAACCCACGGAGCACCTGTTACCTCCAGTGCTAAATTATATAAGTTTATTAGATACGGGCTATCCAATATCGAAACTGGTGAAATTGATTATAAAGCTATGAGAGAGGTCGCTTTAAAAGAGAAACCAAAAATCATTATTGCTGGGTTTAGTGGATACCCAAGAAGCCTCGATTACCAGAAGTTTGCTGATATAGGAAATGAGGTTGGAGCAGTTTTAATGGCTGATATGGCACATATTGCTGGATTAATAGCGGGTAAGGCTTTGCCTAATCCATTCGACTATGGCTTTCATGTGATAACAACCACAACCCATAAAACTCTTAGGGGCCCTAGAGGCGGCTTAATTCTATCAAAGGGGATAGTCAGTAATCCACTTAGAGCCCCAGAAAAAACAATTGAAAATCTACCTACACTTATAGATCGACAAGTATTTCCTGGGATGCAAGGCGGTCCTCATATGAATAACGTTCTCGCTAAAGCTGTAGCTTTTGGTGAGGCTTTGGATCCAAGTTTTCATGTTTATGCTGAACAGATTCTGAAAAATTCTAAAAAATTGGCTGAAGAGTTATTGCGTAATGGTTTTAAATTAGTTACTGGTGGAACAGACAACCATCTAATTATGATAGATATGCCAGCCAGCTTTGATATGAGTGGTAGAGATGCCCAAGATGTCTTAGATAAAATTGGACTAACTACTAATTGTAATTCAATACCAGATGATAAATTACCTCCTTTCAGACCTAGTGGACTCAGACTTGGCACACCTGCTATTACTACAAGAGGCTTAAAAGAAGATGATATGAGCAAAATTGCCGACTGGATGAAACAAGCAATTACTAACCATGACGATGAAAAGATATTGCAAAAGCTAAAAAAAGAAGTGACAACTTTTTCTAAACAATTTCCTCTTCCTAGCGATAGTTAAGGAAGAAGCTCGGGCTCTTGTTCTAAATTTATCTTAAAAAACTCGTAAACTTTTTTAGTAATCTTATCTTTAAATTTTAGTAAATCAGCTGTAGTTTTTGCATGTTTATTAATAAGAACTAGTGATTGTTTTGGCCAAGTTGCCATTCCTGTTTCTTTGTCATAATAATTAGTGAAACCAGCATGATCGATTAACCAAGCTGCAGATAATTTATATTGTCCATTCTCTGTCTGCCAATAGACAATATCCTCAAATTGTTTTTGCAAGTTAATGAAATGTTCTTGTGAAATTATTGGATTAGAAAAGAAGGAACCATTATTGGCAACTATATTAGGGTTCGGTAATTTGCTAGTTCTAATTTCAATGACTGCACTACTGATAGTTTTAGGATTAATGTCGGTAATTTTATGATCATCAAAATAATTTTGAACCGAAGGATACAAGGGAACATTAGGTCTTTCGCTCGTTAATTTAAAACTTACGCTACATATAATGAATCTTTTTTTATCTTTGGTTTTGAACCGACTTGTTCTGTAGCCAAATTCTGATTCTCGATTGCTAATATTAACAAATTTATCTTCTTTGAGATCGTATGCCTCAATATTAACTATAGTATTAGATACCTCTTGTCCATAAGCACCGACGTTCTGTATAGGCGTAGCTCCAACTGTTCCTGGAATTAAAGCTAATGCCTCAATACCTGTAAGTCCTTTTTTGACAGTGTGCATGACTAAATCGTTCCAGTTATAGCCCGACCCAACAGTGAATAGCCAGCCATCAGGATGAGTTTCTTCTTCTATCCAATTGATTTCATTGATTAGAAGTAATCCGCTAAATCCTTCATCTTTCCAAATAACATTACTACCTTTGCCAATAATTACTATTTCTAATTTATTATCTTTAGCAAAATTAACAGCTTCAACGAGATCATTTTTGTTGCTTATAACTGCTGAAAAATCGGCTCTACCCCCTAATCTCATTGTTGAATATAGTCGTAAATCTGTATTTTGCATAACCTTCATAATACTTATTATAACTTTTTTTACTTGCATGGCTATGGTTACGGGGCTAATATTAGTAATATGAGTATAAGTAAGCCAGGAGATTACCCATTCAAGAGCTTAGGTCTGAGCCTCCAAAGACACAGACAAAGGTTTAATCAGAGCATATCTGAAGTTAGTGGTGCCGTAGAGATTGATGAGCAAAAGCTCGTCTTAATTGAAAATGGTAAAAAGCGCCCAACTGAAGATATTCTTCTGCTATTAATCGCACATTTTAAACTTTCAGACGATGATGCCACCAAACTATGGGATCAGGCTGGATACGCTTCAGAAACAAACCCTGTCATTGATGAAGATATAATTAAGTATCCTCCGATACTACTAATGATTCCAATCGATACAAAAGTTATTTATAGTGATAAAACAGAAGTAGTCGCTAATCCGAACGGCTTAGTAATTAACTTCATGCAACAGCCTAATGGTGCTTATCAATCTCAAACCGTATCAAGAATTGGTATGAGCACAGAACAGGCTAAAACTTTTGCTAATATTTTAAATCAGACAATTCAACAATTAAATTCAAACCAAAAAAACAAAACATCAGTAAAACCAAAAAAACAAGATCAGACATCTGAATAATATACTCATTACTGATTATGTTTATGCTAACATTAAGTAAGTATGGATGAAACTCTTAAACAGGATCAAGCAGAAGACGCTAATCAAATAGCTTCAAATTTTTCTACTTCTGGTACTAGGTATACTGGTCTATCTGGAAATGAATTATATTGTTTAAGTTTAATTGGATTCGAGCCTGGTAATTTAGTAGTTGGAAATAGTGTATATGCGATTGGTTTTATTGGCAGTGGGTTAGCTGGAGTTAAAAATATTGTCGGTGGTGAGATTAAGCAAATGACGAATATGATTGCCGGAGGGCGAATAGAAGCTATCAACAGACTTGAAAAAGAAATTGCTAGCAATGGTGGAAATGGAGCAACTGGCTTAACGAGCGAACTGGTCTTTCATCCGGGCAATATTGAATTCTTATCTATCGGATCAACAATACACCGCATCGATAAGCAGCTTACTCCGTCTATTACATCATCATCTGATGGGCAAGAATTTTTTTGCCAGGTCGATGCGGGCTATATACCAATTAAATTTGTATTTGGTAATGTTGCTTATTCAATCGGAATTGGCAAGAGTATAATTGGAGAGCTCAAGGAGATGGTTAGAGGAGAAATAACTCAGTATAGTAATATCTTCAATACAACTAGAAATTTGGCACTAGAAAGAATAACCGAAGAAGCTAGAAAGTCAGGAGCAAATAGTATAGTTGGTATAAAGACGACAATTGTTCCGATTGGACTAAAGGGCATAAAAGAAATGGTTATGATTGGCACGGCTTCATACTCGGAGCAAATATCTCAGTATGCTGAAGCAGCA
This sequence comes from uncultured Candidatus Saccharibacteria bacterium, assembly GCA_903925195.1. Next base: position 10,298 of record CAIYEO010000109.1, on the reverse strand, counting down.
GGAGGAATTGTTACAAGCGACTTAACTGCCGAGGAAATGTGGAATGTCACAAAAATTGGTTTCGTTCCCTTAAAGCTAATTCTCGGAACCTCGGTATATTCACTGGGTATAGTAGGTGGCATTAAGGCTGCCATTAGGGGCTTTGTTAAGGGTGAAATAAACACATTAACACAATTGATATATCAGGCCAGGGAACAGTCATTTAGTCGTGTTAAGGAACAAGCTCAGGCCATTGGGGCTGATGATGTCCTCGGTATTAAAACTTACATATACCAATTGGATGATAATCTAATTGAGTTCTTAGCTATTGGAACGGCTGTCAAAAGGGTCCAAGGGCTCAAGACAAGATCAGACCAACTACCACCCCAGGCATTCATGAAGGATAAAAATACCTTCGTAGATTTGTCAGAAGCAACAAATAATAGTACACTCAACAATTCAGTTGTGAGCGATATTAAAACAGATACTGTATAATTGCATATCATGCGCCCGTAGCTCAGCGGATTAGAGTGTCTGGCTTCGAACCAGAAGGTCGCAGGTTCGAATCCTGCCGGGCGCACCAAAGCATATTTGTTTCAGATTAGCTTAGTTTATGAAAAAATTTCTTATATCGTCACTAATTATAGAATTGACAACAGTCGGTATTTTCAGTTTTACAAGTTTCTACCTATCAGCTAAATATGTCCCATGTCTTGACATTTGCCAGACCCATTCGCCAAACTATCTAAGAATTATAATTAGTATAATAGTTATTGGTTTAACGGTATTTTTTCTATCGACTCAATACAAACAGAAAACAAAAAATATCAAAAAATAGCATAGTGATTAATTAATCTAATTTGCTGCACAGATATGGCTAGTAATATATATGAATATAAGGCAATTATACCTTGTCTACAAGTAGTTAATTCGACACTATAGAGATATGGAAAACAAATAGTAGAAGTTGACAAACAGAAAATAAGCAGAGTATTATAAAAATAAGAAATTATAAAAATAAAAATAATGAAAGATAAAATTATGTCAGAAGACACACCACGATTTGATCCATTAAATACTCCAGAAGAACATATGGAAGGTTCTCCTGAATCGACCAGTAGTGTTGAAAATATTACTACTTCAACCGACCCACAAACAACCGAACAGCAAATGCCACTAAGCCCTGAAGATAATCAGAAAGCTATAGAACTTCAAGATCAGCATAGAAGAGCTGAACAAAGGTTCGATACTGCAAAAAATGATCTGCTTGAAGTTAAACAAAAAAATAAAGCCGCTCAAGAAGAAATGGATGAGGTGGATTTAGAAAATGAAAAAGGCCAAAGAGAAGATCCAGAATATATACCACTAGCGTATGGTAGTTGGCTAATTGACGAAAAGCCAGGAGAAAGTTTCGATAAAGCTCAAGATAGTAGTGACCTGGCTAGGATGAGAGCAAAACAACACGTGGAAGACCATCTACCAGAATATATAGAAACTGCCAAACAAGAGGCAGAGGCAGACGGAAAAACTATTAATCTTGAGGGAGAACAGTCAGCATCACCTCATGAAACCGAACCTAAACAATCAGAGTCACTTAGAGAAATCAGCGCCCATTTACTCGAAAGAGGAATTGAGGTTGAAAGGAGTGCACATGAACTTACTAGGAGTGTGGAAGATTACATAAATATTCTAAACGATAATCCTGAAAATTGGCATCCTCAATCGAGAGGTTCGGAAGAAGTTGGATTAATGACTTTTGATTCAGTGATTGATGATATAGTTTTTGAAGGTGTAGAAAGAGATTCTATGGGAGATGATGATTATATTGGCTTAGAAACATTTGTAGATGGAAAATATAACTTCAGAGTAAATACTAAAGCATGGCTAAATTGTGTTGACGGAGTTATGATAATTCTTAAAGGTGATACAAGATTTGCAGAAACAGAAATTTACGTTACTAGCCGAAAGGGCAGAGAAAGAACTGGTCAGTTAGGCTGGTATGTAACTTCTTCAAGTCGTCATGATATAATCCCGAAAATATCTACAGGAAATATGTTGACACCCGAAGATATGGAAAGAGTTTCAATAATTTTGCAACATGCGGTTAAGAATGGCAAGAAAAGAAATAATTAAAAGTTCTAGAGTTTGATTATATTGAACTAAATAGATACTTGTATTCATGGCATAAGTGCCGAATATAATTATTGCAAAAAAATAAACAATATGTTAATATATGTTAATGAATAAACGAAGACCTGGTAGAGTTCCTATAATCGAATCAAGAAAAGAAGTTGCAAATCTAACGATTGAGACTTCAACAAGTCTTAGTGACTTTAAAAATCCTAGACTAGCTTTAGGTCTAACAGAAATAACCTCTATGCTAGGCATTACTAACGCACATGTTTTAAGACCCGTTCCTGTACCTAGACATAGTCAAAAAGATCTTGTTGTCGAAGATGCCGACAAAAAATTTTTTGTAGTCGGAAGAGGACTTGTAATCGCTGAAAAAATGCCAGAAGATAATTTAAAAGCTGAAACAGCAATTGAAAAAATCGAACAACAAGCAGCAAAATTACCTGCTTCTGAAATAGCTAATCTTATTGCTAGATTATCTATACTGATAACTGAATAGATATAGTCCTAAAAACTTATGCTTGCATTTATAGGTTGGAATCTATAATCTATATTTTATGCGAAAAGGTTATAGATACACCGATAATTTCGAATACATAAAATTAAACATAGATCCCTTTGATCCTAGTTCGCTGCGTAAAACAATTGAGACCTGGGTACCTATAGATCGTCAGGAGAAAGCTTTAGAAGCAATTTTATTTGCCAGAAACATCGGCTATATTAGTATTTTAGAGGACTCCGATCCTAACACCTTCATATTTTTAACTGGTAGTAGATTTGGTTTTGATTCAAATATGGCACTCATAAATGAACTCGATCAAAACGGTGGATTATACGAAGGTATTAATTAATTCTTAAAACGATAGCAGTTTTATCGTCATCTTTTTTCGAAATTCGATTAAGCTCATCAGCAGCCTGTTGAGCAGTTGGTGACTTTAGGAGCGCTTTATCAATTTCTTCTAAACTAATTAGATCATCCTTTTCATTACCAAATACTCCGTCGCTAACAATAACAATTTCACTGCCTTTTTCTAGTTCCATTAAGCCTTCTTGACTGACTTCGTGAAAATGTTTCTCGTCGCCTAGGCAATTATCTACGTATATTCCGCTACTTTCATCTCTGCTGAATTGCATCAATTTGCCATTCTTTGGTCTTATGTATAATCTAGAGTCTCCTACAGAAACCCAGGCCAGGAATAACTTATCTGAACTTCTTGTTAACTTAACTACAGTAGCTGTGGTTGAGCCCATTGGTCGAAAGGCACTTTCTATAACAATTTCTTGGTGAGCAGCGTGAATAGCTTCAACTAAGCTGTGTGGAGAATTATGAACGGACTTATCTAAGCTTCTTTCAACACTTGCTTGAATTGAGGCTGATGCTATTAAGGCTGCCTCTAGTGAATTTTCCTTATTTCCTACACCATCGAATACAGCGTACAAGCCAAGTTCTTTGTTAGCTAACGCAACATCTTGGCCTTTGAATTGTTTTTTTGATAATCCAGAATCAATACCACTATTTTTAACTTCATTCATATCAATCGGTTATCTCACAAATCGATAATGTGTGTCAACTCAATTGCAATAAACTATTCATAAAAAAGATTGAGATTCTTTTTATGTGCTCTTCTTTTTTTCATTTGAGCAAAATAAAGTTTGTGTTCTAGTTTTCGTAAAAATCTTTGCTTGCGTTTAAATTTCTGAGACCCTAATTCATCGAACTGGCTAATTATATATTTTTTATTTAACATATCAAGGCTCCTTTCTTTTAGAAAATTGATACATTAATATAATAAAAAATAATTCTTAGAAGAAGCTTAAGCTAAGCTTCTTATTGTGGAAAAATAGAATAAATGGCACCAAGTCCGACTATTACCATCATCCCAGTAGTAGCCCATCCAATAATAGTCGAAGACTTTTTATTCTTCCATTCACCCATAATTTTCTTATCAGTTGCAAGCAGCATAATAATAATTAGGATTACAGGAGCAACAACTCCATTAGCGATAGCTGAATAAATTAATGCCTTAATTGGATTTAGACCTATGAAATTCATACCTAGTCCAACTAACATGGAAATTATGATAACTCCGTAAAAAGTGTGAGCCTGTCCTAGTTTATGATTCAGGCCTTGTTTCTTGCCTAGGCTTTCACTTATAGCATAAGAGCTGGCACCTGCTAGCACTGGTATGGCTAAGAAGCCCATACCTATTATTCCAACCGCAAATAACCAGTAGCTATAATTTCCAGCGTATGGTCTAAGTGCTTCTGCTGCTTGCGATGCAGTACCAATGTTATTAATGCCATGAGCAAACAATGTTGATCCACAAGCAGCAATAATAAAGAACATAACTACATTGGATAGAATCATTCCCGACCAAACATCGATTCGCATTTTTTTAATTTGTTTAGGATTTGAACCCATTCTTTGTTTTAGGGTGCTTTGACCATCCGCTACTTCATCTTCAATTTCCTGTGATGTCTGCCAGAAGAATAAATATGGTGAAATGGTTGTTCCCAAGATTGCACAAATTAAAAGCATTTCATTCCTACTAAATTCTAAATGAGGAATAACGCCAGCTTTCAAAAGAACCATCCAGTCTGGTTTTGCAAGAATTGTAGAAATTATATAAGCAAACAAAACAAGAGCAAGCCACTTTAAGTATTTTGCATATTTTACATACGGTGTAAATACCTGAAGTAATAAGATAATTATAGTAAACCCAATAACTATTAGTGTTGTACTCATGTGAGGTACGAGTAGTTTTGTGGCCTGAGCCATAGCACCAATATCTGCACCAATATTGAAAGTATTAGCCGCAAACAATAATAGGGTCGAAATATATAAAATAGATTTTGGAAAATGTCTTTTAATATTTCCGGCTAGGCCTCTTCCGGTTACTAATCCGATTCTGGCACACATTTCCTGTACTACGGCCATAAGTGGCATAGTGAACAGAGCCATCCACAGTAGCCCGAAGCCAAATTGAGCGCCAACTTGGGAATATGTAGCAATACCTGATGGATCGTCGTCTGAGGCGCCCGTAGTTAGACCAGGGCCTAATAAATACCAATAGTTTTTGGCCTTCTGGGCTGAATCTTTAGCATTGATAGGCATTGCATTAGCCATTTTCTGACCACTATTCACTCCCATCTCAAGAGCTTGAGCTGGAGCATCAATCATTTTTTCAACTATATTTTTTGCCATATTTCATAATCATGATATCAATTAATGTTAGCCTTGTAAAAGCCTATGCTTAATAAATAAATATCAATATTTTACTGGAGGCTATAATTTCTATATATTGTATAGAGAATGATTAAATTGATAGTAGCTGTTGATAGTAAAAATGGTATCGCTAATGAAAGCGGTATTCCTTGGGATTTGCCAATAGAAAAAAAATATTATCGCGATCAAATTATTAGCTCAGACATATTAATGGGGGCAGGAGTCTACAAGGAGCTTAGCTCACCGGCAAATAGTCACGGCAATTATGTTTTGACTCATCAAGATATCAATAAGCCAGGATTCACAAAAGTAACTGATTTAGGTGATTTTTTCAGTAACCATAAAGATGTCTGGGTTATAGGTGGGCAAAAGATTTATGAGCAAACACTTATGTATGCTGACGAAATATACATAACTAAGATAAATAAAGATTTTGGTTGTACTAAATTCTTTCCTAAGTTTGACGATTTATTTATATTGGCCAGCAAAAGCAAACCAATTAATGATCAGGGAATAGAATTTATCTACGAAACATATAAAAAATCTAAATAATGATTGACAGACCATAGCTTTTTATTTTATGTTATTAGTAGTTGATCGAAAAATAAAAAGAAAGGTTGCTGATGACTTTTAGCCATAATTCAATAACGATGATGGAAATATTTTTAACAGTTATTTTGCTATCGTTAGCGGGTATTATTGGCTGGAAGCTTGAAAAATCTCATCAGACCAAACTAACTGAGCAAGTTGAAGAACAATCGCAAGATTCAAATGAAACTGAAGCAGACGCTAATTAGCTTTGTAATTTGAGCCAACAATAATAACGAAGCTCGTACTATAGTTTCCTTCAAGTTGTTTAGTAGTTACATTATTGCCAAAAACTGTCTTCAGCATAGCCAAAGTTGCTGGATCTTCGCCTTTTGAGTTGTCTATTATCGTTGTAGTTGGATAGTTGGTAGATGCATCGAAAGTCCCGGTTACAAAAGCACCCTTACTCATTAGAGTATTCTTTACTTTAGTGGCTACTCCACTCGTATCGGTCCCGTTAAGAATAGTAATTGGAGCACCTTCTTTTACGACCGGATTACTAGAAGTCAATGTTTGGTAATAATGTTGCAACTGACTAAAATTGTCTATGCCCGCCTTAGGGATTAATGCATCCTGTCCTGAATCTGTAAGATGCCCAACTAGTAATGGATCAGTTCCGCTATAATTGTAGGTTGCTGAAGTTATATTGTTAGCACCAATATTTTTAGTTAATTCAACAAGTCTCAAAATATCACTTAAGTTTAGGTCGCTTGATACATTGTTACCAACGGCATCCAGTAATTTGCTTATTTTACCAGGATTAGACACTACACCTGCAGATGAGGCTTTTTGTCTCAACGCTAACAGCATTTGTCTTTGATGCATGGTTCTGTCGAAATCACTTTGAGGGAATCCATAGGAATAATATGAGTCACCACGAGCTCTAGCTAGATTTAAAGCAGTCTGACCATCTAAAGTAACAACTCCATTCGGTAGCTTTAGTGGGCCATGATCTTCTTTTCCAATATTGGGATCATAAAGGCCTCTTTTGTCTGGACTCGCAACTGTAATAGTTATACCTCCAACTGCATTAACAGCATCTCTGAAAGCTGTATAGTTTATGAGTGCATAATAATCTATAGGTATACCTAAGCTATTTTGGACAACGTATGACAATGATCCCATGCCACCCTTTGGATAGTTTGGCTTGTTGAAATTAGCTAGAGTATTGGCAGCATTTATTTTTTGATGCTCACCATCCGGCAAGGGTACCCATGTATCTCGTGGGATACTTAAAATAACAGCGTTATGATGTATCGTATCTATGCTTACTACCATAATTGAGTCTGTTAATTGCGCTCCTGCATGACCGGGATCATCGGCTGAATTGCCTGCTAATAATATATTTACTCTTCCATTAGACTCACCTTTTAATCGCTTGGTATCGAATATGCTTCCTATATTTGATGCAATTGATCCTCCAAGGGCTTTTTGGGCATTCGCAATAAATTTCCAACCCAGGAATCCACCGGTAGTAACGGAAATTAAAAAGAAAACTGCTAAAAATCCAGCTATTACTCTTCTGATAACCAATTTTCTGTCAACAATAGGTTTAGCTTTTTTGGGAGTATGTAATGATCTTCTTGGTCTTGAAACATTTTCTTGTTGATTTGAATGCATAGTTCTTTCTGAATGATTGCTTATTGGTTGCTTGTTCATTATTGGCTTATCGATAATGGGGGATGATATGGGTTTTGCATGTTTAATAGTTCGCTTTTTTAATGATGTGGGCTGAACAAAACCGTCAATACTGCGGGCTCTAGTTCGAGGTTTTTTATTTGGATAATTTTGATTCATCAAGTCTATTTATTATAACCAGATTCTTAACTTATTAAAAATTTAAGTTCAATTTTGATAACAAAAAAATTATCTATAAAGTTACTGATCCTCGCCTTATGATATTAATTTGGGTATTATTGATCTCAATAATAGTCGAAGGTAATCTGTTTTTTAGCTCACCACCATCTACATAAAAATCTACATTATTTTTAAAGATAGATTGGGCTTCATCTATATTGCCTATGGTTTTTGCTCCAGGCAAGTTTGCGCTACTAGTAAGTAAAGGGCCTGTAGCGTCTAAGATGCTCTTTAACTCACCACTAACTACTAATCTTACTGCGATATAATCATTGTTAAAATTTAAATATGCCTTTCTGCTAGTCAATGGAGAAATTATTGTTATGCCTTGATTGAAATATTCGATATTAGATAGTAAAAAATTACTATCAATTCCAAGATGAGCTAATTGTTTAATATTGGAAGCAATAACTGTTCCAGGCTTATTCTCATTAGGTCGTTTAGTCTGATAAAGTTTTCTAACTGCATCTTTATTAGTTGCCAAACAGACTATTCCGTAAACCGTATCAGTTGGAATGATGCCAATTTTGCCTAATCTTATTAGCTCAATTAACATTGGATCATTAATGGTTTTTAATATTTTCATAAGTTTAGATTATCTAATTTATCATAATAAGTTGTCAAATGTTTTAAGAATCATAAAATTAATGATTAAATATTACTATGAAGATTGTTGTATTTGGAGCCTCAGGAAAAGTCGGTAGATTAGTTGTCGACAAACTCCTCCAAAAGAATCACCAAGTTACTGTTTTTATCCATAAGAACAATCCTTACCAAGAAAACAAAAATCTTACTGTGATCGAGGGTAGTATTTATGACCAAAAAGACATAGACAAGGCAGTCAAGGGAAATAGCATTGTTATTAGTACTCTGGGAAGCTGGAATACTAAGAAAAAGAATATTCTAACCAGTGGAATGGAGATTATTATTCCATCAATGCGAAAACATAACATTAAAAGAATAATTACTATAACCGGAGCTGATGCTCAATCTAAGAGAGACAGAATTAACGTTACTCAATTACTAGTTCATTTTCTTTTCGGTGTATTTGCTAGAAAGATTCTAATAGATGGAGAGAGGCATATCCAACTCCTTGAAAGTAGTGATCTAAGTTGGACAGTTATTAGGTCGCCAAGAATGAGAAGTACTGGCGCTCAAGGCAGCTATAGATTAAATCTTAAAGCCAATAAGCCCTGGGAATCTATTCATAGAATCAATGTCGCTGAAGCTATCTGCTTACAGGTTAAGGATGACAAGTATTTAGAACAAAGCCCATTTGTTCACTCTTATTGATTTTTTTGATGATGCTTTTTATTCCCCATATGATTACCTAGATTAGTAGTCTGATAACCCTGAGATTGCAGTTCGGCTGTGACTTCAGCTCGTACTTTAGTTTGAAAGTCTTGCTTTGTAAATCCTTTATCGGCAACTAACTGCTTTAGTGTAGTTGTTTTTAAAATATTTTTTAATTCACTCTGGGTATAGCCAAGAACTTTTGCCTGAGCATCTAGTCTGTCGCTTGTCATAACATAACGAGGTATCTTATTAACGTTATTTTTCTGTGTAGTGTTAGCGCTAGCAAATAATGTTGTCCCTGATATTATTCCTGCAATTACCATGGCGCTGGTTGTACCTACGATGATCTTGTTCTTAATCATATATTTGCTCCTTGTAATTAAGTTAACAAATATAATATAGAATATTTACCTGAATGTAAGCTGAACTATGGGTAATTGTTAAGACTTACGGGCTATCATAGATGCTATCGCATCTATACTTCAGCCTATCCTATCAATAGGGAATTAATGTTTTTAGTGCATCATGTGGTTCATACCACTATTCGAATAATTCCAGTTCTGTTGCCATTGATTCATTTCCGCAATCTCTTTTTGTTGAGCTGTAATTATGTCCTTGCTAAGTTGTTTTATTTCGTCATGTTTAGCGCGAGCGTCTGAAAGGTATGCCATATCAATTGCACCTTGATGGTGAGCTATCATCATTTCGATAAATGCTTTGTCATAATTGTCACCGCTTAAACCTTTAAGTTGTTTGTTCATGTCGGCCATAGACATTGTACTGTGATCGGCTGAAGTTGGATGTACGTTTTTAGTGTCGATGCCCATAATCTTCATCATACCTATATTGTTGTTATTAACAGATTGGCCAGCAATGAATCCTGAAAGAACTACGCCTACTAATAATCCAATTATTCCGTATAAAAATGATTTTTTTTCATATATTTATTATAACAGAAAGAGCCGACAATCGGCTCATTGGTTGCAATAGTTTTCAATTAGGACTTTTACAGATGAATATTGGAGGGCCGCTGTGTAAGCTATCGCAACTGCAATATACAAAATTCATCTAGCCATAGAGCTGGCTATGAGTACCAATAAGAGCAAAAATTACAATTGTGTCTCCTTCTATAATATAAAGTGCACGTATATCACCACTAACACTCATACTCCAGTAGCCAGCGAATTTTCCTTTTAGTGGATGTACTTTGAGTTTTGGT
>CAIYEO010000108.1 GCA_903925195.1 uncultured Candidatus Saccharibacteria bacterium | reverse complement strand
GTTATTGAATCTACTGGTCTTTTTATTGATCCTGTAAAGGCTAAAGCCCACATCACTGCAGGTGCAAAAAAAGTTGTACTAAGCGCTGCAGCTAAAGGTGAAGGTGCGACTACTGTTGTGCTTGGAGTCAATGAAGATGTTCTAGAAAAATCTGAGGATATAATTTCTAACGCTTCCTGTACCACCAATTGCATAACCCCAGTAGCATCAATTATTGAAGAAGCTTTTGGAATTAAAAAAGCTATGATGACTACCGTCCATAGCTATACGGCAAGCCAGAAATTACAGGATGCTCCAGCTAAAGATTTAAGGGAAGCTCGTTCTGCCGCTGAGAATATTGTTCCAACTACTACTGGCGCATCTAAAGCAGCAGCTCTTGCTCTACCTGCACTAACTGGAATATTTGGTGGCCTATCTGTCCGAGTACCAACCCCAGTAGTATCACTAAGTGACTTTGTTATTATTACAAAAAAGAAAGTTACCGTTGAAGAAGTTAACGAGGTATTTAAAAAAGCTGCTAAGGAGCCATATTATCAGGGAATTTTAGCAGTAACTGAAGAAGAACTAGTTAGTAGCGATTTTATCGGTAATTCTCATTCCTGCATCGTTGATCTCAGTTTAACTGCTGTAATCGATGGCGATATGCTTAAAGTATGTGCTTGGTATGACAATGAATGGGGATATTCTAATAGACTTGTTGAAGTTGTAGCTGACACTGCGAAAATTCTTGGAAAAATAAAATAGATGAAAATATTCTTAGGTTCTGATCATAACGGTCATCATTTAAAGACTCAAATAAAACAGTTTTTAATAACTAATGGTCATGAAGTTATAGATGAGGGGGATAAAAATCCTGAGCCTAAAGATGATTTTCCGGTATTTGCATCAAAAGTCGTCGCTGACATGTTAGCTAGTGATGAAAATGAGCCAATGGGTATTCTTATCTGTGGTAGTGGCCAAGGTATGGCAATGGCAGCTAATAGGTTCAAAGGAATTAGAGCCAGTGTTATTTGGGACCTGGCTGAAGCCAAAATGTCACGTAATGATGATGATAGTAATGTGCTTTGTTTACCGGCAAGGATCATAGATGAAGATCATGCCAAAAGTATTATTGAAACTTGGCTAAAAACTCCTTTCGCTGGAGCTTCGAGGTTTTCGAGACGTATTAGTGAATTAGACGAGTTAGGATAAATATGCCGATTATTTGTCCAACAATAACCGCAAGTTCTGAACAATATGAATCTTACATTATAGATTATTGTAAATTTGCAAAAAGAATCCATATTGATTTAAGTGATGGGATTTTTTCTCCGAATAAGACTCTAGCTTTAAGTGAGATTTATTGGCCATACAATGTATTGGCAGATTTACATCTCATGTATCAGGATCCTGTTCAGTATATTGATGAAATTATTAGCCTAAAGCCAAATTTAGTAATTGTGCATGCAGAAGTTGATATGAATATTCAAAGCTTTGCTAAGGCTATGAAAGAAAATGATATAAAAGTTGGTCTTGCCTTGTTGGCAGAGACTCCAGTAGCTATTATTGCACCAGTAATAGAATTTATTGATCACGTTCTTGTATTTTCTGGTAAGCTTGGTTTTTATGGTGGAGTTGCTAATTTAGAGCTAACTGGCAAAGTTAAGCAGCTAAAAGAACTCAAACCTGAACTGGAAATTGCTTGGGATGGAGGTATTAATCCAGACACTCAAAAATCAATCATAGAAGCAGGAGTCGACGTCCTCGATGTAGGTGGTTATATCGCTGGAAGTGAAAATTCTAGAGAAGCTTATGATAAATTAGTAGAGGGCATAGCATGACTAGTAAACATTCAATTAAGGATTTAGAAATAATAGCCAATGATATTCGCGAGGATATTATAAAGATGCTAGAACATGCTGGAAGTGGACATAGTGCCGGACCACTTGGTCTTGCTGATATTTTTACCGCACTCTATTTTGATATTATGAAAAATGATCCAAAAAATCCTAGCTGGGAAGACAGAGACATATTACTACTATCTAACGGTCACTGTGTGCCTGTTAGATACGCTACTATGGCCCGAGCTGGATACTTTGACCGTAAAGAGCTAATGACTCTTAGACGGTTCGGATCAAGACTACAAGGACATCCAGAAAGAGAAAGATTACCTGGAATGGAGAACACTTCAGGTCCACTCGGTTGTGGTCTATCTCAAGCTGCTGGAATGAGCTTAGCTATGCGAATGAATAAAACTAGTCACAGATGGATTTATGTCGTAATGGGTGATGGTGAGCAGGACGAAGGTAATGTTTGGGAAGCTGCGATGCTATGTAGTAAATATAAGTTATCTAACATCATAGCTATCACCGATCGTAATAACATACAGATAGATGGTCCAACAGAATCTGTTATGCCACTCGAGGATCTAAAAGCAAAATGGGAAGCCTTTGGCTGGCACGTTATAGAAATAAACGGTAATGATATTGAAGCTGTTATTGATGCTACGGCTATGGCAAGAGCAATTATTGAAAAACCAACTATGATCATTGCCCATACAGTACCTGGAAAAGGAGTAGATTTTATGGAATACGACTATACTTGGCATGGCAAGCCCCCAAATCATGAAGAGGAGTTAATTGCACTTCGTGAACTTCGAACACTAGGCGGAAAGATTAAGAGTGAAGCTCATGATTAACCCCAGTCTTGTACCGATGACTAAATCAGTCGTTTCAGAGCCAATTAAAAAAGGTTTTGGTCGTGGTCTTTTGGCTGCTGGAAAGCTTGACGTTAATGTCGTAGCGGCCTGTGCTGATTTAACAGATTCTACACAAATGAGTTTATTTAAAGCTGAATTTCCAGAAAGGTTTATTGAAATTGGAGTGGCTGAACAGAACCTTGTAACAGTCGGTAGTGGTCTAGCTGCGATGGGTAAGGTACCTTTTGTCAGTAGTTATGCGGCTTTCAGCCCAGGGCGAAATTGGGAGCAAATAAGGACTACTATTTGTCTAAACAACCAACCAGTAAAAATTGTTGGCTCTCATGCTGGGGTTAGTGTTGGCCCAGATGGCGCAACACATCAAATGCTAGAAGACATAGCACTCATGAGAGTTCTACCTAATATGGTTGTTATAGCTCCTGGCGATTCAGTAGAGGCAGAGAAGGCAACTCTAGCAATGGCAAAAGATAAAAGGCCAAATTATCTTCGTCTGGCACGTGAGGCAACTCCAGTTTTTACTACAGATAAAACGCCTTTTGAAATAGGAAGAGCATACGTATTCCATGAAGGCACAGATGTAACGATTATTGCAACTGGCACGATGACATACCAAGCACTTAAGGCTGCTGAAGAACTCAAGAAACATAATCTATCGGCTGAAGTTATTCACATGCCTACGATTAAGCCTTTTGATAATGTGACAGTCCTCGCTAGTGTTCAAAAAACTGGTGCCGTAGTTACTGTCGAGGAGGCTCAAATTATTGGTGGACTTGGAGGAGCAGTAGCTGAATTCTTGAGTGAAAATTATCCAGTTCCAATGACTAGAATTGGAATGAAGGATAGGTTCGGAGAATCTGGTGAAATGAATGAACTATTCGAACATTTTGGACTTACCGATAAACATATTGTGATGTCAGCTATATTTATTAAAGATAAAAAGAAATAGGAGAATAATATATGCCTTTAAGTTTAACTAAAATCCAAGAAAACTGCACCAATGCAAGAGCGTTAATGCACAGAGCTAGAACTGAACATTTTGCCCTGGGTGCTTTCAACTTAGATAATCAGGAAACTTT
>CAIYEO010000107.1 GCA_903925195.1 uncultured Candidatus Saccharibacteria bacterium | reverse complement strand
CTCGCCGTTTTCTCAAATTGAAAACATCTAAATAGAATCAAATACATTTACATCTTATGGGGGTTTATGATATGTTAGTTATGGTTATCATAAAATAAAAAATTTAAATATGAAAAAAATATTCAACAAAAAATTTAAATTCAAATATTTACTGATGTTTATTGGCGTGTCTATTTTAGTTAGCGCTCCTTTTGTGAGTGCAGATAGTTTGCAGCAACAAATCAACACACTTCAAAATAAAAATACACAGACACAAGCGAGTGTAGCCTCTCTGCAATCACAGGCATCAAGTTTTCAGGATGCAATTAATAAATTACAAAATCAAATCAATGCAATTCAGAATGATATAAATGCTAGTAGAAATCGCATTACTGAACTAGAGGCGCAAATAGCTCAAGCTCAAAAAGATTTAGACTACCAAAAAACGGTTCTGGCATCAGACGTTAAAGCTATATATGTTAGTGGTCAAACCAGTACTACTGAAATGTTGGCATCATCAAAAAATTTAAGTGTTTATATAGATCAGCAGACATATCAAAAAGCTGTCGAGGGTAAGATTCAAAAATCTTTAAATCAAATAGCTGATCTTCAAAATCAACTGAATACTCAGAAAAATCAAGTGAAACAAACCTTAGTTCAGCAGCAACTTCAGAATAGTCAATTAGCAGATGCGCAAGTCCAACAGCAATCATTATTAGGCTATAATCAATCACAGCAAGATCAATACAATCATGATATACAAGCCAATCAAGCTACTATAGCATCACTCAGACAGCAACAAGCAGCAGCCAATAAAAAACTTGATGGCACAGGATCACTGGTTACTAGTGGTACTTGTGGAGGGTCATATCCTGGAAGTGCCACGGGTCAGTTTGGATCATGGGGTTGTAACTTTGAGCATACTAGTGATTTCGTTCCAGGCTGTACTTATAGTGACAGTTGGGGTATGTGTAATAGAGAATGTGTAAGCTATACAGCATGGATGGTTTATCAGAATTATGGAATTAGTACACGATTTTTTGGCAATGCAAAAGATTGGCCTTCGAGCGCAAGAAATGCCGGCCTCTCAGTAGGAAGTACTCCTAAGGTAGGTTCTGTTGGTATATTTGAGGGAGGGTCGTTTGGACATGCTATGTGGGTAGTTGGTATTGATGGCTCGCAGGTACATGTCTATTCTTATAATGATGGCTACGATGGTAATTTTTATGATCATTGGGTTGATGCTTCAAATCTAACATATATTTATTTTGGCGGTTAGTTGAGATTATATAACTTCTTTTCAATATAAATTTATACGCATTAGTTTTTTAATACCCAACTGAAGTATAATTATAAGTATTCGTTAGACAAATTAATTGGAGGGTTTTTATTGAATGAGTCATAAAAAAAATAGTTTCTTAAAGTCTTTGAATAAATGGCCGTTGAAAATAGTTCCTATATCAATAGTTTTGCTTGGTTTTTTGAGCCTAGGCATTAATATCGGTAATGGTAATATTAGTATTTCTCAGTCACCATCTGTTAATAATCATCTTGCAAGTAAAATAAATTATTCATCGGTTAATCAGCTGTATAATATAATCAAACAAAATTATGACGGTAAATTAACAGATCAACAAGTACTAGACGGTTTGAAAGCAGGGCTAGCACAGGCAGCAAAAGACCCGTATACAGAATATTTTAGTTCTAAGGATACACAAGCTTTCAATAATGAAATCAGCGGTTCGTTTAGTGGAATCGGAGCCGAGATGGGCAAGAATAGTCAGGGGCAAATAATAGTTGTATCTCCAATTGCCGGATTCCCAGCATCCAAAGCTGGACTTAAGGCCCAGGATATAATAGCTAATATCAACGGAAAAAGTACGGCTAATCTTTCAGTTGATGCTGCTGTAACTGAAATTAGAGGACCAAAAGATACGTTCGTGACTTTGGATATTGTAAGAGGAGGCAACCAACAGCTATCCTTTAAAATTAAAAGGGATACTATTACTATTCCAAGCGTGACTAGTAAGATACTAGATGGCAATATAGGCTACATACAAATCAGTCAATTCACAGAGGATACTGCTTCATTGAGCGCAAAAGCTGCAGAGCAATTCAAGACTAGTAAAGTGAATGGGGTAATTCTAGACCTAAGAGGAAATCCGGGCGGCCTAGTTGATGCTGCCGTAAGTGTTTGCAATCTATGGTTGAGTCCCGGACAAACTATTTTACAGGAGAAAAGTGGTGATGTAGTTCTTCAGACCTATACGGCCAGTGGAACTAAGAATACTCTCAAAGGAATACCAACAGTAGTATTGCTCGACGGTGGAAGTGCAAGCGCTAGTGAAATTACTGCCGGAGCTTTGCATGACAATAAAGCAGCTACTATAGTAGGAGAAAAATCCTATGGTAAAGGCGTCGTTCAGCAAATATACAATCTTAAGGATGGAGCTGAAGCAAAGATAACAATTGCTAAATGGTACCGACCAAATGGCCAAAACATTAATAAGGTTGGTATAAGTCCAGATAAAAAAGTAACTATATCTGCTGACGATATTAAAAATAAGAACGATACTCAATTAACTAGTGCATTAACTTTTCTTAAAGGAAATTAATAAAAAACTTGCCATTAATACGTGTAATAGGGTAGTATCAAAATAATAAAAAGAGGTGTTAAAGCGGTGTCAAAACAACCGACTAAGTTTATTTTTGTAACAGGTGGAGTCTTGTCTGGACTAGGCAAGGGTATAACAGCCGCTTCAATTGGCAATCTTTTAAAGGCTCGTGGATTGAATGTTAACATTCAAAAATGTGATCCTTATCTAAATATTGACGCTGGTACACTAAACCCTCGCGAACATGGTGAATGTTTCGTAACAAAAGATGGTGCTGAAACTGATCTAGATTTAGGTCATTACGAAAGATTTTTGGACGAGGAATTAACTCAATCAAGTAGTTTAATGAGTGGTAGGGTGCTTATGGATGTAATTCAGGACGAAAGAGATGGTCTATCTGGGGGCCATTCAATTCAAATTATCCCCCATGTAACAAGTAAGATTCAAGACTATATCCAAGCCGCTGGTGAGGGCTTTGACGTTCATATCGTAGAGATAGGTGGAACAGTTGGAGACTACGAATCATTAAGTTTCATTGAAGCAATTAGAGAGATTAGTTTGCGGGTAGGTAGAGAAAATTGTCTTTATCTTCACGTAGTATATGTTCCATATCTTGGAGCTAGCGAAGAATTCAAGACAAAGCCTGCACAAAATTCAGTTAGAGATCTAAGAAGCCTTGGAATTATTCCAGATATCTTAGTCGCTAGAAGTGAAAAAACAGCTAGAGACACTATTAGAAAAAAACTAAGTCTTTTTTGTGGAGTTTCGGAAGAATCTATTGCTCTTATTCCTAATGAATCAACTATATATAAAGTCCCAGTTACATTAGAAAAAACAGGCATAGTGAATGTAATTAGTAAGAAGCTCAATTTGAAAACTAAAAAACCCAATCTCAAACAATGGGAAAGTGTCATAGATCGTGCAACCAAACAATATGATCAACACATTAAAGTTGGAATGGTAGCAAAATATTTAGATAATGCTGATACGTATATGTCGGTCTTTGAAGCATTGCGAGTTGCAGCTTGGTCTAATGATGCAGATGTTGAGATTATTTGGATTAATGCTGAGGACATGACAAATGCCACAAAAAGAGAAAAGTTACTGAAAGAAGTTGATGGAATAGTAGTACCTGGAGGCTTTGGAATAAGAGGTATTGAAGGTAAAATTGATGCTGCAATGTTTGCCTTAAAAAATGATCTTTCATATCTTGGTTTATGCCTGGGTCTACAAGTAGCAGTTATTGCAGCTGCAAGAAATTATGGAATTACTGATGCTACTAGTGAAGAACTTAAAAGTGATTCTAAACATCTAGTAATTTCTACGATGAATGATCAAAAGGGAAAAGAAAATACCGGTGGTTCGATGAGACTAGGTAACTATCCTTGCGATTTAGAATCAAAGTCACTAGCACGCAAGCTATATAGCTCTAAGACAATCGTAGAACGTCACAGACACCGTTATGAGTGTAATAATGAGTTCAGGTCTCAATATGAACAATGGGGCATTAAGGCAGTCGGATTATCTCCCGATAAAAACCTAGTTGAGATCATAGAAGCCCCAGAAAATAAATTCTTTATGGCCAGCCAATTTCATCCAGAATTTAAATCACGTCCTAATCGAGCACATCCTATGTTTGATGGCTTTATAAAAAGTATGTTGCGCTAATAGTAAATAAGGAATAGGTTATAGTTATGGAAGAAAATAATCAAACCAAAAAAAAGAAAATATTGTTAGTAGAAGATGATAATGCGCTTGCTGAAGCCTATATGAATCGATTAATTAATGAAGGTTTTGTAGTGAAAAGAGTCAATGATGGAGAAGAAGCACTAGCAATAGCTACAGAATTTAGGCCAGATTTAATCATTCTAGATGTCATGATGCCTAAAATTAATGGCTTTGATGTTTTAGACATACTAAAAAATACCCCTGTCACAAGTAATATGAAGGTTATGATGCTTACGGCGTTGGGACAAGAATCTGATCAACAAAAAGCCAAAGATTTAGGCGCTGATGATTATTTAGTAAAGTCTCAAATAGTTATTGGCGATGTAGTTACGAGAATTAATAAGATTATTTAATCAACGAAAACTTCGGTTCTTCTAACAGTTCTTCCAGTAAATCTTTTTACTTTACGAGTTCTAAAACCAACGATACCATCTTTAGCTGCATGTATTGAGAAATTGCGACTTAACATTGTGCCTTTTCCAGCTCTTTTTGTTAGTCCAACTTGTCTTACTATGATTTGACCGACTGTAACTTTTTGGCCAGCATATAATTTAACTCCAAGTCTTTTACCTGGACTATCTCTTGTATTTTTTGCTGATCCACCAGCTTTAACGTGTGACATGTATTATTTCCTAGTTATTACTATTAGTTGCCTTGCTACAATTTGTCCTTCGCGATGATAAAATAAATCATCGTTAGAATTAATTGAAAAACTTAATCGATTATACCCCAGTTCTTCAAGATGGTCAAGGAGAGGAAGGCTAATAAAACTTTTTGTGTTTCTTTCTTTCCAGGCAGGAAGGGCAAGAGCCATTCTTTTGCCCTCAGGTAATTGGTCGTGGATATTGTCTAGAAATTTAGAAATAATAGTATTACAGTTATTAATGTTGGTCGTTAATCTAACTTGCTCTGGGTAGGAGCTATAGGCTTGACCTAGATATGTTTCACTCGCTACATTGTCAAAATGCTTCCATTGATGGCCTGTGGCATCTTCAGTCTCAAGGCTATATTTATTATCTATTTGATAGATGTTTTCAAGCCATTTAAGATTACCAGCAGAATAGTCTATCATCCTTGGCTCTAGATCTGTTCCATAGGCATCTAGGCCGTCTAATAAGGCTTCTTGCAAGACAACTCCTGTGCCACAAAATGGATCTAGTAGTACAGTATTTTGTTCTGGATTGGCAAGGTTTATAAGGATTTGAGCTAGTTTTGGAGGTAACATACCAACTCTTGAGTCACGGTAAGGCCTATCGTAATCTCTTTTTGAGTATGAATCTATATCTTGCTCATGAGTAGTTCTAGCTATAACTAGAGATTGACCATTTCTTATTAATAGCAGTTCGATGCCTTTGGCGGTGAGTAATCTATTGTGAATTATTTGAGCAGAATTTAGTTGGAGTGATTGATTAGGAATTAGTCTTATGGATTGTCCAAATTTTTTGATACTTTTTTTAAGCTGAATAGTAAGGTTTTTAAGCTGATTAATATTCACATCTAAATCGTACGTGCTAATACCTAGGTTCATTTTTCCCTCAACGGGAAGGTTAAGTAGCTGACCTATGTCTTTATGTAAAATCTTTTCTATCTCTACCCATTCAGTTGTCTGATATTGTCCAATGATTTCTGCCATTTTAATACTGCCACCCAATCTTCTAAAGTCAATGTCTTTAGTTTTGAGCGTTGTTGAAACACAAACATCATTTAAGAGTCTAAAATTTTCAGATCCATATAAGCTTGCAAGCTCAGCAAGGGCAATATTTTTCTGTCTTCCCAATATTAATATATTCTCCATCTTAAATAGTATAGCGCCTAAATCATTATTTTTCTGTATAATAGTCCCCAATATGCGTTTCAAAAATTATGTTATTACTCATTGGAAACTAATACTCAACTACGCTTCCATCGCTGCAATTATAGTTTTAATTTTTGCTCTGAGGCATCAATTAGCTCAAACACTTGATGAACTTAAAAGAGTTAATGCAATTTTGTTACTACTTCTAATTCCAATTCAGCTTTGGAATTATTATGCTCAAGCAAGACTTTTTCAGACTCTATTAAGAGTTCTAGGCAACAAATTGAAGCTAAATTACTTATTGAAAGTTTCACTTGAACTTAACTTTGTTAATAATGTTTTTCCAAGTGGCGGTTTATCTGGTGCATCATACTTTGCTGCACGTATTAGGTCAGACAAGATAACTGTCGGCAGGGCAACCTTTACTTATGTAATGAAATTATTTATGATCTTTTTCGCATTCCAAATATTGGTTGTCGCTGGTCTTGCTATGTTGGCTCTAAACGGTAGCGTCAATGGATTTGTTATATTTACAGCTTCATTCTCATCGGCAGTTATTGTTATCGGCAGTCTATTATTTATTTATATTATCGGAAGTGAAACCAGAATTACTCATACATTTACTTTTATTACTAAAGTCCTCAATCGATTAATTAAAATTATTCGCACTCAGCATCCAGAAACCATTAATCTTGAAAAAGCTCGATTCGTATTTAATGATTTTCATGAAAATTATAATCTTCTAAAATCTAAATTTCCCGAACTTAAAAAACCACTTTATTATGGATTTTTAAATAATTTTACAGAACTATTATCCATATACGTTGTTTATCTAGCATTCGGTCATTGGGTAAACCCCGGTGCAATTATCCTAGCTTATGCAATTGCTAACTTCGCAGGATTGATTGCGGTACTACCCGGTGGTATTGGTGTCTATGAAGCTATGATGGTTGCTGTTATGGTGGCAGCTGGAGTTCCAGCAGAGCTTAGTCTATCAGCAACAATTATGTATAGAGTAGTTAATACAGCTATTCAAATGCCTCCTGGCTACTATTTTTGGCACAAACGACTAAGGCATGAAAAAAAAGTAGTAGATGGAAACAGTTGAATTAACAGTAAGTGAGTTTATTGCTTCAATAAATCAGACATTTGAATTTGCATATCCTATCATAGCTGTTACGGGTGAAGTTACTAACTTTAAGATTAGTAAGGGCAGTTGGGTATACTTTGATCTCAAGGATGAAACTGCCAGCATGAGATGCTTCTGCAGTATTTATCAGCTCTCATTTCCAGTAGAAGACGGAATGTTAATAAAGGCTATCGGTCGACCAAAACTTCATAATATATATGGATTTAGTTTTAACATCCAATCAATTAGTCCAGTAGGAGAGGGAACAATTAAAAAGGCTTCCGAGTTACTAGAAAAAAAACTAACCAAAGATGGACTATTCGATGTAAGCCGTAAGCGGTCTATAGCTTATCCACCAGCATCGATTGGACTCGTAACAAGTGGCGAATCAGCGGCTTATGCTGATTTTACAAAGATTATTAATGCCAGATGGGTTGGACTAGATATTCGACTAATCAATGTTCTAGTTCAGGGAGATAAAGCGCCTGATGAAATTTGCCGAGCTATTCAAATGTTTAATGAGTCTGCCGATCCTCCGGAAGTTATCGTTTTGACTCGTGGCGGTGGATCTGCAGAAGACCTATATGCTTTTAGTACTGAGCAAGTAACTAGAGCAGTAGCAGGCAGTAGGATTCCAACCATGGTTGCAATCGGTCATGAAATTGATAGTAGCCTTGCTGAGAAAGCTGCAGATAAAAGAGCGAGTACTCCAAGCAATGCCGCAGAATTATTAGTACCTGATAAAAAACAAGTCTTAGAAAATTTAGTCAGCAGCAGTAAATTATTATTACGAGTCACCCAAAATATATTCACTTCTAAGCAGCAGGATATTTTATCATGGCAAAAAGAAATGACTCAGCAAATTAATAATAAAATTGATAATTTGAAGAATAGTCTTGAATCAAAAGTCTCTCTCCTAAAAGCTCTCAGTCCAACTGATGTCCTGAAAAGAGGATATAGTATAATTAAGCAAGACGGTAAACTTATTAGGTCTGCAGAGGCTATTGTTACAGATAGGGAATTAGAAATTCAGTTCTATGATTCGAGCCTAACGGGAAGACTAGAAAATATAATTAGGAAGGTTAAAAAATGAGTACTAAAGTTGAACAAACCTACAATCAATTACAGCAAGAGCTAGATGGAATAATTTCAGATTTACAAGACGGATCAATTGATGTTGATGCATCAATTGCAAAATATGAAAGAGGTCAGGTGATTATAAAGTTGCTTCAAGATTATCTTGTGAAGGCTGAGAATAAGATTACCAAAATAAAATTACAGAAATAATATGACCTGGCTATTTGTCGGTCTAATGATTCTAATTTTTAGTTTTAGCTTTGTTATATTATTTGGTGCTCCTTATTTGCCAACACTTACGCCCCAAGTTAATATAGCCTTCGATCTATTAAATCTGAATAAAGGTGATACTTTGCTTGAACTAGGATCGGGCGATGGAAAAATATTATTAGCAGCTGCAAAAAAAGGCTACAATGTCATCGGTTACGAGCTCAACCCATTACTCTACGCATATTCCATACTGAGAACTTTGAGATATAAGAAACAAGTAAAAATTTATTTAGGTAATTTTTGGGCTGTAGAGTGGCCCAAAGCTGACGGAATTTTTATTTTTTTAATAACTAAGCACATGAAAAAATTAGACAATAAGTTGGAAACATATAAATATATGCCAATCAAAATAGCTAGTTTTGCTTTTCCTATTCCAGATAAGGAGTATATCAAGAAAAAAGGAGGGGTATATCTCTATAAGTACTAGTTAAGTACTTGATTAAGTAGGGTCTCTTAAGTTACCATTAGCTTTAATGGCAAACATAACACATAATCAACAAGGGAATACATCAGTTATATTACTAGTTGTCTTTGTGATCTTATTTGTAGCTGCTGCTTCGTTCGGTATATGGGCTTTTTCTGGTCAGCAGAACTATAAAAATAATGTCGATAGTATTGTTGCTAAGAATGTTGATGAAGCTGTAGCCTCTCAGAAGACTAAGGATGCAACTACTCTAGCTGAAGCGCTTAAGTATCCATTGCAGACTTATTCAGGTCCATCACAATTTGGTAGTATGAAACTACTATTTCCAAAAACTTGGAGTGCTTATATTGACGAAACTGGTAATAACGACGCTATAGGTGGTTATTTTTCACCTAATTTTGTTCCTGCAATCAATGCCGATTCATCTGTTTTTGCACTAAGGATACAAGTTGTGAAGCAGACCTACACAAATGTCATCCAAAATTTCCAGGGATTAGTCCAGTCAAAGAAAGTTACCGCCGCTGCTTATAGTCTGCCAAAACAGCCTGAAGTTCTAGGTACGGAATTTACTGGTCAAATATCTAGCACTACGAATGGAAACGGCATAATGGTCGTTATTCCTGATAGACAAAATACAATAGAAATATCTACTTACGGCACTAATTACGTAAACGATTTTAATAATATTATTTTAAAGAATTTTAGCTTCACTCCGTAATTAATTTATAGTCTCATTATTTTTATATGGTATTTTTTTAGTGCTATACTTTAGTTATTAATTTGGGGACAAAATTGAATAATTTAGATGTAGATTCAAGCCATATCTTACTTAAATCAGTTGCGGAGGAGTTGAGGTTGCCTTTGGTACAAATTTCTCGTCTTTCTGAGACGTCACTCGCAAGGGGTGGTCAACTTCTTGAAGATATGAAGCTGATAGAAAGTAGCGCGGACTTAGCGCTTCAATTACTTGAGAGTTATATATTAGGTCTGGAATTTAGTAATAAACAAAAACAGATAGACCTTAGTCCAATAACTATGGGAGCTGTTCTTAATGACGTAGCTCATCAAATACATAAAGTTGCCAATCAAAACAACTGTGATATTGAGGTAGCAATAAAAACCAGCCATCCTATCATGGGTAACTACGAAGCTATAAAACTCGCGTATATCAATATTGCCAATAGCCTCATCACATCTCATGACGCGAATGATAGTAAAAAACGCCGATCGATTACTTTTTCAGTGTTCGGTAATGGACCAAGAAATATTGCCGGTGTATATACGCAAGATCTTAATATTAGTAGATTATCCTGGGAAAGATCTTTGGCCATATTCGAAAAAACTAGACAGAAAATGCCTGATTTTACTTCTACGAATGGCTCAGGGTTTTATGTCGCCCATACTATTTTGGAGGCAATGTCTCTAACCCTAGTCCCATCTAAACATAATGGTCTGAAGGGACTAGCTGCAGGATTTCCGCTTAGTCATCAGCTCCAGCTTGTTTAATATGAATATTTTATTTATTGAACCAGATGCTATTCTAGCCAAATCTTTTAAGAATTATTTTTCTAAAGACTATAAAGTTAGAATCACACCATCGGCAGGGCAGGCTATAGATTTAGCCGATGAACTAACGCCCGATGTTATCGTTATGGAGCTTCAATTGAAGCATCATAATGGTATCGATTTTCTTTACGAATTTAGAAGCTATATAGACTGGCAGGATGTACCGATAATAATTTATACCATAGTTCCTCCAGACGAGTTTCCTAGTGATAAATCATTTTGGAGCAAACTAAACGTTCAAGAATATTTATACAAACCAACTACAAAATTGTCTCAATTGAATAGTAGAATTAATGACTTAATTCCAATCGAGACAACATGAAACAAAATGTAGCATCAGCCATAGTACTCAAACGAACTAATTTTGGCGAGGCTGATAGAATAATTCGAGTATTAACCCCAGAGCGAGGCAAAATAACTCTCATGGCAAAAGGGGTAAGGAAGGTTAACTCTAAAATTGCAGGTAGCATCGAACTATTCAGTGTTATTGATATAACTTATTTGTTAGGCAAGGGGAGCATAGAGAGATTAATATCGGCAAGGCTAAAAAAACATTTTGGTAATATCGTTAAGGATATAAATAGGACGAATGCAGGATATGATTTCATTAAGGTAATAGATAAAATTACCGAGGATGAGTTAGATAATGTTTGGTTTGATCTATTGGCTCAATCATTTGAGTTTCTTAATAATGAGTCTATCGATAGTAATATTATTAAAATTTGGTTCTATCTCTATGTACTGAATATAACAGGCCATTTACCTAATCTGGTTACCGACACTCAAGGTAATAATTTTACAGAGCATACAAGTTATAATTTTAGCTTAGACATGATGTCGTTTGAGCCTTTCGATAAAGGAGAATATTCTTCTGACCAAATAAAAATTTTAAAACTAGCCAGTCAATATGGTCCAGATAAGTTGATGAATATTAAAGGTATTAATTCTCTCAGTGAAGCAATATATCCACTGGTGTTAAAAATTTCAAGAATTAGTTTAGAATTATAAAACTGTACGAGTCTAAATCTTTGCTTTATAATCCTTTATAGATATGGATAAAAGTAAATTAGAAAATATTGTTAGTTTAGCTAAGCGTCGTGGTTTTATATTTCAGGGTAGTGAAGTATATGGTGGAATTGCTGGATTTTATGACTATGGTCCACTAGGGGTTAGTCTAAAACGAAATATTATAAATCTTTGGTGGAAGATGTTTGTTGAAGATGAAGAGAATATGTTTGGCATCGATGCTGCTATTATTATGAATCCTAAAGTTTGGCAGGCAAGTGGGCACGTAGATACATTCACAGATCCAATGGTTGAATGTTCAAAATGTCACAGTCGTTTTAGGGCTGACAAGATAGATCAGTCAAAATGTCCGAAATGCGGAGCTGAAAAAAGCTTCGGCGAAACTAGACAATTTAACATGATGTTCAAAACCAATGTTGGTCCAGTTGACGATGAGAGTTCCATTAGTTATCTTCGACCAGAAACAGCCCAAGGTATTTTTACAAATTATAAGAACGTTGTAGATAGCTTGTATCCTGATCTACCATTCGGTTTAGCTCAGGTTGGTAAAGCATTTAGGAATGAAATAAGTCCTAGAGATTTCATATTTCGCCTGAGGGAATTTGAGCAGATGGAGATAGAATATTTTGTTGATCCTGAAAATTGGGAAAAAGATTTTGAATTATGGATATCCAAGATACACAAGTGGTTAGAGGCGCTAGGATTAGATAAGGCTAAAGTACACGAGCTAGAAGTAGAAGGAGAGGATAGAGCACATTACTCAAAGCGAACAGTAGATTTTGAATACGATTTTCCTATTGGTAAAGAAGAACTACTTGGTCTCGCTTATAGAACAGACTTTGATCTTAAGAATATTGAAAGAGTTAGTGGAAAATCTATGGACTATTTAATAAAGGGTTCAGATAAAAAGTTAGTACCACATGTTATTGAGCCTAGCTTTGGCTTAGAAAGAGCAGTAATGGCTGTTCTCTCAGAAGCATACTCTGAAGATGAAGTTAATGGTGAAAAAAGAATCTTTTTAAAATTACCGAATAACCTAGCTCCAGTTAAAATATGTGTCAGTCCATTACTAAAAAATAAGCCAGAACTTGTTACTCAGGCAAGAGAAGTCTATGCTAAATTAAAAAAACAATATAGCGCTGTAATATGGGATGATAATGGCAATATTGGAAAACGATACAGAAGACAAGATGAAATAGGAACTCCGTATTGCGTAGTAGTAGATTTTGATAGTCTAGAAGATAATTCAGTTACAGTTAGAAATAGAGATGACACAACGCAAAATAGAGTTAAAGTTGACGATTTAGACAATTATTTTAATCTAACATAGGGTTACTAATGAAAATAACGAAATATCCTCAAAGTTGTATGATCATAGAAAACAATGGCGAAAGGATTATTATTGATCCAGGCTCATTAGTTACTCCAAAATTTAGCATGGAATCACTACTACCTATCTCAGCCATATTAATTACTCACGAACACTCCGACCACGCAGACTCAAGTTTAATTGCAAATCTCCTTAAAGAAAAAGTTGTCCCCGTGATTGCCAATGACAGTACTCAAGCTAAACTCGGAGATGTTGTTACTCAAATAGTAAAAGATGGAGATACTCTTGAGATCGGTGGATTTAAAATTATTGCCAAAGAATTACCTCACGTTGATATGATAGATGGCTCGAAAGGCCCGAAAAACACCGGTTATATAATCAATGATGTATTTTTTCATCCAGGTGATGGAATTACTATCCAAGGCTTAAATGTTAATACGGCTGCAGTACCTATAGCAGGTCCAGATATATCCTTCAGAGATGTTTATGGCTTTATTAAGGATGTTAAAGCGAAAAAGGTAATCCCAATGCATTATGACTATTATTCTGCAGACCCAGATTTCATGAAAAAAATATTTGCTGACATGGGTCTTGAATCTGAAATAATTAATCTTCAAAACGGACAATCCTGCGACATATAGATACGTTATTGGCTTAGGTTTTGATAGAATAGTCTAATGAGTTCTAAGGATAAAAATAATATATTTCAACCATACTTTATGTGGGGGGCTTCGACGGCATCTCACCAAGTTGAAGGTAGAACTGTTAACCAGTGGTCAGTTTGGGAGTTAGAAAATGCCAAAAGACTTGCTGGTGAGAATCACGCAAAATTAAAAAGTTTACCAAATTGGGAAAAAATTAAATCTCAAGTTGAGGATCCTAATAATTATGTATCTGGAGAAGGAGTAGATCATTATAACCGCTACAAAGCAGATTTTGATTTGGTTAAAGATCTTAATCTGAACTCATTCAGATTTGGTATTGAATGGTCCAGAATTGAGCCTAAGCGAGGAGAATGGAATCAACAAGAAGTTGACCATTACCATAATTACATCGATGAACTACTTAAAAGAGGGATTAAGCCAGTCCTTAATATATGGCACTGGACTATGCCTATCTGGTTTACGGATATGGGTGGATTTGCTAAAACTAGTAATATTGTATATTTCCTAGAATTTGTAGAAAAAATAGGCAAAGAATATGGCCATAAACTAGACTACATTATTACTCTGAATGAACCGAATGTATATGCAAGTTATAGCTATCTAACAGGAACTTGGCCTCCTCAAGAAATAAACGTTTTTTCTTTCGTAAAAGTATTCTGGAATCTAACAAAAGCTCATAAGCAGGCATACAAAATACTTAAATCAATAAATCCAAAGCTTCAGATTGGTATTGCTAATCAAGTTGCTAATATTCAAGCCAAGAGGCCACATGATGTTTTTGATGAATTATCTACAAAATGGATGAGATACTTCTGGAATTGGTGGTTTTATGAAAGAATCTCTCATTATCAGGATTTTGTAGGCATGAACTACTACTTTACTGATTATTACACTGGAAAGATAAGAAAACAGAATCCAACCATTCCAATTAATGACTTAGGTTGGTATATGGAACCAGGAGGACTATATCCAATTATCCTAAGAGCTTGGCTTAGATTTAAAAAACCTATCATTATTACTGAAAGTGGTGTCGCTGACTCCAATGATAGTTATAGGCAATGGTGGATCGAAGAGTCATTAATAGCCATGGAAAGAGCTATTAGCGAAGGTGTTGATCTAAGAGGTTATTTTCACTGGAGCTTACTTGATAATTTTGAGTGGGCTACTGGTTGGTGGCCTAAATTTGGTCTCATAGAAGTAGATAGAGAGCATGGCATGAAAAGAACGGTCAGACCTAGCGCCAAATGGTACAGTGAGCGTATTAAACAGCTTAAGAAAAATATTTAAAACTAAGCTTGACCACAATAGTATTTAGTGCTATAATAGAGCTTATGAATAAATTAAGCAACAAACCACTATTTGACCCAAAACACCCAGAACACGATAAGTTTACTGGCAGAGCTAAAAAACTAGCTGCAGTAGGTGCTATAGCTGTTGGAGGAGCGTTCCTTCTTCTTCCTACCAACAGTGAACAACCAAAAAAGAATACCGTTTCGCATGTCGTACAGCCGGGTGAAACAGAATGGAGTATAGCTTCAGGTGAGGGATCTAATGTTGCTGAAAACGCAGAAAAACTCAATGGAGCAATTGAAGATATAGATAAACAAGTTCATAATCATGTATTGATACCTGGAGAGTTAATTATGTTACCTGAAGGATCTAAGAACGGTAATACTTCAGTCGGTAATGTAGTCTCAAATATCAAAAAATAAAACTTTTAAAAATATTTAAAAAGTTATACCCATAGCACTAGATGTTGTGGGTATTTTTATTTATAAACACTATCTGTGGATAACTTTTCAATTTACTGTACTTTTTATAAAAAAACACTTGTATGTGGGTACCTGTGGGTAGTATATTCATGTTAGT
Source organism: uncultured Candidatus Saccharibacteria bacterium (assembly GCA_903925195.1). The sequence continues at coordinate 13,336 of CAIYEO010000107.1, read as the reverse complement.
GGGTAGTCGTGGGTAACACGATAAAACAAAAACCACTTCCACATTAATAAAAAATATATGGCAATAGACTACTTTCAGAGAAAGCTTGACGATAAGCGTCGGTTAACCATACCGGCTGAACTTAGAGCTGAGTTTGAATCTGGCGTAGTAGTAACTAGAGGCTTTAAAAAATATCTGCATCTTTATCCAAAGGTTGTATGGGATAAACAGATAGAACCGTTATTAGAGGGCAATATGCTCGATGAAAAAGTAGCGGATCTGAATGTACAATTCCGTATGGGCAAGGAAGATAGTGCGATCGACCAAAAACAAGGTCGTATCACAATTGAGCAGCATTTGCTTGATTATGCAGGGATAGAGCACGAAGTTATGGCCATAAGAGTAGGCAAGTATTGGCGAGTGCAAGCGCCATAATCTTGTGAGACTCAACAGTTCTTTAAAAATAAAATATAAGTAAGGATCGAGATTAGCTAATTGGCAGTCAGCAAATGGATCAAGGGCAACCATTTTAAAACCCTCGTACATTTACTAAAAAACACCTCCCAAAACTCCACCTCACACATAAGTCTCTCAAAAGAAACTTTCTTAATTGCTTACAGTACTAGTTACGGTAAGTGATTATCAACAAAAACAAAAACAACTGCAAAAATAAACAGTTGACTGCTGATTAGGTGATCTTGATAAAAACAAAAACAAGAAATATGCACCAAAATAATAAACACATACCAGTTCTTCTATCAGAGGTTTTGCTTTATCTTAAACCTTTACCAGGCAATAAATATTTAGATTTAACTGCTGGTTATGGTGGGCATGCAAAACAAGTGATGGAAATAATTGGCAAAGATAGTAAAGTTTGCCTAGTAGATCGTGATCCGTTGGCAGTAGAATTCTTAAATGAAAACTTTAAGAATAAGAATGTCGACATAATGAATCAGGATTTTTACTCAGCAGCTAAAAAACTATCTGATAGTGGCCAGAAATTTGATTTAATTCTGGCAGATTTAGGCGTATCATCACCGCACCTTAACGAACAGCAACGTGGCTTTTCTATAGATAAAGAGGGTCCTCTCGATATGAGAATGGATCAAAATCAAACTCTTGATGCTAAGAAGATAGTAAATAGCTATAGCGAAAAACAGTTAGTGCAAATACTTAGAGATTATGGTGAAGAGCCAAAATATTTGAGAATAGCACGACTAATAATAAGCAATAGACCTATTAATACCACCACAGAGCTGGCAAAAATTGTATCCAAAGCTTGGCCAGGACACTCAAGGACTCATCCAGCAACTAGGACGTTTCAAGCCATTAGGATAGCCGTAAATGATGAACTAGAGTTGATCAAAAAGGCATTTCCAATCTGCTTAGATTTACTAAACCCAGATGGCCGAATCGTCATTATTAGTTTTCATAGTCTTGAAGACCGGATAATAAAGGAAGCTTTGTCGGAACGTAGTGGAAACAGGTTAGACTCCAGTCTTACTCTATTAACTAGAAAACCTGTAACATCCACAAAAGATGAATTAGTTTTTAACCCGCGAGCCCGTAGTGCAAAATTACGAGCCGCAGTGAAAATAAATAAACAAAAGAAAGGGGAGTACAATGCCAATACAGGTAAAAAGTCGCTCCCGCACCTACAAAGTAACAGTAAAAGTTATTTAACTTTTACCAAAAATGCCTTGTAGGCAAGCAGCTCAAGAGATGCTAATTGGTATCTCTTGAGCGGAAAAAAAATAAAAATATGACATACTCAAGTACACTGGCAATAAATCGCCAAAATTATTCGAAAAAAAATCAAAATGCAGTTAGCTTTCGTAGTCGCGAAAGAACATTAGGACCTGTAAGTAATACTATTATTTTAATAGTTCTTGCTTGTTTATTGGGACTAATATATCTAACACAGGTAACTAAAACCAATGCATACGGTGAGCAAGTATATTCATTGCAGAAACAACAGACGCAACTCCAGAGCCAATATAATAATTTAGAAGTATCTTCAGCACAGCTTCAATCATTGGATCGTGTCCAAACTAGTGATGCAAACAAGAACTTAGTTCCAACATCTTCCAGCACAACTTTAAATAATTAGATATAATTGAAGAATGCCTATGAAAAATTCGAATCATGAGTTTAATCTGAAGGCACTAGGAAAAGTTAATCTAATTTTCTTTTTTGTCATTCTTTTTATCGGACTATTCATAGTCCGACTTTTTTATGTTCAAGTTATTAAATATAGCTACTACAAGCACAGTGCTTTGATCGGTCAATTAGAACAAGCCAAAATTCCTGCCACAAGAGGTCTTATTGAGGCTCATCAAGGTAATCAAATAATGCCAATCGTACTCAATCAGGAACTTTTCACAATATATGCAGATCCGTCCCTAATTAAAAATCCTTCAACTAGTTCATCAAAAATAGCCGCAATATTAGGTAGTCCAAGTAATTCATACGAAAAACTTCTAAGCACTAAGCATTCAAGATATATAATCCTAGCTAAAAAAATAACCCAAGTTCAATCAGATAAAATCATTGCACTTAAACTTCCTGGTATTGGTTCTATCGGTCAAGATTATCGTACTTACCCCCAGGGAGATTTAGCGGGCCAATTACTAGGATTTGTTAATGAAAATGGCAAGGGAACTTATGGTATTGAACAATACTTCAATAAGGAATTATCTGGAACTCCAGGATATCTAAAGGCAATTACTGATGTTAATGGCGTTCCTCTTGCTTCTTCAAAAGGCAATATTGATGTTCCTCCGGTAGATGGTTCAAATACAGTACTAACAATAGATATTGCTATGCAAAAACAGGTTCAGGATATAATTAAAAAAGTAGCAACTGATGTTAAATCACCATTGGTCAGTGCGGTTATTATGGATCCAAACTCTGGAGCAATAAAAGCTATGGCAAATTATCCTAGTTACAATCCTGCAGAATACTCTAAAGTTACCGACTCGAATCTTTTTAATAATGCTGCAGTTTCGAATCCAATTGAAGTGGGTTCAATCATGAAGGTACTAACAACAACATCCGCCCTTGATCAAAAGGTTATCAAACAAGATACGACATATAATGATCCAGGAAGTTGGCTTATAGACGGATTCAGGATAAAAAACGTTGAAGAAGATGGTGGTGCCGGTGTTAGAAGTATAGAGGATTTACTTAACCTATCATTGAATACAGGTGCCACATGGCTACTTATGCAAATGGGTAATGGACAGATAAATAAGCAAGCTCGACAGGCATGGTATGACTATGAGACTAAGCATTTCAGACTAGGGCAGGATACTGGCATAGAACAGGGCTATGAAGCTAAGGGAGTATTTCCTCAACCAAATATAGCCTATCAATCAGACGAACAGCAAAATTTAAATTATGCCAATACAACTTTCGGACAGGCTATGACAGCCAGCGCTTTACAAATGGATTCTGCACTATCAAGCATTATTAATGGAGGCACATACTATAAGCCTCATTTATTAGATGGTACTATAGATAACTCTGGTAATGTTACTTACAAGAAACCAATTGTAGTTAGTAACAATGTAGTTTCTAGCAGTACAACAAGTAATATCATTCCTTTGCTACAACAGGTTGTAAAAGGGCACTATCAAATGGGATTTAAATATCTTAATTTTCCATCCAACTATGTTGTAGGAGGAAAAACTGGGACAGCTCAAATAGCAAATCCTAATGGTGGCTATCAAGACCATCTCTTTAATGGTACATATATAGGATTTGTTGGGGGAGATAAGCCACAGTATGCCATAGCAATATTTGTCACCACACCAACTGTTCCAGGATATGCTGGTTCTTATGCAGCTCAGCCTATTTTTGGAAGTATTGCTCATATGTTAATTGATGAATCTTATGTGAGACCAATTGGACAATAGTATGTATAATAATAAAGGAAAATAATGACACAATTAATACACATATCAGTTGAAACTAGTACCATTATCAGGATTTTAAGTCTTGGTTTCTTGGGCTTTCTTATTAGTATGGTTATTACACCAATCTATACGACCTTATCCTATAGAGGCCAGTGGTGGAAGAAGCCTAGACAAAATGCTGTAACCGGAGAAGCTGCCAAAGTATTTAATAAATTGCACGCAGAAAAGCATAAACGTCACATTCCAACTATGGCTGGCATTATCTTTGTATTATCAGTCTGTTTAGTAACTATAATATTTAATTTTAGCAGGGGTGAGACGTGGCTACCGGTGGCCGCATTTGCTGGCGCTGCACTTATTGGTTTGCTAGATGACATTATCAACATTACCGGTAGTGGTAGTGGGGTAGCTGGTCTACCTTCTAAGATTAAGTTCATGTTAGTAACTCTAGTTGCTTTAATCGGTGGATATTTTTTCTACTTCAAACTAGGAGTCAGTGGCATACATATTCCTGGTATGACAGGGCAGTGGCACATAGGCTGGCTGATTATTCCATTATTTGTGTTGGTAGTCGTATCTACAGCAAATGCCGTTAATATTAGTGATGGCTTAGATGGTTTAGCAGGTGGTTTAACTTCAATAGCATTTTCAGCATATGCCATTATTGCACTTCTCGAAGGAAGATTTGGAGTAGCTGGATTCTGTATGGTAATCGTCGGCTCTTTGCTTAGCTATACTTGGTTTAATATTTTCCCAGCCAGGTTTTTTATGGGAGATGTTGGATCTTTTGCTCTGGGTACAGCGCTCGGGGTAGTCGCTATGTTAACCAATACAGTAGTTTTATTGCCGGTTATTGGACTAATGTTTGTTATTGAAGCTGGATCTACGATTCTTCAGGTTGCTTCGAAGAAACTAAGAAATGGAAAGAAAATTTTCCGAATAGCACCAATTCATCATCATTTTGAGGCTATTGGATGGGCAGAAACAAAAATAACAATGCGTTTTTGGATACTTGGACAAGTTTCTGCAGTAATAGGATTAATAATCTTCTTACTCGGTAACTATATATGAGACCATCAGTTAATAGGCAAAGAATATCACCACAACGCAATAATGCGAATGGCTTACCTCGAAAACACAAGCCAGACTATATGCTGCTAATTTTAGTAATGATATTAATCTCAATAGGGTTAATAGTTATTTATTCTATTAGCCCAGGATTGAGTCTTAACAGTGGACTGCCTGAAAATTATTATATTAATAGACAAATGATATCGGTAGTATTTGGAGCTTTTGCATTTGCAGCTACCGCATTTATGCCTCTAAAGTTTTGGTTTAGAATAGAGAAGGTTTTAATTGCTCTGGCTGTTATCTCGGCATTAGCCGTGAGAGTCTTCGGTCAAGAGGTTAACGGTGCATATCGTTGGATTCAAATAGGTGGGATATCTTTTCAGTCCAGCGAGCTTATAAAATTTACACTTCTTATTTGGTTGGCCGGTTTCTTAGCGGCAAGAATTAAAAACGATACAATCTCTGACTTTAAAAAAACGCTAGTACCGATTCTAATCGTTTTATTCGGGTTATTAATAGTTGTAGCTGGCGTACAGTCTGATTTAGGTTCAACGACCGTCATGATAGCTGTAATAGCTTGTATGGTCTTAGTTGCCGGACTACCCATGAAAAAAATTATGTTAGTTGGTGGATTAATAGTGATAGCTGTCTTTATTGCTATTGCTAGTAGTAGCTATAGGCAACAAAGAGTCATGACATTTTTACATCCATCTAGTAATTGCCAATCTTCTGGATATCAGACATGTCAGGCTCTCATAGCAGTTGGCTCTGGTGGGATCTTTGGATTAGGACTTGGTAGAAGTGTTCAGGCTTATGGATATTTGCCTGAGGCAGCTAATGATTCAATTTTTGCGATTTACGCTGAAAAATTTGGCTTTATTGGAACGACGACTTTCCTCATTATATTTGGTGCATTATTTATAAGGCTTAAACATATCATTGATCGTTGCCCTAATAATTTTAGTAGATTAATTGTTACGGGGGTATTGGCATGGCTTGCAACTCAAACATTCATAAACGTTGGAGCTATGATTGGTGTTTTGCCATTAAAGGGTATTACCTTACCCTTTATTAGCTACGGAGGAACCAGTATGATTTTTGTACTAGCTGCAGTTGGCTTAGTTTTTCACATTTCAAGATATACATTATATACTGTGCCTAGTAAAGGCATAGAAAGGGACAGCCATGACGATAGTCATAACGGGAGCCGGATCAGGCGGACACGTTACCCCATTAGTAGCAGTCGCTAAGCAATTAAAATCTTTAGACAATGATCTTAAGATTATTTTTATTGGTCAAAAAGGCGATACGTTTGGTTCTAGAATGAAAGAAGCTGAATTTATCGATCAGTCGATCTATATTAGTGCCGGTAAATTCAGGAGATATCATGGAGCCGGCTGGAAGCAATTATTGGATATTCCAACAATCTTATTAAACTTCATAGATTTCTTTAAATTTATATCAGGAACAATAAATGCCTATTTTATTCTGAGAAGAATTAAACCTAACATAATATTTATTAAAGGTGGCTATATTGGAGTGCCTATGGGCCTCGCAGCTGCCGCCAGAGGCATTAAATATATAACTCACGATTCTGATACTGTTCCTGGTCTTGCTAACCGTATAATAGCTCGCTGGGCTACATATCATACAGTTGGTATGCCAAAAGAATATTATGATTATCCAGCTGAAAAAACTGATTATGTAGGTGTGCCAATTTCTGACGAATATAGATATGTTGATGAAGGTCAACAAATGAAGTTTAAGCATGAAATAGGTTTGGACTATAAAAACGATTTAGTACTGGTTACTGGTGGCGGTTTAGGCGCAGTGAATCTTAATAAGATAGTACTGGAAATTATAAAACCATTACTCGAGCATGATTCTAATTTAGTGGTTATTAACATTGCTGGAAAGAATAATCAGGAAGAACTAACTAAAAAAGCTGAAGAGATATTACAGCCTAATCTGCGTAACAGGTTTATTATTAAAGGCTTCATAGGCGATCTACATAAATATAGTGGTGCGGCGGACTTAGTTATTTCCAGGGCTGGAGCGACTAATCTTGCTGAATTCGCAGCTCAGGCAAAAGCTTGTATTATAGTTCCTTCACCTTATTTAGTCGGTGGACATCAGATAAAAAATGCCAAGGCTCTTGAAGACAGTGGCTCAGTTGTGGTTGTTGACGAAACATTAGCGCAAAAAAAACCGGAATTGCTTAAGAATAGCATCCTTGAACTTCTAGGATCGGACAAACAAAGAAAAGCACTTAGGGATAATCTTCACAAGTTCGCCCATAAGGAATCTGCACAAGAGTTAGCTAAAATAATATTATCTAAGGCCTAACTCAGCTAGGGTAGGGGAGTATGGTGAGAATTTTCAAAAAAAAGCAAGAATTAACAGGTAGAAATGTAGCTTCTAAAACAGGGGAGAGGTCTTCCAATTTTAGCTATTACTCAAGAAGTTCAGTTAAGCCAGAGACTAAAAGAAGTAAGCCTAAGCAAGAAGTTGTTATTGATCAGGACAGGGTAGGGATATTAGCTAGATTACCAAGATTAATTATATTTTTTGTTATAGTATTTGGCCTGCTCTATCTAATTTGGTTGAATGGAACAACTAGTGTGCAGGTTTTAAACGGTAAAAAGATTAGTTTCTTGCAGGATCCATTAGTATATAAGCAAGCTTCACAAGCCTATCTGGCTAAATCCATATCGAGTCATACGAAAATATCTGTTAATATCCTAGGGCTTGATAGTTACCTAGAACATACTTTTCCAGAAATAAATAATTCATCTACGACTATTCCGCTTATAGGCTCCAATCTAAGAACAACTATAAACTCAGCTCAGCCTATAGCAATAATGGAAGATAGTGCATCGCATCGCTTTTATTTAAAAGCTGGAGGCTACGTCATGGCTCAGGATAATTTATCTAAGCCAGATATCAAAAATAATTTAGTTTTCCCATATATAATCGAAAAGTTTCAAAAGTTATCTTTAGGCCAACATGCCATGTCCTTACAAGACCTTCAGTTCATACAATACATAGAACAAGAGCTCAATGTGCAGTCAGTGCCAGCTATAAGCTATACACTACTAGCTAATTCGAGAGAGTTAGATGTAAAGACTCAAGCTAATAACATTGTTCTTAAATTTAATCTTCAGAACAATGTTAAAGAGCAGGTAGGCAGCTACTTGTCTCTAAGGAAATATCTTTTGGCTAATCATATAACTCCTTCATCCTATATAGATCTTAGGGTTGAAGGTAGAGCCTACTATAAGTAGAAAAAAAATACCCCCCACCTTACCCTTGCACCGTTGTTCGTAAATTGTTCACATTGTGAATTGAGATAAAATAAAAGAAAAAACATATTTCGAATTAAAAATAGCAATTTGTCAAAAAAAAGCAAAGGGGGAGGACAAGGGAAGCATTGTAAAAAATGCATATAAGGCAACGGAAAATCACAAAAAGCAAATACTTCACGACATAACTGTGGATAAGTCAAATTATGTGGATAACTGTATCGCTATATATACAGAAGCCTAAAACGACCACTGTTAATATGTACATATAATGAACATAGGATAATGTAGGTTTATTCATTTAATGTAATGTACATAGACTTTGTCCCCTGTTAGGGAGGTGTCAATAGTCATCTATATATACAATATGTGGGTCGTAAAATATACATTGTGCGACACTGTGTCTATAGCCTGGTTTGCTAAAACTATTCCGCCCCCACCACCATTTAAAATAAAAAATTTAAAAAAAATATCTACTCCACTGCTTACTCTACCGTTAACTATCAGCAATAAATATATCACTACTTTTTGCCCATTTTTAGCTATATACTCTGTTCGTATTTTGTTTGTTTTATTTAGATAGCTTCATCAAGCTCGTATGTAGCTTTAGCAACTCTCTTGAACTGTTCTTTGCCCTGTAGGTTAAGTAGAATAGTCGTTTCTTTAACATAGCGACTCTCAAGTACTTTTTTAACGATCTCATCTCTATGTAGAGCTTTTCCTTCTTTACGTAGGACTTCTGAGATGATGTCTGAAACTGTACCCTTTTTGTACCCCCATTCACGGAGAGCATAAATTCCTCGTCCAATTAAAACAAATCTCTTATCTTTGATAAGTTCGTTATGAATTGCTTGAGTGGTAACATTCTTTCTTTTGAAATCAGATTTCTGAATTGATTCAGCAATTTCATTAAAATGCATATGTCGGTTATTTTCTTTTAAGATTACGTAGATCTTATCTCGGATGTTCTTTGGATTAACCATAGGCCACTTTACTAGGCCCCATTTGCCGTTTAATGAAGCTAACTGCTTAGATATGCTAGCAACAGCTTCGGCTTGCTTAGGATCGCTTATTTTAGCTTCTGATGCTATTTTCTTAATGTCTGATGGTTCTGCAATTTTTGTTATAGCACTAATGATCTTATCGACTTCACTTTTTATAGTCTTACTATCGAAGACACTTCCCTTGCCGACAGATAGAAATAAGAAATCATTTTCTTCGATAACTACTAATTTTGGAGATAGTTCACTAAGAAATGCAATTCTAGATTGATCTAATTTGATACTGTCTTTATCTAGTGCAATAGCTATTTTAGCTACACGAGCTAAGTTGCCCATATTGTCTAATTGCTCAGTAATAATAGATTCAAATTTATCTAGGTTTGGTAGTTTACCAAGTTCAGCTTTAGATCTAAGTTTGGCAACAATTGCTTTTTCTAGTTGTCTAACTCGTTCTCTGGTGATACCAAGTAACTCACCAATTTGTTCTAGAGTTTCTTTTCGGTCAAATAGTCCAAAACGACGAGAGATTATTTCTTTCTCTCTTTCTTGGTCAATAGTCTTCAGTACGTCATCTATGTAACTTGTGACATGTACTGCTTCGATCATTGGGTTTGTGTCGATTTTATTCATAATTTCTAAACTAATTAATCTTTGGCTAATAAATAAAATTATAACATTTTAACATCTATAAGTCAAATATAGTGTTTGCTATATATATTCTATCACGAAATGGACGGAATTACATATAACATGTTGTAGAAATATCATCTCACAATAACTTGCACTCTGTGCAAGTTGTGGATAAACAAGTTATTTTTTCTTGTTTCTTTTAAACTTTCGTTTTGCTGGAGCTTTTTTGAGGATTTCTGTTGCTTCCTTTTCTGTTATCTTCTTAGGATCGGCATCTTTATCGATACGAGCATTTTTCTTGCCATCTGTAATATAAGGTCCATAAGGCCCATTAACAATCTTGACTCCACTTTTAAATTCAGCAATATATTTGTCAGCTATTTGTTGCAGCTTTTCATCGTATAATGCTAATGATTCTGCGAGTGTTATTTTGAAAGGATCGTACTCTTTTATTGATACAAATGTTGAATTTATCTTGATATATGGCCCGAATCTACCAATATTAGCAATTATGTCTTCGCCTTCTTTGGTTTTGCCTACTGTTCTTGGTAGAGAGAACATTATCAAAGCAGCTGCAAGGTCTATATCATCAAGCGTATAGCCTTCTGGGAATGGTGCAAAATCTGGTTTTGTTTCGCTTTCTGTTTCTCCACGCTGAAGCATAAGGCCGTATCTACCAAACCTAGCTATAATAGGTTGTTTAGTCTTTGGATCATCACCTAGATGTTTCGCTTTCGATACTTCTTCGCGTGTTGCAGATCCTGACTGTTCAACTAATGGATGGAAGTTTTTATAAAACTTTTCAATCATAACTTGCCAGTCTTCTTTGCCGTCAGCAATTTTATCGAAATCATCTTCTACCTTGGCGGTGAACTTATAATCTAATACTTCTTTAAAATATTTAGTTAAGAAATCTGTAGTTACATCAGCGACTGATGTTGGTACTAACTTGTTCTTATCGGCACCACTTATAATCGTTTCCTGATTTTCTTCAGTCTTATTATTCTTGAGAGTCAGAATATTAATAGTCTTTTCTTTACCCTCTACGTCAACTTTTTCAATGTAGCCACGAGATTGAATTGTAGAAACGGTTGGTGCATAGGTACTTGGTCGGCCGATTCCTAGTTCTTCCAGTTTTCTAACGAGTGTCGCTTCGGAATATCTAGCACCTGGCTTAGAGAATGATTCTGTAGCTATTGATTCTACTATATCTAAGTTCTCACCTTTTTCGATTGGTGGCAAAATAGTATCATCTTTAATTGATCCATAGACTTTATAGAAACCTGGGAATTTTAAGACTTCACCTTTAGTTGAGAAATAACGACTAGACTTAGATATATTAATCTTAAGTTCAGTCTTTTCTATTTGAGCTGGAGCCATTTGACTGGCAAGAGCTCTTTCCCAAATTAACTTATATAATTTAATTTCCTGATTTTCTCCACTAATTGCTTCTGTATTAAAATCTGTTGGACGGATTGCTTCGTGAGCTTCTTGAGCGGCTTGATCCTTAGTCTTATATTGAACAGAATTAGCATACTCTTTCCCAAAGTTTTTTAGGATATACTGATTGGCCATATCAATAGCTAGACTAGATAGTGTTGTGCTATCGGTACGCATATAGGTAATGTGACCGCTTTCGTATAATCTTTGAGCGACACTCATGGTTTGTCTAGGGCTAAAGCCAAACTTTCTAGAAGCTTCCTGTTGTAATGTACTTGTTGTGAAAGGAGCACTAGGACTTCGCTTGCCTGGCTTCTGATCAATACTTGATACTACGAATTCAGATTCTTTTAATTCATCAAAAAAACTCTTAACTTTATCGATAGTGTCGATAGTTTTATCTAGTTGAGCTGTTACTTCACCATTTTTGCCTTTGAATGTAGCTACTAGCTTATAGAATGATTGAGCTTCAAAGGCTTTTATTTCTCTTTCTCTCTCAACTATCAATCGGACTGATACTGACTGGACTCTTCCTGCGCTAAGGCCAGTTCTAATTTTTTTCCATAGGACTGGGCTTAATTCATATCCAACTAGTCTATCTAGGATTCTTCTGGCCTGTTGTGCATCAACTAGGTTCAAATCTATAGTCCTAGGGTGTTCTAGGGCTCTCTCTAAGGCTGTTTTGGTAATTTCATGGAAAACTATGCGTTTAGTAGTTTTAACGTCTAAATCAAGAGCTTTAGCTAGGTGCCAAGCAATTGCCTCTCCTTCTCGGTCTTCATCACTTGCGAGCCAAACTTCTGAAGATTTTGCAACAGCTGCCTTTAGTTCTCTTATAACCTTTGTTTTATCTGGGGACACAGCGTAGGTTGGCTTGAAACCATTTTCAATATCTATATTAAGACCTTTTTTCGGAAGATCTCTAATATGGCCAAAACTACTGAGAACTCTGAAATCTTTTCCAAGGTACTTCTCGATTGTTTTAGCTTTGGCTGGGCTCTCTACTATTACTAGTTGTTGCTTCATTAATATTTCTATGGCTTATGTTTAGTTAGTATTCAAACTGTAAGGTTACTTGAGAGTCAGTATAAATGCAACCCTATTTATAGGTCTTTTAGGAATTTGTACCAAATCCAAAGCCCCACTAAACAACCTATAAAACCTAGCACGTTACTCCAAAGACCAAATATTCCTCCGCCAAATATAACACTGCCAATCCAGAAAAATATGGAAGATACTAGAAAGATCATGAAATACATTACAAATTTAGAACTCATTAGATACATATTAACATTTTAACATTTTAACTACTAGCATTACCAATTTGACAGAACGAAGAAAATGTATAAAAGTATTGACATTTGAACACTTATTTGATAATATTGCAATTCGTAAGCTTTATATACAAAGCTTTGTACCTTATATACCCCTATACTAACAATATGTTAGATTGTTTTAGAGAGTGCCTCTCAAAAGTTGTTACCCTCCACTGATGTTATGGCTGTGTTTATTTATAGACACAGCTCTCTAAGACAAACTAATCCCTTTAACTTTGCCTCTGCTGCTTAGCAGTATGAGGGCCCTCGTGGGTCAGTGAGTCCAAAAGATGGTCTTTAGACCGGCACGACGCATTATTTTTACTAGCGATCGATGCTTCATTGCGGTGGGTTGAAGGGTGTTATCAAACCTCCAGCGGTGCCCACCCCCTCTGGAGGTTTGTTCATTTAGGGTTTTATTTTTAGAAACATAAATTGCTCAAGTTTCTTGAAATAAACCCCTAGTGCTATATTCCCATAGAGTAACTCTAAAATAAAAAAAAGAAAATTATGGCAACTAAAAAAACTAACCAACCGATCAACTTAGACACCCTCGACCCTTATTACCCTTGATCTAGCTCTAAATTTGACCTTTATCGTCTAGCTCTTTTTTGGACATATAGTTTCCATGTAATATGACACCACTGATATCCTGTGACTTATTAATATCGTCCCACGGG
>CAIYEO010000106.1 GCA_903925195.1 uncultured Candidatus Saccharibacteria bacterium | reverse complement strand
GCCGCATTTCCAGATGCCGAACAAGCAGCTGTGGCACCCTCTACATATTCTCTGTGTGTAATATTAAGGCTTCTAAATGCTCTAAATATGTTGTTTCCCGTGTATGAACAGGTTGCCGATGGAGAACAGTCTGCACTTACTTTTGTTGTAGTTGCTGTATAACCAGTCCAGGCACCAACATATTGCTGGGCCGAGTTATCTCCAGTATTAATTTCGGTATCGCTTTGGAAGTAGGTACAATTAGCTGCTAAGTTGTGTGTATATGGCATATTAGTTGCGTTAAAGCCCATTCCAACTCCTGGTGTTGAGCCACCAGTCCAAGTTCGATTTTCCATGGCAATAACAATTACAGTATTGATCTTATTTCCAGTAGCAGGATTATTACAATATGAACTTGTAGCTATGACTGGGTTTGGAATCGTACTTGCTGAAGCTGGAGATTGTGCAGATAGGTTTCCAGAAACATCATAGGCTAGAACTGTCCATGTGTAGCCTTGTCCTGAGACAAATGTCATAGAGTCATTCACAGAAGTTGTGGTAACGTCAGCTATCTGAGTACCGTTACGGAATACTCGATAACCAGCTACACCTGAGGCTGTTCCGTCGGTAGGATTATCTGTGACAGCGTTCCAAGCAATAGTTACTTGAGCCGAGGAAACGATTATTACACTAGGAGCTGCAGGGACATTTGGAGCAGTAGTATCTGGTGTTTTAGGAGTGGTTACGGAAACCGGTACAGATGCAACGGAAGTATTGTTAGGTGAAGCATTGTCCTGAGCAGCTACTGTGTAGTTATATGTTGTAGCGAAATTAGTTGAACTATCTGCATAATTAAGTGTTCCGGCGGCAACAGTAAATTGAACTACTGTATTGGCTGAATCAGTTCTAGTTATGACGTACTGTTTTAGTCCGCTTCCACCAGCGTTATCTGTTGAGGCACCCCAAGTAACATTTACAGTCTTACCTGTTGCGGTGGCAAGAGTCGCAAGAACATTAGTAGGTATGCTTGGTGGAGTTGTATCAGCAACTGGAACTTGTGGTGTAGGAGGAGTCGTTACTGATACAGCTGCAGTCTGAGCAGATTGAAGAGTAGTAGTCACAGAATCATAAGCTAATACTGTGTAAGAATAGCTAGTTGATCCAGTTAGTCCAGTATCTGAATAGGCAGTACCTATACTCTTAGTATCAGCTATCTGAGTACCATTCCTGAAAACTTTATATCCACCGACAATGCCAGTTGTATCAACAGAGGCTGTCCATGTCAGATTTATCTGAGTTGATGATATAGCGCTGCCTGAAAGATTAGTTGGTGTTGCAGGTGCTGCAACAGGCTGACTTGGAGTTGTCACTGAGACACTATTAGAAGCACTAGATACGTTAGCAGGTACAGCATTATCTGATGCAGTAACACTATATGTGTACTGGGTGTTGTATATTGCTGATGAATCAGAATATGTAACTGTTGGAGCAGTGACATTAAAGCTAACTTTATTATTGGCAGAATCTGTTCGACTAACTGTGTATTGCTTTAGTCCGCTCCCACCAACATTGTCGCTTGATGCAGTCCAGCTTAAATTAACCGTCTTAGATGCACTTGATGCTAAAGTGGCAGTTAGATTCGATGGTGCAGTAGGAGCTGTTGTGTCTACTGGTGTTGGCGCATTAGCATTAAGTATCTGATGAAGTATGTCTATATATGTACCATAGCCAGAAGCTGAAGCCCATTCATTTGCTGGCTCTACTGCTGTTCCTTCACCCCATTCATTAAATGTTGTTACTAATTGGAACTGTGCTTTCGATGCAACCATGTTATTCACACTAGTAGTCCAGTCAGCTGCAGATAGACGAGCAAGTCTTGGAGCGGCTTCAGTATATAACCAGAATCCAGGTGAAATAGTGTAGGAATACTTACCTTGCGAATCAGTAGCTGAAGCTGGGCCATATTGGTGCCAGCCATCAGGTTGGGTTGTACAGGCTGTATATCCGGAGAATACTTTAAGTACTACATAGAATCCAACTGTATTAGCATCGTGCCAACGTTGAGCCATAGCGCATGCATCATTTCCATCAGTGAAGACGAAGATAACTGGCTTGCCTCCTATTTGTAGGTAATTTGCGTTACCTGCATAGTTAGTCTTGATATACGTAAGATCAGATGTAATGTCTGCAACTGCAGGATCACCCGTACTTTCTTTTTCGTAATATAGTGCCCATTTTAGATTTTTGCCATTTGATGTATTAGCAGAGTTATTAAGAAGCGCTGGAATACGAGTACTTTCACTATGCTGACCTTGACCCCACCATGAAGCAACTGCTGCATCTAAACCTGCATAGGTCATTTGTTGAATATGCTTTGTTATGACAGGTGCAGTATCTGAGGAATAAAATCCGGCTGTTGGATTAAAGTGAGTATTTGGAGTGGCAATTTTACCCCAGGTTTCAGGAAACCAAGGATAGTAGAAGCCTATTCTTATTGGGCCAGATGTGGATACAGGTGGCTGAGTAGCATTATTTACAGTGTAGCTAACAGGAGTGCTCTGAGTTTTGTTACCAGCAGCATCATAGGCTATTGAATATATACTATGAGTACCGTCAGTCAGAGTTTTAGTGTCAAAACCATAAGTACTAGTTGTGGTGTTATATATTACCCAACTAGTTGCTGTATTTGGTCCGGCATTACCGATTAATTTAGAATCATTGTAGAATTCAACCTTAGCGACACCAGTTTCGTCAGTTGCTGATGATGCAAAGCTATAGGTTCCAGTGACTGTGGCTCCTGAAGTTGGAGCAGTAATTGCAACATTTGTTGGTGCTGTAGTGTCAGCAATCGTCGCTGGGGTATAGTCGACGACTAATTGTGGTGCAGTTGTACCAGCATTACTATATTGAATTATATAGCCGTCCTTAGGATAAAGAACAAAGGATACTAGTCCTTTAGCTGTTACATATTTTGTAAGATCTATAGTCTTCCAAGTATTCACCTTTGTAGCGCTTGAATCAGCTATTGTACTGCCTATAGTTGGATGTGAATTGTAGGTAATCTTAGTAGGATCCCATGAAGAATCCGCAAGAGACTTAACATAGAAACCAGCACTATTGGCGGTTTGAGTATATACCTTAAGTTGCACTTTGGTGATGACGTCAGTTGGGCTTGGTGTTGCGACATTAAATTTTAGGAAACTTCTATAGCCACCTATTGAATTGCCTAGTCCTGTTGTTTGCAGGATAGAAGGGTTTGCCTTAGCTACAGTAGGGGTTTTTGATGCAATAACAGCTGATGATGTTAATGGTAGCGTTGATGTAGTAGTTGCGGCTCTAGCAAATAGTAAATAAGTGCTTCCTGCAATAGCAATAAACGCTATAACTATTAAACCTGTAACTCTATTCTGTTTTGAATATGATTTAAACTTTTTTATTTTCTCCACTTGATTGTTCCCCTCATTACATAATGTATATGCTTATGATATTAAACTATTGTAATAATTAAATAAAGCTTATTTTTTCAATCTTACAATTTCATCTTCAGCCAAATTAGTAAGTCCGTTCATAGCAACTTTTCCAAAGTTATTCGAAGTTGAATGTGCATTGTTTAAAACAGCAGACTTATGGTGGCGATTTCTTTTTCTTTTTGGTTTTATAGTTTTATCGCTAGGTTTGAATGAATCATTTTGAATATTGGTTGTGGCAATATTATTCTTTATCCGTTGAGGCACCAAATACTTATCTCCGATATCTTTTGATACTTCATGCTTATTTTTTGAATATAGCTCTCGGCTGTGATCTATTATTCTACTGCTATTGTCATGAGGCGATACGGGGAGATTCAGACTAATTGCCGAGAAAGCCGGAACCTTCTCACCTTCAATAGTCATATTGACTACAAAGTGTCTATTATGCATATGGACTAAATCATACTCAGTGAATTTTGGTTCAAAATATTTCTGCATACCTCTTGCGTCATCGGCACTTGTTCTGAAGGCAATAATCGAACCAACGTTACCAAAAATAGCGTCCCTAACTGCTGGTATCATCTGAGCTATGTACTGATTAGCGACAGTTAGGTTTAGGCCGTATTTTCTAGCCTCACTCAAAA
This sequence comes from uncultured Candidatus Saccharibacteria bacterium, assembly GCA_903925195.1. Next base: position 4,946 of record CAIYEO010000106.1, on the reverse strand, counting down.
TTGTCGTGAATGAGTCAGTAGCGAAGTTCTGAAACTCATCTACATAGAGATAGAAAGGAGTTCTATTGGCGGCTGGAATATCTGCACGACTCATGGCTGCTAATTGAATTTTAGTCACAAGGAGAGATCCTAATAATGCTGCGTTGTCTTCTCCGACTAATCCTCTAGATAAATTAACAATTAAAATCTTGTTTTCATCCATAATCTGTCTAATATTGAATGAACTCTTTTTCTGACCAATTATATTTCTGACTAGAGGATTGGCAGTAAAGGCACCTACTTTATTTAGTACTGGCGCAATAGCCTCAGCAGCAAACTTATTATTCCAACTTGCAAACTCAACAGTCCAGAAATTCCTGACAACAGGATCTTCTATGAAACCAACTACTTCATCTCGAAATTTCTTCTCAGTTAATATTCTAGTTATGTCTAACATGGTAGCGTCCGGATAATCGAGTAGAGCTAGAATACTATATCTAAGAATATATTCTAATCGAGGACCCCAGGAATCGAACATACGAGTAAGTACCCCTATGAGTTCTGAGCAAGTGTGAGTTTTTAGTTTTGAATCATAAACTTCCATTGGATTGAATGCAACAGGAAAGTCCACATCACTTGGATTGAAATATACTACATCCTTAATTCTTTCTTCTGGAATTCTAGCTAATATATTCTGAGCATAATCTCCGTGAGGATCAATAATAGCAAAGCCATACGGGCTATAAATGTCAGATATTGTTAACAGTTCGAGCATACCTGACTTGCCTACTCCAGTTTGTCCAATAACATATAGGTGTCTACCCCTGTCACTACGCGGCAAGCCAAACATAGTATTGTGGCCTCTAAAATTAGTCGCTGCAATAGGACTAATGGCTGGATTATGAATATTAGAGACGATTGGCAAATTAGCTGGTGGCTCAGCAGTTTGAGATAGCGCCCAAAGTATATAGGGAGTCTCTACATTAGTGTGTGGCAGATGAAATAATGTAGCTACTTCCTCTATATTAAAGGTTAGACTATTTTTTGAAATTTTTCTTTGAGTAAATTTCAACACCTCGTTATTTAGTTCAGAAGTTTTTCTATGCTCAAAACTATTAAGATAGGTTGTATTAAACTGCTTATAGCTGGCTACAATTGATTGTAATCTTAATTTTGCCTGAGCTTTAGTACCACCGCCCTTGTAAACTATTCTAAGTACAGCTTCAAAGGCCAATTTTTGACTTTTCTCCTCGGCTCCAGATATTCTTGTTTGCTGAGAATCGGTTAACGCTGAATTACTAGCACCTGGTTTGGCGGCTGGATATAGTATGAGGTTTATTAAATCTCTAGCCCCTGAACCACCCTTACTGCTTCTAAGGCTAGATATATACTTTTCATTGTTACGATGCCAATTACTGCTAGCAGGTCTTATAACTAGCTGTATCCAAGCCTCCTCGTTATCTTCAAATTTAGCGAGTGTTGCCGTAATAGCGGCTAATGGATCGACCTCAAAACTCTGAAAAGTTTTTATCGGCAAAGCACTATGCCCTGTTAGCTTAAGTTCAGTTGTTAAGACATCTTTTCCATTTAGCTTCTTATTGATTGAATAGTCTTCAACTTCAGAGATGTTAACGGTCGGATATTGAGCATAAATTTGTTCCTCAACGTAACTTTTCAAATAATCTGGAACCCAAACATAGAAGCCGATTCGCTTATTAATAACTGCTATTTCAAAGCTGATGGTTTCTCCACTAAACGATGAGAATAGATTAGATCTCTGCTGACTAGAAAGTAGTCCATGAAGACTGGCAAACATTTGTTCTGCAGCAAGTTCCTTTTTCTCATTAGTACGTGGTACTTGAAGTAAAAGTAAAACTCCTTTATTATTTTGGTTGCTTATAGAATTAGTCATAATTATTTAGCTATTGTCGCATTTTTGTTATGCTTTATGCTAGACTTTTAGATTTTTTAGTAAAGTGCTGCTGGTTTAGGCATTACTGAATCTTCAAAAATATGCTTAACTTCAGTCGCTTCAACAGATTCTTTTTCTAAGAGTTTATCCTTCAATTTTTCGACACAACTAAGGTTTGCCTTAATGACCATTCTGGCTCTATTGGCAGCTTCAGTAATAAGAGCTTCTACTTCATCATCGATTATTTTGGCAGTATCTTCTGAATAATCTCTTTCATGAACTATTTTCTCAATCATCATGCCTTCATCAACATGAAAGACTTGATCACGTAGCTTCTTACCCATGCCTTGGTTAACAATCATATCTCTTGCAAGTTCTGCAGCTTTTTGAAGATCATTACCAGCTCCAGTCGTAATTCTGTCTGCTCCGTAAATTACTTCTTCTGCAATACGTCCACCTAACATACGAGCTAATATATCTTTGAATTCAATCAGTGAATGATAGCTTCGATCTTCTGGTGGTATAAACCAAGTTACTCCGCCCGTACCGCCTCTTGGGATAATTGTAACCTTGTGTACTAAATCGCTATCAGGAAGTACGTGACCAACAATAGCATGTCCAGATTCGTGATAAGCAGTAAGTTCTTTTTCCTTATTATTCATAACCTTACTCTTACGTTCAGGTCCGATTGCAACTTTCTCGAAAGCTTCTGTAACGTCTTCATTAGAAATAACTTTTTTATCATTTCTAGCAGCGATAATAGCTGCTTCGTTGGCCATGTTCTGCAGGTCTGCACCAGATGAGCCAGCAGATTTTGCAGCCAATGATGCTAAATCAACAGTTTTTTCAGTAGGAATCTTTTTGAAATGAATATTAAGAATAGCTTCCCTGTCTTTGCGGTCTGGAAGATCAATATTAACTCGTCTATCAAAGCGTCCAGGTCTAAGAAGTGCTGGATCAAGTACGTCTGATCGGTTAGTTGCAGCAAGAACAATTACATTTTGACCTTGTTCGAAACCATCCATCTCTACGAGAATCTGGTTGAGGGTTTGCTCTCTTTCGTCATGTCCACCGCCCATGCCACTACCACGTTTTCTACCGACAGCATCAATTTCATCGATGAAGATTATACAAGGTGCGTTTTTCTTAGCCTTTGCAAATAAGTCTCTAACTCTACTTGCTCCAACACCAACAAACATTTCAACAAATTCAGAACCAGAAATACTAAAAAATGGCACGTTAGCTTCACCAGCAACGGCTCGAGCCAATAAAGTCTTACCAGTTCCCGGAGGACCAATTAGTAAGACTCCTTTTGGAATTCTTGCTCCAACTGCAGCAAACTTCTTTGGATACTTAAGAAATTCAACTACCTCTTTTAAATCCTGTTTAGCTTCAGCACTACCAGCTACCTGATTGAAATCAACTTTATCTTTTTCATTTCCATAAAGTCTAGCTCGGCTCTTTCCAAAACTAAGAGCCTGATTACCCTGGCCTTGCGCAGATTTCAACATAAAGTAAATCACTCCCGAGATAATAATTATTGGGAGAATAGTTAGACCAATGTTTAACCAAGTCGAGCTGGATGATGATTCAGAAGCATACTGAATTGTAGTTTTTTTAGTATTAAGACCTTCGGCACTTAAACTACTGCCTGGATCTTTATATGACTTCTCGGTTGCCTTTGATTGACCCTTTTGAGTAATAGTTAACTGGTTACCATTTACATATATATATGACAGTTGGTCATTATTATTCTGTTGAACCACTTGGGTCATTGGTATTTCTTTTAATGGTGATGACTGTCCATAGGCTGCAAATACAATTAGTCCTAGTAGTATCAATAAGGCGACAAAACCTATATTTTTAAAACCCTTACGGCTTCCATTATCTTTATTGGTGGGCGAACGAAAACTTTTTTTATCCATAGATATTTATTATAACAGAAAAATAAAGATTCATCACTAGTTGAATTAACGAATAATAGCTACTGTCTGATCTTCAATTATTAGCCTTGAACCTCCATATATATCTGACTGTTTACCAGATTTAAATGTCTTAATTGCAACCACGCTTCTATGGATGATTTTTTTATCAAAAGAACCAAGCCCACTCTGCCTAAACCAATACGCAACAACTTCTTCTGCAACATTATTAGGTAGCATAATGAACCAGTGCTTATCCAGCTTATTATCTTTCAGGTTTTTATGAAGCTGTAGATTCAGCTCCTTATCAATAAGACTATTAACATCTCGAGTATTATTAACTAGGGTAATTAATTTATCTTTTGATTGATGGTTCAATTTTGCTAACATTTTATGTCTTATATAATTTCTAGAATATCGAGTATCCTGGTTAGTCTTATCTTCCACCCAATCTAATTTATGTGTTTTTGCATATTCTAAAATCTCAAGCTTAGAATACCTAAGTAAAGGCCTTAATATTTTAGGGGTAGATTTCAGAGAACTAAGACCACTTCTTCCGGTGCCTCTAAGCATATTGAAAGTTGCAGTTTCTAAAATATCGTCTTGATGATGTGCTGTTATTATGGATTTTGCCTCAAAACTTTTCATTGCACTATCTAAAAAATCATAACGAACTTTTCGAGCATTATCTTCGCTAGCATTTTGACCGAGCTCAACTCTTTTAGAGAAAAACTTTAGCCCATATTTTTCAGATAGCTTTTTAACAAAGTCATGATCCAAGTGTGACTCTTTTCTAATGCCATGGTCCAAATGTGCTATGGCTAATTCTAGATTGTTTTGGTGAGTCAACAAATCCAGCAGCACAATTGAATCTACTCCGCCGGAAACAGCAACGATATATTTGCCTGGTTGAATATCAATTTCCATAAAGATATAATACCCTATCATATATACAACAGATATAAAAAATGGTATATTTTAAAACTGATAGTAATGGCGGCGTAGCTCAGATGGTTAGAGCGCGAGACTCATAAGCTCGAGGTCACAGGTTCAATTCCTGTCGCCGCTACCAGTAATAGCTATTGACATAAGCAGTAATTGTAAGTACAATAGTAATTACAATGAAATCGACG
>CAIYEO010000105.1 GCA_903925195.1 uncultured Candidatus Saccharibacteria bacterium | reverse complement strand
CTAGTTCCACGCAAGCACGTTCGTATTGGTCACCAACTTTGATGATAGAATAGAACAGTTCAAGTACGTTCGGAGAGGTTCGACCATTAACGATTAGATTTATTTTTTTGAACCTATTCGATCATTAATAGCATCTTGAATCAAAGCAACTCCTATCAAGTGAATTAGCCAAAGTATTAAAAAAGACACAGCGGTGGACATTTTGCCTTTTGTAAATTCATCAATTGCTTTAGAGAACTTGAAGAACCAAATTAATGATGTAATAAAAAATGTTATCCCAAAGACTAGTATTAGAATGGCTCCAGCTATTAGTGGACCGGTATGTATATTAGCGATATTTGTTAATGTTAACATGTCTGTTGATTGAGAGCATTGAATACTTATACCTTGATATGCGGATAAGCTACTACAAGTTGATGGCTGATTAAAAAATCCTGAAGCAATTAATAATACATATCCTGCAATCAAGGGGGCAAGAGGGAAGATTAATAACCAGATTGTTGGAACATGTTGTTTCGTTCTTTTATTTAGTTCATTCTTCGTAACTACTAACCAGTAGATATCGTAAATACCAAAGGTTAGCAAACTGAGAAAAAAAACGGTTAAGGGTGATCTATTTTTCATTTTTATTTCCTTTTTAATTTATTAGTTGGATTTTAATACTATCTGAATATATTTGCAACTTATCAAATCTCTATTGTAGTTATTCAAAACAACAGTAGAATATATATATGCTACATTTAGTCTACGTTATAGCTGGTATTGGATTACTTTTTGTTATTACCGAATTATTCTGGCGGAACAAGTGGTTTAGTCATGAAACAGTTAGAAAGTTTCTCCATATATCGCTTGGTACATTTATTGCATTTTGGCCATTTATCTTACCCTGGAACTTAATTATCCTATTAGCAGTTGGTTTTATTTGTGCAATATTTGTAATATCAAACTATAAAAAATTATCTAATAAATTCACTATTTTTAAGACAATTAAGAAATTAGACAGACACTCTCATGGTGAGATATATTTCTCGATTGGTATATTGTTAAGCGCCCTGCTAACTCACAATAAGTACATTTTTATGGCGGCAATATTAAATTTAAGTATTGCCGATGGACTAGCCGCATTGGTAGGCAAGAAATATGGGGCTAAGTCGGTTTACACAGTCTTTGGGGCCAAGAAATCGGCTCTAGGTTCGGCGGTATTCTGGATGTCATCACTTTTAATACTGGTATTCTATTACGCAATTTCAGGTCATAACCCAAACATAGCAATGGTTATTTTATTACCCCCAATTGCTACATTCATAGAGAGTTTGAGTAGCAGCGGTGTAGATAACCTAGTTATTCCACTTACTATTATTATTGCTTTGCAGGGAATTTAGTAAGACTAGTTTTCTTCCAGCTGCCATGAGCTCTCAAGGCATTAAAGATTACGAATACATCTACTAGTTCTTGAAGTACTGCTCCGTAGACAGGTTTGAATTTACCAGTAGAAAATATCAGCATTAGAACTAAACTCATAGCAATTCCTATTACAATACTTTGTTGAGCAATCGAAAATGTTCTTTTAGCAATCTCCCTAGCGGTTGCTACTTTACTGAAGTCATCCAGCATTATTACCATATCTGCAGATTCGCTAGCAGCTGTTTGGCCTTGAGCCCCAAGAGCTATCCCTACGTCAGCTGCGGTCAGCACGGGCGCATCATTAACTCCGTCTCCAACAAATACTACAGGACGATTGGTAATCGACTCCAGGGCCCTTATTTTGTCTCCAGGCAATGCATCCGCTTTAACCTCATTGATGCCAAGCAATTTCGCTACTGCAGTTGCTTTTTTCTCAAGATCACCAGTAATTAGTAGCATATTTTTTAAGCCTAATTTTCTTAATCTCTCTAGGGTCTTTTTGGTCTCTGGTCGTATTTGGTCATCAAATTTTATAACTCCTATCATACTGCCATCGATAGCAATATAGGTTACTGTATCTTTGTTGCTTTTATGATTATAGGCCTTGGGCATTGAGATGGAATTATTTGTCATCAAGGCTAGATTGCCGACTAGTATGTGCTTTCCTGAAACAGTTGCCTCTATGCCGGTTCCAGAGTGGTTTGTAACTTTGATAGACTTAGGAATCTTAATACCTTTCTTCTTGGCCTCTGAGACAATAGCTAGCGCTAAAACATGATTTGAGTTCTGCTCTAATGAGCTTGCAAACCTAAGCACATCATCTTGGTTATATTCTCCAAATGACTTTATTTCCTTGATTGATGCAATTCCTGTAGTTAGTGTTCCGGTTTTATCAAATGCTATTGTCTTAGCTTCAGCTAGTCTTTCCAACGCTCCACCAGACTTAATAATTATCCCATTCTTAGCTGCTCGACTCATGCCAGAAATTACGGCTATAGGTGCGGCTAGTATTAATGGACAAGGGGTGGCAACAACCAATACTTCAACAAAACGGATTGACTGGCCGCTTAACACCCATGCAGCTATGGCAATACCAAAAGAGATTATCGTAAATGGAATACTATATCTATCTGCAAGTCTAACAAAAGGAGTCTGGCTATTCTGAGCAGATTTAACAAGTTTTATTATTTGCTCATATTGAGAGTCAGAGGCAGGTCTTATGGCTCTTGCGATTATAGCTCCATCCATATTTATTGATCCACTCAATAACTCGTCGCCAACTTTTTTGTATGTTGGCACACTCTCACCAGTTAAGGAAGATTGGTCAAAACTAGCTGTACCTTCTAGTATAACTGCATCAACTGGCACTAATTCGCCAGGCTTAATAATTATCTTATTTCCGATTTGGACTAGAGCTACTTTTATATCTGTAGTTTTTCCGCCGCGTACTACATGAGCCAATTGGGGCGCCCTACTAAGAAGTGCATTTAGTTCAGTTTCGGCTCTATGCTCAGCATAATCTTCAAGAGCCGCGCCACCCGTTAGCATTATTACGATAACTATAGCTGCCCAATATTGGCTCAATACAACTGAACTTATAATTGCGGTAGCTGCAAGTATATCTATACCATAGGTTCCGACTCGTAAATCCTTAACCATATCCCAAAGCAGTGGAACTACTTCTATAATGGCAACCGCGGATAATAAATATTTTGCTTCTTTTGGTAGATTTAAAAAGTATAAAATTAAGCCAATTATTAAAGTGAGGAATGCTATTCCAAACAATTTATATTTTTTTAAAAACACCCAAGAAGCAGATAATATTTTCATTAATTCCTTTTTGATTTATCTATGGGGCGAGAAATGGGAATTGAACCCACGGCCTCCGGAACCACAACCCGGCGCTCTAACCAACTGAGCTACTCCCGCCATATTGTATATTTTAATGTTAATGGTGCCCTGAGAGGGATTCGAACCCCCGACCTTGAGCTTAGAAGTCTCCTGCTCTATCCAACTGAGCTATCAGGGCGGCATTGTTATTTGGTGCGGGTGGCGAGAATCGAACTCGCGTCTCAAGCTTGGAAGGCTAGCATATTAGCCACTATACGACACCCGCAGACGGTAACAAAAATATATTATAACATTAAATTAGCTTTTATAGTCCATGTAAAACTGTAATTTGTGCACCTAGACTATTAAGTCTTGCAGCTAAATCTTCATACCCCCTATTTATAGTATATACATTTCTTAAAGTACTGATACCATTAGCAGCCAACATTCCAATTAAAATCATAACTGCCGGTCTAATTCCCGATGGACAGCTGAGGTCAGCTGATCTCCATTTAGTAGGTCCGTTCACGTATGCTCTGTGCGGGTCAGCTAAATCTAGCTCAACACCAATTTTTTTCATTTCGGTAAACATCAGCGCTCGGTCTTCATAAACCCAGTCATGAATCAGGGTTCTTCCATTAGCAACTGCGCAAATTGGAACGAAGTAGGGAAGATTGTCTATATTAAGACCGGGAAATGGACGGCCATAGATCTTTTCTTCAGCAGCCTTAAGCTTTCCATTGTGCTTGAAAATTTTCAAATCAACTAAGTCGGTTTTTCCGTTATCTGCCTTGAAGACTTTACTCACTTCATATTTTAGACCCATTTTCTCAAGTTTAAGCAGCTCTAACTCTACAAATTCTATGGGGACTCTTTTTATTGTTATAGATGAGTTTGTGGTAACGGCCGCCGCAATAAAGGTCATTGCCTCAACTGGATCTTCGCTTGGATAATAAGTTACATTCTTTTTTATGAAACCTAAGCCTTTAACTTTAAGAGTGGTCGTTCCAATACCCTCTATCTTTACACCGAGCTTTTCTAGATAGAAACACAGATCTTGAACTGAATAATTAGCACTAGCCATTTTGATGATTGTCTGTCCATCAAAACCAGCCGCAGCAATTAATGCATTTTCGGTAGTGGTATCACCTGATTCATAAAGCACAACGTCTCTTTTTGGAAGCTTCTTCTTAACATTAATCTGATAGTGACCTGTTTTAGCTGTTATGCTCACACCAAATTCTTCAAGTGCATAAATGTGAGGCAAGACACTTCGTCTACCAAGTTCACAACCTCCAGCATAAGGAATCTGAAAATCCTTGAAACTGTGCATTAACGAACCAATAAACATAATTACGCTTCTAGTCTTTCGGGCCGAAATTTTATTCATATTTTTAAGATCTAAAGTCTTTGGAGGTTTTATTTCTATATCTGTGTCGTCAATCCATCTAACTCCAACACCGATAGATTTAAGAACTTCAATGAGTCGATTCACTTCTTCAATTTTAGGAGCCTTCTTGATGACAGTAGTACCCTTATTGATAAGGCATGCGCAAATTATTCCGACTACAGCATTCTTGCTAGTTTTTAGCGCGATTTCTCCCTTTAACTCGCGACCACCTTCGATTCTTAGGCTAATAGAGCCACCGGCTATACTCACGATTTGTTGATTTAAGACATCTGAGATTCTACCAAGAGTCTCAAGGCTTAGGTTCTGTTTACCATGTTCAATTCTATTAATTGCTGATTGACTGGTTCCGAGTCGTTTTGCAAATACTGCTTGAGTTAGTCCTTTTTCTTGCCTTATATGAGCAATAAGTGTCCCAATTTGGTTATTTGTATCTTCCATATGTAATTTATTATACCATATATAGTATATATGTTTCTTTTTTATTTTTGCTTAGTATTTTTATTATAGGCGCAATTCAAACTAATTGCTACAATAAAAATATAATATTTAGAGGAGTCACTTTTGAAAGACAAGACATTACAATCACTGGTTGATGCGGAAGAAAAAAGACAGCATGAAGGACTCGAATTAATTCCAAGCGAGAACTATGTTTCTAAAGATGTTCTTAGTGCACTGGGTAGTGTCTATACGAATAAATATTCTGAAGGCTATCCTGGTAAAAGATATTATGGTGGCCAGGAAAACACCGATAAAGTTGAGCAGTTAGCAATCGATAGGGCTAAAAAACTATTTGGCGCCGATCATGCTAACGTCCAGCCGCATAGTGGAGCACCAGCCAATATAGCGGTTTATGAGGCTTGGCTTGAGCCTGGAGATACAATTCTTGCCATGAGACTAGATCATGGTGGGCATTTAACTCATGGTGCACCCGTAACGGCTAGTGCTAAGTTATATAGATTTGTAAGATATGGACTTTCGGATATTGAGACAGGCGAAATTGATTATGAAGCAATGAGAGCTGTGGCACTAAAAGAACGACCTAAATTAATAATTGCTGGATTTAG
>CAIYEO010000104.1 GCA_903925195.1 uncultured Candidatus Saccharibacteria bacterium | reverse complement strand
TTGCTTATATTCTTATTATTTTTCCCTTTGTTGCTGTTGTTCATTCAGAATTTTTTGTTTTTTTTCCTCCTTATACGCCAATTTCCACAGATCGTATTCCTGTTTTTGGATTTGCCGATTTTTGAGCATTTCGTCCATTTCGGTTTTCTTTTTTTTCCGAGCCTCTTTCCACTCTTTATCTTTTATATCTGTTTCATTGGGTTTATCTGAACCCAATAACGGGTCTTGATTGTTTTTAGCCGGTGAATCTGTTTTTAATGCCATTTGATTACTCTATTTAAAGATTACCATAAAAACATAATCATAATAAATATCTTATCTGTAAAGGTCTTTTAATTATAAAGCTTAAACAGTATAATTAACCTATCGTGGTAAGAATAAAAACAATTAATAACAACAATCGTTATGAACTCTCATCTTTTTAGTATAATTTCTTTCGGTCCGACTATAGTTGGACTTATCTTAGTGGCTGTAATTGTCGGCTCAAAAAACTATAAATCTAAGGTCAACATGAGTTTTATTATTTGGGTATTGAATATCCTTGCTTACATTACTCTCAATTTTGTTACTCGTTTGCCTTCAAACTTATCTGACGGCTTAATGTGGACAAGGGCTGCTCTTGCAGTTGCGAACTTTATTCCTCTAACTTTTTATTATTTCAGTCGATGTTTAACCAGGAATAAAACTCCAAGTAAATGGTATGACTATGCTATCTACACTATCCCTTTCCTAATGATTCCTACAAGTTTTTTAAGCTCCAATATCGTAGAGGTAACTCAGAGCAATTATGGATTGGTTTTATCTAAGACTGGCCCTCTATTATTCCTAACAATTTTCTATTTCGTTTTTGCATTCTATTTTGCATACTCCCAGCTTTACAAGTTTCAAAAGACTGCCACCCAATCAGTCAGATCTCAAATTAAGCTTATTTCTATATCTAGTGGAGCAATAATTGTCATAAACTTGACTAGTCAGATTATATTACCTAAATTTGGTTTTTATAACATCGGTAATATCGTTGGTAATCCATCAATCCTTATATTTGTCGGTGCGGTTGGCTATTCAATTATTAGACACAAACTATTTGATATCAGATCGACTGCCATAAGATCACTTATTTTCACGATTACTATTGCGGCTTCAATTGTTGTCATTATATTTCTAATCATTACTCCATTCCATTATATTTTTAAAGATATTAAGTTAACAATTTGGCCAGAAATATATTTAATTAATGTTTCCTTATTAATGGCTCTTTCATACGGAACGTTTAAAAAAGCTTTAGTCAAAGCGACGGATAAAGTTTTCTATAGGAATGGATATGATCCGGAAATTGTTTTATCTAGAATTGGACGGGTGCTAGCTAGCGAAATACTGCTAGATAATATGAGTCAGAAAATTAAAACAATCATTGAGACCAGCTTAAGAGTGTCTCAAGTGGATATAATAGTTTTAAACAAAAATCAGATATTTTATGAGGCTGGAAACTTTTTTGTCAAAGTTCATGATGAGCTTTCAAATGATTTGGCATCACTAGGAGATAACATATTAATCTTTGACGAACTCGATGACGGACAGACTAAATTAATATTGGATAAATACGGTATTGATGTCTTTGTTCCTCTAACTACATCCAATGAAAGAAATGGGTATCTAATACTTAGCCATAAATTAAATGGTACTGCCTATGACCTTGAGGATATAAAACTTATAGACAACATTAGGAGTGAGCTTTCAATAGCAATCGCTAATAGTCGTTCCTACTCTCAAATTCAGCAGTTTAATAGCAGCCTACAAACCAAAATCCAACAAGCCACCGCTGACTTAACCCGTGCCAATGAAGAGCTAAAGAAGCAGGATTCCGTAAAAGACGACTTCATCTCAATGATCTCTCACCAACTAGGTACACCGCTTGCTGTCATGGATGGTTTTTTAACACTCGTTGTCCAAGGCTTTTACGGAAAACCTAACGAAAAGATGCAAGACGCTTTAGAAAAGACCTTGTCTCGTACAAGAAACATGAAAGGACTTGTCTTTGACCTGCTCAATATCTCCCGTATGACAGCTGGTAAGTTCTTCCTAGAGATTTCAGACGTAGACCTAGCCAAAGTAGTAGCTGAAGAAATAGAAGAGCTACAACGTCAAGCACATGACCGTAACGTAAAACTAAACTACCATCCACCAGAACACAATATCCCCACCCTAAAGATAGATGAACCTAAAACTAGACAAGCTATACTTAACCTAATCAACAATGCTATCTTCTATTCTCCCAATGGAACAGTAGAAGTATATCTAGACTCAGATGAAACTAACGTTATCTTTAAAGTCATAGATACAGGTATCGGAGTACCAGAAGAAGAGAAAGCTCACCTATTCACTAAGTTCTTTAGAGCTGAGAATGCTCGCAAGGAAAGCCCTAACGGAACAGGCATAGGACTATACCTAGTAAAGCGAGTCATTACCGACCAACACGGAAGACTAATCTTCTCCTCACAAGTTGGTAAGGGTTCTGTGTTTGGGTTTATGTTACCTATCGGTGGCATTTCAGTTCCTGCCTCTCCTTCAGATATATCTACTCACAAAACAGTAAATATGCCTATGAGTGATGATGAAAAGCTCGTCAACTACGCTGGACAGAAACCTGTTGAGGAGTCAATCGTAACTCAGGATCCAAATCTCAAAGATCCTACAATTAAGTCCTAGAAACGTTTTAATTTAGCATATCCTCCTATATAGTAATTATATAAATAAACTAACTTACAAAGGATTAATATTAGTAACTTTGAATCACCCAAAATGAGTAACGAGAACCTATTAAAAGAGCTCAGAGATCCTGCAGAAGATCTTCTTAATCATCACCTTGAAGTGTGTAAGACTTGGTACCCACATGAGGAAGTACCATTTGATGACGCACGATCATTCAATGCAGAAAATCCATGGTCACCAGAAGACTATCCATTAGAAGACGGTGTTCGTAGTGCAATTTATGTCAACTTATTAACCGAAGACAATTTACCATATTACACAAATTTATTACTATCCAAGTCGGAAGTTGATCATCCCCTGAATGATTGGACTCGTCAGTGGACAAGCGAAGAATGGCGTCATTCAGCTGTTATCAGAGACTGGGTGTTAACATCTCGAGCTATTGATCCAACTATGCTTGAGGATGCCAGGAGAGTTCAGATGAGTCTTGGTGAAGTACCGCAACCAGATAGTTTAACCGATATGCTTGCCTATACTTCACTACAAGAACTAGCAACACAAGTCGCCCATAGAAATACTGGCAAGCGTTTAGATAAGGACAAGATGGGTCGAAGAGTCATGGCATTAGTAGCCGGAGATGAAGGACTGCACCACGAATTTTATAGCGGACTTGCAACTGCTGCCTTCGAGGTAGATCCTTCACAAATGGTTATATCGGCGCTTAAACAACTAAAAGGATTCAAGATGCCGGGAACTGGAATCCCAGATTTCGCTGAGCATTCAAAAATTATTGAGAAATCTGGTATTTATGATATTCCCCAGTTTTATGAGAATGTTGTTCTGCCCACATTTAATAAATGGCGTATAGAGAATTTATTTGATTTAAGTGATGAAGCTAAAGTTGCACGAGATAAGATACTTAGACACATTGAACTTCTTGGAAGAATTTCAGT
>CAIYEO010000103.1 GCA_903925195.1 uncultured Candidatus Saccharibacteria bacterium | reverse complement strand
CTGCTGTAACGGTTATTGACGTGAATAATAACAGCGGACAACAATCTGCTGTTATGGCCCAGCAAACAGTGCAAATGGCATCTATTCAGGCGACTGCTCAGGCTGATGCAGCTGTAGGTTTATCAGAAGTATCTCTTGATAAAGAGATTGCTGAGAATCAAATGCAAAAGCAAGATGAGCATTGGATGAAATCAATGTGGAGACCAGCAATGGGCTGGCTCTATATGCTTATTTGTTTTATGGATTTCGTTGCATTTCCTGCAATTGCAATGTTCATGCCTTTGTTATTAAAAGGTGCTAATATTCAAATGCAATATGTTGCATGGCAGTCGCTGACATTATCTAATGGTGGATTAATTCATATGGCGTTTGGTGCCATCCTTGGTGTTGCTGCTTATGGTAGAACTCAAGAGAAAGTAGCGAGCAAACAATAATGGCTAAGAAAGAAAATCCTAGAGAAATATCAGATAAAGATTTTGCTGCTTTACCTAAAGATCTCCAGGATAAAATAAGAGCTGCAGATGCTGCGCAAAATCCTGATTTTCAGAAACCTTCTGCACCTGCGCCTGTAACTCCAAAACAAAATAGAATTTCTGAGACTGATACTTCTCCATCAGTATCATCTGGTGGAGGTTTATCTCCTACTTCTTCCCAACAAAAAACTGCCCCTATTCAAACACCAACACCTCCAGAACCAAAACAAAAAGGTTATGGAGATTTGTTTCATGAAAAATTAAAAGCTGATGTTATTTCGAAAAACAAATCTAACTCTATTGGTCCTATCAATCCTACGTCTGGTGATGTAATTAAAGAAGGTGCGAAACAAGGATTTAAAAATCTTGCATCTTCAGTAGGCAATAAAGCTTTTGGTACAGCTTTTCCTAGTTTATCTAGAGTATTAAATAATTCTGGTATTGGTAATAGTGGAGGCGGTGGTAGTAGTGATAACTCTGCTAGAGAATCGACTGATACCAGACAAGCAAATAACTCTATAGCTAATCAAGTTTCCATCAGTAATCAAATACTGAACAATATGGTCACATTACAAAATACTACCAACACACTTCTCAATGAGTTAATTAAAGAAGTAAAAGGATTAAAGGCAGCTGGAGGTGCAGGTGGCGCTGGAGGTAGTGGTAGTCTATTAGGAGATGCTGCTGGTGCAGTATTAGATCATCTTGGCGGTGGAGGAGGTAAAGCTGCTCCTTCTGGAGTTAAACCAAAAATAAGCATGCTTGGTAAAGCTGGTAATTTGGCTAAAGGTGCAGGTAATTTACTTTGGAAAGCTAAAGGTGGACTTGGTGCTTTAGCTGGTGGGTTAGCATTAGATTATGCGAGTGATAAACTTACTGAATCGGGTCATGAAAAACTAGGTGCTGGTGCTGGGATAGCAAGCGACGCTCTCGCGGGCGCAGGCACAGGTGCTATGCTTGGTAGTGTTGTACCAGGAGTTGGTACAGCTATTGGCGGAGCGGTAGGTGGCGCTATTGGTGGAGCTTACGGTCTTTATAAGAACTGGGACACGCTGTTCGGCGATTCTAAAACAGAAATGAAAATTGCCGATCAGCCTTGGAAAAAAGGTGAAGAGTTAAACGCCAAACAGCTTATGGCAGTTAAACTTCAAGTTTCTATGGACCCAACTGGCAGTAAGATAAACCCAGATGTTCTAGAACAATTTATGAAACAAATAGGTAAAGGTGCATCAGGTCCATCTGCTTCAGCTGATATTAAAGACGCACAACAAGTTTCTTCTTCAGGAAATTCAGCTCCAGGAAGTCCTGGTGCATCAGCTGACATTAAAGATGCACAAAAAACATCTTCACCTAGCGCTGCTGCAGGTGGAGCAAGTCCAGCCGCTGCTGGTTCTTCATCAAGCACTACTGGTGGAGCTGGTGGAGCTAGTGGAGCTAGTAGTAGCGCTGCCACTCCATATAGCGGTCCTGGAGTATCAGCTACTGGCTCTGCCAAAGAAGCTATCGATTATTTTACTGGCAAAGGTTGGACTAAAGCACAAGCTATTGGTATCGCAGCAAATCTTGAAGTAGAATCAAGTTTTAAAACAAATGCTGTTGGTGATGGCGGCAAAGCTTACGGTATCGCACAATGGCATCCTGATCGTCAGGCTGAGTTTAAAAAGAAATACAATAAAGATATTCGCGAAGCAACTTTCCAAGAACAACTTGACTTCGTTAACCATGAACTTACATCTGGGTCAGAAAGAATTGCTGGCGCTAAAATTAAAGAAGCTAAGAGTGCTTCTGATGCAGCTGCAGCAGTAGATCAGTATTATGAAAGATCTGATGGAAAAGCTCGTCAGTCTCGTATGAATATTGCTACAAAATACGAAAAAGGTGAAGGATCAGATGCTACTAAAACTGGTGGAACATCTTCCGAAGCGCAGTATGATGCTATGGGTAATGTTACTGTTCCTGCAGTAGGAGCGCCATCATCGCCAGCAGCTAGTACATCTGCCTCTGCTTCTCCTTCTGGTGGAGCTACTGGTGCTGGAGCAGCTAGTACATCTGCCTCTGCTTCTCCTTCTGCTGGAGCAGCTAGTACATCTGCCTCTGCTTCTCCTTCTGGTGGAGCTACTGGTGCTGGAGCAGATGCATCTAAAGAAGAAGGTAAAGAAATTGGTTCTATCCCTTCTGGAGACCTTGTTGCAGCAGGTAAAGCTCTTCAGGGTATGGGTATTAACATTTCTGAAAATCCTGCATTCGGCGGCGTAACGAAAGGTGCACATGCAAGAGGTTCAGCACATTATGAAGGTAAAGCGATTGATCTTAACGGTCCTCCAGGAATGATAGAAGCAAATGATCCAGTATGGGGACCAAAATTTGATCAGGTTGCAAAACAAATGAGATCAGCTGGATATCGTGTTCTGTGGAGAACAGCAGGTCATTTTAATCATCTCCATGCACAACTAGATGGCGGTAAAGCTACTGGTATGGGAACAGCTGGTCAAAATTCAGCAGCTGCAACTTCTGCTTCATTAACACCAAATGAAGCTGCTGCAATTAAAACAGCTAGTATAGCTTCTAAAGGTGCGGAACTTAGTAAAGCATCTTCATCAGATATTATGGATCAAAGATCAGCAAAAACTTCTATATCGGCAAGCCAACCATCTGTCCCTCTACCACCAAAAAGACCTGGACCCGAACCTAAATTTGGACCAGGTAATGTTGGTAATTTAGAACCAGTAGATGCTAGAGCAAGATTTAAAGAACTATTTGGATTACATGCATAATAAAAAAGGGAGCCGAAGCTCCCTTTTATTTTTTAACCAGCTAGCTTCTTGAAGAATTCTAACGATTCATCTTCGTCTTCATCTTCAACATGCTTTGGTGTGTCAATTGCCTTCTGCTTGAACATAGGAGTTTCCTCCCAAGGAATATTATCCGCAGTAGAAGCAGTAGCACGAGCTGCAGCAGGTGTCATTCCGAGAGTGGAATTATCCAAGCCAAGAACCTTAATAAGCTTACCCTTCAGCTCATCATAAGACTTATAATTAGAAGGTGCGATAAATTCTTGAAGCGAATGAGCCTTCTTCCAAATCGACTCCATCTCAGTATCATCTTCAGCCAAAGGTCCAGGCTTCGCAAATTCAGACTTATCATAGTTGCGATAGCTTTCGACGTTACGAATCTTAAGCTTGAAGTTAGCACCAGCCCAAAGATCAAAAGGATTCATAGCATCTTCATCAGCGAACTGAGGGTTCATAGCCTCGTTAAGCTTATCAAAGATCTTCTTGCCATACTTGAACAAGAATACCTTGCCTTCGTTCTCAGGATTTTGCTGATCAGTAATTACATAAACATTGCTAACGAATGAGAGCTTGCGCTTACGTTCAGAAGCAATCTTCTTATCTGACTCGATACCACTGTTCCAAAGTTCAGTATTCTGTTCACACACAGGGCACTTATGACCAATGGTTGTAGGACAGTTTTCAATGAGCCATGAACCTGTCGTACCCTTGAACCCATGATTAAACATGCGTACGAAAGGAACATCCTCTTCACCAGGTGCAGGAAGGAAACGGATAACAGCATAGCCATTGCCAGCCTTATCAACGTTTGGATACCAAAGACGATCATCCTTGGAATTATCGAACTGATTGCCCGAGAGCTTTGTGAGTTCGGCGGTAAGGGACTCGAGTGACTTCTTACCAGACATAGCTTTAAGCTTAGAAAAATCTACCATTTGTATTCTCCGTATTGTTAATATTAATGTATTGTTTGTATGAAGAGCGAATCAGAGAAACGCTCCAACATTATTTAGTATAGCCCTATTGACCGAATTTGTCAAGAACAATCTTTCTCGCCTTTTCTTTATCATACTCGAGGAATGGACGATACTTCTTCATTTTGATGAGAATTTCATCGATAGTAGGGTCGTACACGAACTTCTTTGACCAGTAGGATGCACATCTTACTAAGTCAACGAGCATCACCAATGTTTCAAGACTGATTTCTTTACGAATGTACAGCTTGATGACATAAGGATGAGTTTGGTCTTCAGCTTTGATGTTCGAATCGAAATCATCTTTCAGCTTAGACAATTCTTCTTTGAAAAGGTACATAAGCGACTGTTGGCGCTTAGACCAATTCGTATACACCTCCTCTGCAGAAAGAGAAAATGCAATTTCTTTTATCCAAATTTTTGGGTTTTCGACGAGATTAGATAAAATATAGTTTCTTGGATTGGAGTGTTTTGCGACCTTCATGAAGTATAGCTTATCTTTTCTCGTATCGAATGATTCGAAAGATAGCTTGCTCTTACCATTATATTTGTGATAATTGTATGATAGTTTGGTGAAGTGGTTCTTAAGAGCCACATACTCTTTGTAGCATTCGAAAGCTGACATCATACATTGACTTTGCTGTAGTACTCAGCGAAGAAGTCACCAAGCTCTTTATCCATCAGATGACCAGCGCCGTTGCATGAGATGTACGTCAGATACAGCTGCCATATTTGTTTATCAAGAGCCTCGAAGGTTTCGAACTTCGACTCGTTCTTGCCTTTCATAACAGTATACCCCTTTTCTTCGAGGTAGTCAATCAAATCTTCTTCTTCAAAGTCATCGAGGTCAAAATCAACATCAACCTCTACGCATGCTGTCTTTCTTGTGCTACGATACCCCATCCTTTAACTCCTGCTTAAGATTTCATAAATGCAATTGCAAGATCATCACCGATTGCTGTCAATTTTAAAAGCTTCTTCATTTTATCCAGAACAAATTTGATGACATATTTATTTTCGACCATGAATAGATAATTATTGAACACAATCACACCATTGTCTTTCAGTAATTGACAACACACTATACCATCTAGCATAACGTTATCCATAGAGGAATCGTTAAAATCAATTATATCATATTTTTTATCTGAAGAAACTAGATACGAAAGAAACTCTCTGGTTTGACCCTTGTATGATGTAGTTTTATTGCAATTAGAACACAAACTTAAATTAAACATAAAATGATTTTCAGTATTGCTGTCATTTAAATGAGCTATAATTTCAAGTTTACTGTCAGGATGACTTAACAATTTTTCAACAAAGAAGCAGGTGGATCTTGCATCACCAACATCTCCTATTTCAAGAATATTTAACTTGTCCTGATAATTGATACCTGCATATTCAATAGCCTTTTCGATCAATGGAATATTGAAACTGAATTTATCTTCACCAAATTGGAAATCAAGAATTGCTGGGAGACTATTATGATCTCCAACAGCTTCTAGAAATTTTCTAGTATAAAGACGATTC
Source organism: uncultured Candidatus Saccharibacteria bacterium (assembly GCA_903925195.1). The sequence goes on along the minus strand of CAIYEO010000103.1, from coordinate 1,816 downwards.
GTTGCATCTGCGATTTCGAAATTAAATGAATCACGAGAACCAATTTCAGCTATAGCTACTGCAGGATCGACTAGCTTAATTTTCATATTGAAGATGTTCTTCAAACCTAGAAGACCATCGATAGGCATAAAAATTTCATTCTGGCTTTCGATTCGATCAAGCATCATCTTAGCTGTCGTAGGCGTAATCATATAAGCATGAGCGCCATGATGATAGCTAATATCGATAATCTCTAGATCGTTTGCATATTGGGTAGGAAATTTATAATCGTTACGATCGTAAACTCTAGGACCAAGGAATACCAATTCACCATCCTTCGGCTCCAAGCTTCTGTAATCTGCCTTAACAATAGCATCATGCTCGAGCACAACACCTATCTCGTTAGATTCTATGATCGATTTCCATATGGCTATGTGACCAACAGTTGAGCAATATTCAGAAGCATAAAGATCTGTTTTGATCTCATAGCCAGTAAGTTCTGACAGCTGAGAGTTAACTAGCCCATAAAATCCCTGGAACATAACTAGCTTTTCTGGATCCATGCCAGTTTGAAGATAGCTATTTAAACAATCGTTAGCATATGCTTTCGACTTTTCTTGATCAATATAAAGGATGTATGTTTTCATATTGGAAGTCTTGCGCCACGCTTTATAATATTTAAATTTTCAGCTTCGACTTGAATTTTTTCTTTGATGGCGATATCTTTCTTAATCAAAGAAGCTGCGTATTCGACTTCAAGTTTATTCTTGTCGCACCAATGGATTACTGCATCGATGTAATCCATATTTCTAGTACGACATAGATTTTCTATATCTTCAATAAAATTATGGTTTGTTATTGCTATCATTTTCATCTCCCACGATCTTTACCCAACCATAAGCATTGAGTCGATCCCAAATAATAAAACATAGGAACGATCCCCATATTTTATAATTATCAAATTCTAAAATTCTCGATGCCATTGCGATAGGAAACAAAGACAACAAAACAAAAATAGTACCAATCTTAATGTCACGTTTGATCATAATTACCTCAGAAAAAATGGCTGGTATTACCCAGCCATTTATAAAATCAGAACTTGTAATTTACACCAAGAGTAACACGATTGTCAGCACCCTTGTTCTTCTTTTCGATAGCGTCTGAATAACGATAGCGAGCATCAAGTTCAATATTCTTGGCAAACTCATACTTGAGGCCACCACCAACGTTGTAGAACGCAATGTTCTTGGCAAGGTCATCATACTTATAACCTACACCACCAAGACCATAGGCAGTAAAATCAGTGCCAGAGATCTTGTACTGTGGGATCACATTAAGGGAAAATTCATTTGACTTTTCAAACTTACCCTTAACGCTATTCTTTGCGTATCCAAAATCGTAAGCAGCTTCAACTGCAAGATATGGAAGGACGTTTACACCTGCAGTAATACCACCTGAATAAACCTGCTTGGTGGCATTATCTGCACCAACGTTTACGCCAACATAGTAGTTTGACTGAGTAAATACTGGTGCTGGTGCAAATGGTGTGATCTTGCTAGGTAGATCTGCTGCAACAGCTGACGTAGCTGCAACAGCGAGAATAGCAAGAGTAGTGATTGTACGCTTCATAATAGTTTCCTTTCGGTTGTTTTAACTTACATAATATGGCGGTTCCTGAAGGATTCGAACCCTCGACCCACGGAGTAGAAATCCGTTGCTCTATCCTGCTGAGCTAAGGAACCAAAAAGGTGGTGGGTTTATTCTGTTTCCAAGTCAAACCCACCGAAAACTCATGCTCAGGCAGCGAGTGCCACAGCTAGAGGTGCATTATCGTTAG
>CAIYEO010000102.1 GCA_903925195.1 uncultured Candidatus Saccharibacteria bacterium | reverse complement strand
GAATTGAATCACCCAAAACAGCACCGTCATTAGTATATGGAGGAAGATATAGTTTAGAGCCCGTTAAATAAACATCGCCGGTTTTTGGATCAGTAGGCGCTAATTTAGTAAGGGCTTCAATAGATGAAGTAACCAAGTGTATTAAGGTAGTGGGACCACCATCAGACTGCAGTATTCTACAATAAGCTGCATAATCAAAAAAAAGCTGGCCAAACACAAATAATACTAAAAGTACTATTAGGCTTCTTTTTAAGTTTTTTCTGTTTAAGTGTTTTGTTTTTAAATTTTTCATATATTCCTATTGTTACTAACAACAGCATATTAACATAAAAAGCTTAAGTTAATACATTCCTCCTTATAGTTTAATCAATCGGTGTAGGCAAATAAATATTAAATTATATTCCTGCTTATGTTACAATGATTTTATATAAAAAAGTCAAGAAAGGACACTAATTAAAATGGCAAAAGTTATGCTAGTCGAAGACGACAACAACCTTCGAGAAATTTACCAGGCAAGGCTCAGTGCAGAAGGCTATCAATTAATATCCGCTAAAGATGGAGAAGAAGGTTTAGCCCTAGCTGTTAAAGAACGACCTGACCTTATTATTTGTGATGTCATGATGCCAAAAGTTAGTGGCTTTGAAATGTTAGATATTCTTAGAAGTACTGAAGGAATTAAAGATACTAGAGTAATCATGATGACTGCACTATCACAAGCTGAAGATAAAGCTAAGGCTGAAAAATTAGGTGCTGATCTTTACCTAGTTAAATCTCAAGTTACCTTAGAAGATATGGCAAGATCAGTTAGAAACATTCTAGCCAAAGATGGTCATGATGTTGGTAAAAGCGAAGACCAAACTCCTCAACCTGTAGCAGCTCCTGCTCCAGTACCGGAAAATACCAACCAAGCTGAAGAACAGTCTCCAGATACTAGTGCTCAACCGCAAGAACCAACACATACACCTGAAGAAAACAGCGAAAATCAGAATCAGTAAAAAAAGATGCGACTAAATCAGTTTTTAGCTAAGACAACTGATCTGTCTAGACGTGGTGCCGATCAAGCAATTGATGAAGGCAGAGTACTTGTTAACGATAAAAAGCCAGATAAAGGTCAGTCCGTTATTGAGACTGACATAGTCAAGCTAGATGACAAAGTCTTATCTAGCGAAGTTAAAACACAGACTATCTTACTCAATAAGCCATATGGTTATGTTGTCAGCCGGGATGGACAGGGCAGTAAGACGGTTTATGATTTAATTCCGGAAGAGTTATCTAATTTAAAGCCAGTTGGTAGGTTAGACCGTAACTCAACTGGGTTACTTCTAATGACTAACGACGGACATCTAAATCAGAAACTTAGTCATCCTTCTAATAATAAGCTGAAAGTATATAACGTTAAATTAGATCATAACCTTAGCGATGAAGATAAACACAAGATCGAAGAAGGCGTTTTTCTTGATGATGGATATAGCAGGTTAAGACTTCTAGGAGGTCAAGATAAATGGCAAGTTACTATGAGCGAAGGACGTAATCGCCAAATACGTAGAACCTTTGATTTTCTAGAATATAAAGTTATAAAACTTCACCGGGTGAGCTTTGGCGATTACCGATTGGGTGATCAGAAAATTGGAGACTGGATTTTTGTTTAAAAATCTGACATAATATATATAAATGAAGAAGTTACCTATAGTTGCCATTGTTGGCCGAGCTAACGTTGGAAAGTCTAGTCTTTTCAATTCAATACTCGCCAGAAGAGAAGTCATAGTCGCCAGAGAAGCTGGAACGACTCGTGATTCTATTACTGCTATCGCGAATTGGAAGAGCCAAGACTTCAGAATCGTTGATACAGCTGGTATGAAAAATCCAGAAGATGACTTCGAGCTAACTATTCAGGATCAAATCATAGAAGCCGTTGATGGTGCAGATGTAATTATCGTGGTAGCCGAAGCAGGGACCTCTCTCATCGCTGAAGATCGTAGAGTAGCAAAGATGGCTCTAAAGAGTACAAAGCCTATCATACTGGCTATAAACAAGTCAGACAGCGTAGATAATCACCGCGTTCAAGAGTTTTCTAAGCTTGGTATCTCGGACATCATAGAAACTTCAACAACTCAGAACAAAAATATATCAACATTATTAGATAAAATCATCAGTCTAATCCCTAAGACTACTGCCGATGAACCAGATAATCTGCTAAGAGTAGCTTTACTGGGACGACCAAACGTTGGTAAGTCATATCTATTTAATAGCCTATCTAAGAAACAACAGGCTATCGTAGCTGATGTGGCTGGAACAACTAGAGACATTAACCGTTCAAACATTAGATATGAAAACCGAGATATAGAAATCCTAGATACAGCTGGTATTAGAAAGAGTAGCAAGATAGAAAAAGGCATTGAATATTTCAGCTTCCTAAGAACTCTAAGTGCAATTGATCAAGCCGACATTTGCTTACTACTAATGACAGCTGATGAACTTAATGTAGCCTTAGACCAAAAAATAGCCGGTATGATCAAAGAGGCAGGTAAGGGATTAATCTTAGTTGTTTCGAAGTGGGATGCAGTTGAAGAAAAAACTCCATACACTAGAGATCAGTTAGCCGCTCAGATAGCTCATACTTTCGACTTTGTACCTTGGGCACCTTTAATATTTACAAGTTCAGTAACTGGTCAAAATGTTACAAAACTTTTTGAATTAGTTACGGAAGTTGAAAAGACTCGTAAGTTAAGACTAGCTACTAAAGATCTCAACAAATGGCTACAAGCTACAATCTCAAAGCATCCACCAGCAGGACTAAAAAACAGAATGCCAAAATTAAACTATATGGTTCAGGAATCAGACAATGAATGTCCAAGTTTCAAAATTTTTGGAAGTGCTACAAAATACATTCACTGGAGTTATAGAAGGTACCTAGAAAAGAATCTAAGGTATGTCTACGATTTTAGTGGTACGCCTATACAACTATGGTTTATTGAAAAACATGTCGCCCATAAGCATGGTCGAAGCCCAACCTATCAAAGCAAAAAATAAAGTTTTATTATAAATACAGTTATACTATTAATTAGCTATGGCATTATTTCAAAGAAAAAAACCTGACGTCCAATCAACAGCTCCACTTTATACTCTAGGATTAACTAAAGTATTTTTAATTGTTGGCCTTGGTAATGATGGCAAAGAATACGACAATACTCGTCACAACATAGGCTTTAGAGCTATAGATCAGTTTTTCGAAGACCATGATTTCAAAACCTGGATCAATAAGAAAGATATGAAAACTCTAATCGCCGATAACAACATAGGCGATACTAGAGTATACATAATGAAGCCTACTACTATGATGAATCTGAGTGGTGATGCCGTTCAAGCAGTTAGCCATTTTTATAAGATTCCAAACAATAGAATAATAGTCGTTCATGATGAACTAGATATTAACTTTGGAAGTATAAAAATAACTATGGGTGGCTCTAGTGCAGGGCACAACGGTGTAAAATCTATCATTAAGAATATAGGTGATGACTTTGGAAGAATTAGAATTGGTGTTGGACCAAAGTCTCCAGAACAAATAGATAGTGCAGATTTTGTTTTAGGCAAATTTGCAAAACACGAAGAAGGCGAAATGAAAGCCTTACTTAACGAAACTTCTAGCCTTATCACAGAAGCCATATTTAGTAGTGGCTTCCCAAATGAAACTAGAAGATTTATTTTATAAATCTTCCCGATAAATTATAAATAAATTCTTATTATTTCTCTAAAGATAGTGCTATTTTTAGCTGATTAATATCTTTTGCTTGTTCATCAGCGGGTAAGTCCT
>CAIYEO010000101.1 GCA_903925195.1 uncultured Candidatus Saccharibacteria bacterium | reverse complement strand
GTAAAATTAGCAGATATACCTTATCAAAAAATGTGGAACGATGACATTATATGGTTGCCGAAAGTTCTAGAAGGAGAGAAACTAGTTGCTGATTTTAGATTTGATAAAGATGATGAAATTATCGACTACAGCATTAAACCTATGGAAACCGAGTAGTCTTTACATCGTTGTAAAGATTTTTGTTGGCTCATTTTTCTCAATATGTCTTATAACATCTTCTTGGGTTAAAAATTCTGGCAAAATTGGGGTAGATTTTAAATCTTTAAAATCTATCTCTTCAAGTTCTTCAAGACCATGGCTACTTTTAGATATGTCAGGGTTTAGATAATCTTCTGAATTCTTAACATGGAAAAAAAATTCAATGTGATTTTTATCGTTACTATTAAACTGGTTAATATAGAGTAGATTTCCGATAACTGGTCTTACACCAGTTTCTTCAATCATTTCTCGTATAAGGCCATCTGTTATGGCTTCATCATCCCATAGCCCACCGCCTGGCAGGCACCATGAAAGTCTAACCCATTCAGGAACTACCTTGGTATGTTTTAGTCTTACGAGCAATATTTTATTGTCATGAATAACAATTCCTCTAACTGCAATTCTTCTATTAATGATTTCCATTATAATAATTATAAATAATTGTAGATAATTTTACAATAAATATATACGATAATTTATCATATTAAGGTTATGTTTCTGGCATTGAATCATATATAGTATAGGGGTAATAATAATTTAAAAAGGTAAGCGAATGAGGGTACTAATGCTGGGTTGGGAATTGCCGCCGCATAATAGCGGTGGATTAGGTGTTGCCTGCTATCAGCTCTGCAAATCACTAGCTAAAAATAACGTTGATATAGAGTTTGTGCTACCTTATGTTACCGATCAAAAGAATGAATTTATGAAAATTCATTCTACTTCACCTGTTTCTTACAAGGATTTTATTCATAAATTAAATGTTTACGAAGGTTCAAAATATTTAGCTACTCATGAAATTACAGATGAACAGTTGAGTTATGAAGACTTAGTTTCAGATATAGCCACTTATGGAGCCTACGATATAATCCACGCTCATGATTGGCTAACCTTCAGAGCTGCTATTAGGGCTAAAAAAGCTACTGGCTTGCCGATGATTTTACATGTTCACTCTGTTGAGTCAGATAGGGCCGGTGGAGAATACGGACATCCTATGATTCGAGAGATTGAAAGCCTTGGACTTTTGATGGCAGATAAAATTATTGCAGTTAGCGAAAGAACAAGACAATCTATTGCAAATGACTACAATATCCCTCTAGATAAAATAAGTGTTGTCCACAACAGCGTGGATATAGATGAGCTTGATGTCTTAGATGACGAAAATATCTATCAATACCTAGAGCTTTTGAAGAATGATGGCTATAACATCGTCACTAATGTGGGTAGGCTTACAATCCAAAAGAATATTACGGGATTACTCCATGCTGCTAAGGAGGTAATAGCTGTTATTCCTAAAACCATATTCCTGATAGTCGGCAGTGGTGATCAGTATCATGAAATAATCTCCCTTTCTGCGGATTTGGGAATATTCCAAAATGTTATTTTTACTGGTTTCCAAAGAGGCAAGGCTTGGAGAGACGCTTTTGGAATAGCAGATTTATTCGTAATGCCCTCAGTCTCAGAACCTTTTGGAATTACTCCTCTCGAGGCAATAAATTACGGAACACCTTCCTTGGTGAGTAATCAGTCGGGTGTTAGCGAGGTATTTAAGAGTTGCCTTAAGGTTAATTTTTGGGATAAAGATGAGATGGCGAATCAAATAGTAGGTTTCCTAAGAAGCAAAGGTCTTCAAAACTCACTAAGAATGAATGCTGAAATTGAACTTGGAAAGATGAGCTGGGATAAATCTGCAAAGAAGATGGTGAAAGAATATGAGATTCATGCAAGAGGAGCTCTGGTTTGAAAAAAACTATAGTCCTATATCTTCACGCTCATCAACCTTACCGGGTTAGGAATTATACTATCTTTGATGTTGGCAAAAAACATGATTATTTCAATTGGTCAGAGTCTGAGCCAAATGGCAATAAGAGAGTAATAGAAAAAGTATCTGAGAAATCATATATCCCAACTAACAACATGCTAATTAAGTTATTGAATAAGCATCCTGAATTTAAGGTCAGCCTATCGATTACCGGAACGCTTATTACCGAACTTGAAAAATGGGCACCTGATGTTTTGCAGTCCTTTGTTGATCTTTGCGCTACAGGCAAAGTAGAGATTGTAGCCGAAACCTATCATCATAGCTTGGCATTCTTTTATTCTCTTCAAGAGTTTGAGATCCAAGTTCAAATGCATCGTGAAAAAATTGAATCAGTTTTTGGGCAAACTCCAAAAGTATTTAGAAACACAGAACTAGCCTATAACAATGACTTGGCCATTTGGGCCGATAAGTCTGGATATAAGGGCATATTAGCTGAAGGTTGGGACAATGTGCTAGGTTGGAGAAACTCAAATCACCTGTATCGCCCTATCAACACCCGGAATATTAAACTACTAATGAAAAACTACAAACTATCTGATGACATTGCCTTTCGTTTCGGAGATAAGAATTGGAATGAATGGCCATTAGATGCTGAGAAGTACATTGGTTGGATTAACGAAGCTCAGGATTCTGAAGTTTTTAATCTATTTATGGATTATGAAACATTTGGTGAGCATCAATGGCAGGAAACTGGTGTGTTTGATTTTCTAGAAAACATGGTTCCTGTTTGGCTTGAGTCAGAAGGTAATACCTTCATGACTGTATCTGAGGCTATGGATAATTTTGAGGTATCAGATGTAATCGATGTTCCAGAGACAGTAACCTGGGCCGATACTGAGCGAGATCTTTCTGCTTGGTTAGGAAACTCAATGCAACAAGAAGCAATTAAATCTATTTACCAACTCTCATCTAAAATTTTGAAAACTGGCGACTGGAGTCTTATTGAAGACTGGAGAAGACTTCAAACGTCAGATCATTTTTATTACATGTGCACTAAGTACTTTAACGATGGCGATATTCATGCATATTTCAGCCCATATAAAACCCCCTACGAAGCCGCAATTAACTTCATGAACGCTTGGCATGATTTAAACTTTAGGCTACACGAAAAAAGGGAAGAAGCTTAGATATGGCAAGACCAGTTATGCTTGGAAACAGTGAATTAACTGTAGGATTAAACGAAAACGGCCTAGTCCATGACTTTTACTATCCTTATGTTGGGCTAGAAAACCTAACTACTTCTAGAGGGCTTGGACATAAGATAGGTGTTTGGATTGATGGGGAGTTTTCTTGGGTTGATTCAAATTGGGAGTCAAAGGTAGATTTTTATGCCGATGCCTTAGTCAGCAATATTTCTCTAGTAAATAAGGATATGGAGATTGAATTGTATTGCCAGGATTTCGTAGACAGCGAAGTCAATGCTTTTTGTAGAAAAATTAAGGTTATTAACCATGCAGATAAGCCAAGAACAGTTAAGCTCTTTACTCATCAAATGTTTGAAATATCTAAGTTTGGTCGAGCCGATACTGCATTCTTTGTGCCTGAAGATAATTATATTTTAGATTATAAAGGTAAATTTAATTTGCTAATATATGGCCAAACTTCTGACGGCAGATCTTTTGATCAGTACGCAATTGGCAATTATCCGGAAGATGGATCCAAGGGAACATTTTTAGACGCTGAAGACGGCATACTCTCGAATAATCCAGTTGAGCATGGTGGGATTGATACGGTTCTGGGCTTTACTGTAAATCTAGACTCAAAAGGCAGTAACTTTGTTGACTATTGGGTAATAGCCACAGATTCTCAATTCTCGGCTGAAAAAATTCATAACAAAATTAAAATTGATACTCTAGCTAAGAGAATGGATATGACTCGAAATTATTGGCATTCATGGTTTCTTGCAGCTGATAAAAAGATTCAAAAAATAGATGAAAAATATACGCCCATTATTAAGAAGTCTCTAATGATAATAAAGGCGCATACAGACCGTAGGGGTGGGATTATTGCATCATGCGATTCATCAATCTATAACTACAATAAAGATTACTACAGTTATGTTTGGCCTAGAGACGGAGCCTATGCAATGTGGCCATTAATAAGGATGGGTTTTACTGAAGAGCCAAAAGCCTTCTTTGAGTTTTGTCGAGACATTTTGAGTCCAGATGGATATTTGATGCATAAATATCAGCCAGATAAGGCAATAGGTAGCACTTGGCATCCGCTTATCCATGGGAATCGAAAAGAACTTGCAATTCAAGAAGATGAAACCGCTTTAGTTTTATATATGTTAGGGCAGTTCTTCTATTACACCGATGATAAAGATTTTGTTGAAAATCTTTACAGCACTTTCATAAAACCCGCCGCCGACTTTATGTCATCTTATTTTGATGAGCAGACAGGGCTTCCTCACGCCAGTTATGATCTATGGGAGGAAAAATTCCTAACCTCTACCTATACAGTAGCCGTTGTGTATCAGGCTCTTAACGTAGCAACTCAATTTGCTGAGAAGTTTGAATACCCCGATGATGCATTAAATTGGAAGAGTGCCGCTAATAAGATTGCCAATAATATAGACACTTTATATGATGAAGAGCTTGGCTACTACGTTAAAGGATATTTAATAAATGATTCTCAAGGGCTCGATTTTGATAAAGTGCTGGACGTTTCAAGTTTTTATGGTGGTATGATGTTTGGTCAGGGAATATTTAAGTTAGAAAAAATTCACTCAACAGTGGATGCCATAGAAAAAAAGTTGATTGCAAAAACACCCATTGGAGGATCTCCTAGGTACGAAAACGATCATTACTTTGAATCAAAACCACAGCAGATGGGAAATCCATGGCACGTAACAACACTATGGGTCGCTCAGTATTATCTTGGAATGGGAATGATTGACCAGGCAACTAAATTAATTCAGTACAGCATGGAACATTCATTATTAAGCGGTGTCTTGTCGGAACAATTAAATCCGAATGACGGTGCTCCAATATCTGTCGCGCCGTTAGTTTGGAGTCATGCCGAGATTATAAATACTATTTTAGATTTGTCACTTAGCACATAGATTAATTTTTGATAAGACGAAGAAGAACTATTTGAAATTAGTTATCTTTCGATAATTAATTATGCTTTAATTGTTTTATATGGATCAACCAAATACTCCTATAAAAGTTAATTACAAAGAAAATTTAAGAATTATCTTAGCTTTGTTTTTGCCTTCGGCGTTAGGTCTTATTATTTACTCGATGTTTTTTCTAACAATAATCGTGTTTGAGCAAAATTCAGAATTCAAAAAACTACTTCAGACTATAAGCGTTAATAATTTCAAGGGTACTTTTCTAGACGGCACTATTAATTCAATTTCTAAGTTATTATCTACTAAACTTGCGAATACAATTATACTCTACTTATTCTGGGCAATTATAGCAGCGATTATTTATTTTATTGGAAGTAGGCTGTATAACAATTTCCAAAATATTAATAGAAACGTAAAACTAAGAACTTATGTCTTTCCTGAGGGGACAGATAAAAATGGACCTATTAGGCGATCTATTCAGAAAATTATGATCCGCTTAGGAGCGTTAATTCTCCTTTTAATATATGTTTTTAGAATTGTCCCATTTTCATTAAACTTACTAAAGACTCATGATTTGAAAATTCATATGAATCAAAGCTGTATTATTAATATCTCGGCGACGCTGATCTTAACATTCGTTTTCTTACATTTTGGAGTAATTTTAGTTAGAATTTTACTTTTCAGAAGAAGAATAGTTGGATCTTAAGCAAGTTATAATTACAACGTTTGCAATTAGTATCTTCACGTTTTATGCATTATTATATTACTAATATTTAAACGTAATTGTTTTGAGGTGGGGGTTATTTGGAAACATGAAATTTTTTAATATTGGTCATCATACAAGGCGCTTTAGAGAAAGCAAGTCGTCTCTACCATTGGTCGGATGGAGTATAGTCAGTGTAATTGTTATCGCTGTAGGGGTACGCCTTCTTTTCAGATCTCATGCTGCTACAACTCTCCCAACAACTTCATCCCTACAGAATATGTGTGGAGTTACAAGCACATATGACGCTTCAGCATATACAACTCCTGCAGGCCAAGCACCCTTATCTTATGCAGATGGTAGTAATACAATTGCTGCATATCCAAAATTTATTACTGCAGAAGGTGGCGCCTACAAGCCTAGTGGTCTAGATGATTTTCACATTCAATCTGTCGGCGGAACCCCATATTTATTTACAATGAACTCCCCTGCTTCTGGAAGCATACCCACTCTATCCATTTCGACTCTTTCTAATCCATCATCTATTTTGCTAACTTTTCCATTAATTAATATGGGTAATAATGCCAATCAATTTACCGTTGATCCTTCGGGCAATATATATATTATGTCTTGGTTCGGAACTGGTGGGCCATCAACACCAGTACTTTATCAGTACTCTCCTTTCTCAGGCACTAATCTTAGCACTAACACTTCTCTAGCTGCAGCTCATACAATAAATCTATCTTACAATCCTAATGGCGGTGTTTTTGGATACGTAAACTCAAGCGGAAACTTCACAGTAGGCCTAGACCAGAGCATTACAAACCAAGGCTCTAATCAATACAATGCCGTAGCCACAGCTCAGCTATACAACACATCGCTTGCAAGCATAGGTAGTAATTCAATCGATGCACCTAATGGGGTACGTCAGGCTGCTAATGGCGACATAACTTCAGTAGACAATGGAATGTTGTATGTCTATACAAATGCTGGCCAACTAAAGTTTTCTATGGGTACTGGTAATAACCCGGGGACATCACTAAACCTATCAAATGCAACATCGGCAGTAGAAAATATAGACGGCACTTATGACATAATTGGCACATCTATGGGAGTATCTAAGTTTAGTTCTAATGGCGCATATCTTGGATCTTCTCCAGATTTTCAGAATCAGAATAATTCCAATACTACTCTAGGCGTTAACCCTAAACTATTAACTCAATTTAACGGCAATGACTATTATTACTCTCAAGGTCTTAACGTTTTTGCGTCAGCAGTGAGCAACAAGACTCCAGGTATATTTAGTATCACCCCTGCACAACTAGCAATTTATACTGGATATCCACAAGGAACAAATGGCGTTCTAGGTCTTGGAGCAGGCTTGACGACTCAAGCTTCTATAACAGGATCTAAGGTAGCTAACAACTTCTTCCCATCTGGCACCTCACCGAGCGTTAACTTAGCTCTCTATCCATGGTGGTCAAGCAAAATAGCTAATTTCACAATTACTTATGAAGTAAGAAGTATAGCTCAAATAAATGCTAATCTGCCTGGCACAACTCAAACTGTAACTGTTCCAGCGCTTAGCTTAACTGCTCCTTCATTTATTTCGCTGAATTTAACCGGCAGTACAACTCCAGGAGCTTATGAGATTAGTGCTCACATTTCTACAGGAGGCAAGCAGGTCGGCTCGGATTGTTTAGATTATTCAGTTGGGGCTCCTGGAGTTGCATATAATCCAAGTGGTGCTAACTTTGGAAATCCTGTCGAACAAGCTCATGATCTAGGTCAGAATATGGTCAGGTCTTCAAGTTCTTTGACGGATTGTTTGCCAACAATTGATCCAAATACATCATCACTTAGTACATTACCGACCATTGATTGTTCCAAGATTGCAACTGGCATTAATTCGGAGGCAAATCTCGCAAAACAATATGGAATGACCTATGTAGTACAAATATCGGGTCACACAAATGCGCTAGATAAGACATTAGTCAACACGAAAACAACCACTTGCCCTAATTACAAAACTGGAACAAGTATTTCAATGTGGGAGTGTTTGACATATCAGATGGCGCTTGCTTTACCTAGCGTCAATACCTGGATGGAATACAATGAATTTAATAATACTATCTATGGAACGCCAGCAGATACTGTAAATAATTTATTTATACCAGCCTATACAGCCTTAAAGGCTGCGGGAACAAAGCTTGGTCAGAGCGAGACAGTAATTGGAGGATCATTACTTGATGGGCATAATGTTGGGTACTTGAAGGGAATAGTCGATGCCGGTGGGTTAAATTATATGGATGCCTTTGACGTTCATCCTTATCCAGGAGATAATCGCTCATATGAAGAGCAGGGAGAGATTATACCTCCTCTCAACGCTAATCCGGGTGAATCTACCAACCTAGGATACTTGGATCAGATGAAGTCTCTAATGAATGGCAAACCACTTACAGATTCTGAATTTGGAGTTTGGCAAAGTGGACAGTCTTCAACTTATGGTCAGGGTGACGTTATTGTAAGGGCATCAATACTACAGAATTCTATAGGCATGACAAATCTTTCGGTATTTATAAATAATGGTTGTTATCAGACTGCTGGCCTGAATTGGGGAACAATTGGCTGTGGTCATGATGGCGGGGATTTACCAGGAGTGACTGCTCAGGTAACAATGCAGCACATGCTATATGGAGCTACAGTTCCACAGAATAGGAAATTTGTACAATGGCTACCTACAGGCATACCTCACACTTATGCAGCTCTCTACGGCCCTTCTGGAACTGACGCTGGTTCAGTTGCTGTAGTTTGGGCAGATGATTTCACTACAAGCATAATACCAACTCTTTCCGTGGCAGGTAGCATGAACATAACAAGTGAATATGGAGCTTCATCAACACTAACCGCTAATACTCCACTGCCAATCTCAGGCCAGGTTAATTATATCAACGTTCCAGCTGGTCAAGCTATAACATTTAAGCCCAGTGAAACTTTTGGCTCTAACATTACTCTAAAGTCAGCCACTAATAATGTAACAGTATCAGCAAGTTCGACGGCTGCATCGGCTTCTTGTAATGCTAATAATGTTGTACTTGGTCTAGATGATATCCTTATGCTTCCGAGCTGTGGACCTTCGCAGACTAACGGTTGGGCTCAGTCTCCTTCAGATGCTTCACCGTCCATCACAGTAAAACTACCTACCGCTCAAAACATAAATAGAGTATTTCTATCATCATCTTCTATCCACTCAGTCGATTCAAATATTAGGAATGCATCAGTCCAAGTTTCTAGCGATGGAACTAACTGGACAACAGTAGGCACGATTACAGATAATTTCTTCCAAAGAAGTTGGCTGATCAATTTCACTACTCAAATGGTGTCTCAGATTAGAGTAACAAATCTAAGTTCAAACTTCTCAGGATATGCCGGTGGTTTAGCGCCTGTATGGTGGCCGACTAATGCTACTGATATGGCGGATCCGACAAAAGTAAACTATGGACCTGCTCAAATTTATGATATTGAAGCATATGCTCCTGGCGCTGGATCGACTACACAAACTCCAGTTATTCCTGACTCGCCAACCTCAGTGTCTTCAGTCGTAAAGTCTAGCACCGAAGTAGATCTAAGCTGGACTGCTGCGACCGAACCATCTGGAGCCACCAATACCATTAAAGGCTACAATATATTCCGTAATGGAACCCAGATCAATACTGCCCTAGTAACTGGAGTAACCTACGTTGACTCTGCTACGACTGCTGGTACAACCTACTCATATACTGTTCAAGCAGTAGATAATGCAAATCCTGCTAACTC
>CAIYEO010000100.1 GCA_903925195.1 uncultured Candidatus Saccharibacteria bacterium | reverse complement strand
TGGACATGGTTATTGGACCACATCTCGTGGATTCTTAAATGCTGATAAATACATTCAAGATAGTTATTTTTATCAAGCATATTCATATCAGATTAAAGCTGCATCAACTTTAAAAACAAACAGAATTAACAGAGGGACGGCTATAGCTATTATAAATAATATCATTGCAGACATTACAGTATAATAACACGAGCATTTTAAAAATTCAGCTTCTCACCGATAAAAACTTGTTGACTGTCAACAAAACCACTATTCATTTCTAGAACATAAATTGAATTATTGTTTGGGCAGTAGGTTTTTGGATAGGATGAAGGGCTGAGGTTTTTTTCTATGTAGACTACTTCTTTTCTATTATTAAGCCAAATTATATCCAAATTAAACTTCATTTGCTTCATCCAAAAACATGCTTTTAACGGACCCGAAAATACAAATAACATGCCCTGGTCATTTGGCATAGATTGGACTCCGCTAAGACCCTTTGACATTTCGGTGGACGTATAGGAAGTATCTAATCTAAATACTGAGTTATTAATTCTCAACAAAGCTGGTGATCTATAATTAAGAGTGAGAATTAAAACTGCAAATATCCACAGTACTAATAAAAATTTAAGCGCCAACGCGGTCTTTACGTCTTCGACCTTTTGCATTCTGTTCTATATATTCTATTATTTTTCCAGCAACGTTGTGATTGGTTACTTTCTCTATTCCAAAACCTGGGCTAGCATTAACTTCTAGTACCAATGGTCCTGCTTTAGATCTCATCATGTCAACACCACAGATTGGTAGCCCCATAGCTTTGGCAGCTTTTTGGGCGGTTTTTCTTTCTTCGTCTGTCAACTTTATCGGCACACCTTCTCCACCTTGATGTAGGTTCGACCGAAAGTCGTCATCAAGACTTTGACGCTTCATGCTAGCAACAACTTTGCCGCCAACAACGAAAGCTCTAATGTCGGTTCCAGCACTTTCTGCAATAAATTCCTGAACTAAGAACGATACACCTTCTACGTAAAAGGCTTGCATTACAGCCTGAGCAGCTTTTCTTGTTTCAGCCAATACGACTCCATTGCCATGAGTTCCACGGGCTACTTTTATAATTAATGGAGCTCCTCCTACTTGTTCAATAACGTCATCAATTTCAGTAGTAGCACGTGCAAATGCAGTTTTTGGTATACCTACACCCGCCCTAGCCATTATTTGAGTCGCTCTTAGCTTATCTCGGCTCCTTGCAATGGCTATTGAGCTAGCAGTAGTGAAAACACCCTGCATCTCAAATTGTCTTGCTACAGCGCTCCCATATTTCGTCAAACCGGCAGCTATCCTAGGAACAATAACATCAACATCCTTAATTTCTTCACCTCGATAACGAACAACTGGTCGATTTTGCTCAACCATAAGATAACATTCGGCGTAATTAACAATCCGAACTTCGTGACCAGCTTTAATAGCTTCTTCTTTGAGTCGTTTAGTGGAATAGTTTCCAGGTCCTTTTGAAAGTATTACGATGTTCATACCATTAGACTCCTATCTATTATGTTTTTTGTCAATCTAAATCTTTAACAGACTTCTGGCTGACATCTACTATAAATTTTTTATGTAGTGTTCTTCGTCCCAATAAAACCGGATAAATCATATCGGATCTATCTGCGAGAGTAAACCATGTTCGAATATTTCGGTCTTTGATTCTAACAGACAGTCGAACCTTAAATCTTCTTTCCTTAACTCCAGACGTGTTCTTAATTAAAGAAGTTCTAAAGCTAGAAGAGACAATTGTTTTTCCAGTATAAAATTTGCTAGTAGAGCCAAATAATTTAAAAACCACTTTACCTTCGATGAGCTTAATGTCGCTAGCCCACACAGCTGAACTGTCTGCACCAGTATCTATCTTGGCAGGTACTTTTAAAACATTTTGCCGCCTAAAATCTATATACTCGTTAGATCCTATGACTGTCCTTGAATTATCTAAATTCATTGGTATATTATATCATGATTAATCATTTTTTACAAGTCTAATGATGGGCTTTTAGTACTCTAATATAAGCAAAAACAATTACCCCAATTATGATTGCAAGAAGCATGATTAAAAGCGGTATTAATCCATTTTGATCTTTAGATAATTTGTTCATCTAAAATCTATTATAAATAACTCTTGTGCTTTTTTACAAATATTAGTCATTAATTAGCCACTTAACTGTTTTTAAAGTCTTCTAAAATAGCCTTTTGTTTTCGCCCTAATTTAGTAGGGGTATCAACAATAACCGTAACTATCTGCGCCCCTCTAGAATTCCCGCTCATATAAGGTACTCCGTGGTTTGATAGTTTAAAATCTGTACCACTCTGGGTTCCTGCTGGTATTTTCATGTTTATTGATCCGTCGACCGTATCCACCTCAACAGTAACTCCGAGCGCAGCATCCACCATAGATATATGCTCCTTGCTTAGAATTAGATTACCTTCTCTTGTGAATTTTTTGTGAGGCTTAACCCTAACGTGTACATATAGATCACCTTTTTCACCATTAAAAATAGCTTCTCCATGCTCTCTTAGTCTAATAGTTGCACCATCATCGATTCCTGCAGGAATTTTTAGTTTTATCTTTTGTGAAGTTTTGAGCGTACCCTTGCCCTTACAAACAGAGCACATTTTCTCAGGTATCTTGCCTATTCCATTGCACTTCGAACAAACTATAGCTTGTTGAATATTGCCAAAAATAGTTCTGGTTGATGTCATCACCTGGCCACTACCATTACAGTTGTCGCATTTCTTAAGTTCATAGCCTGGCTCTGCTCTTTTTCCATCACAGTGACTACAAGTATCTTCAATATTTAAATTAAGCTCTGTTTCAGTTCCAAAAATAGCATCTTCAAAGGACACCTCAACTGCAGTCTCAAGGTCATTACCTCTTGCCCTACCTTGCTGTTGCTGTCCACCACGAGCTCCACCGAAGAAACTTTCAAATATATCTCCAAAGCCTAAATCGCCAAAATCAAAATTTCCAGTCTGACCATTGCCACCAAAACCTGCGAATGGATTACCTCCATCACTAGCCGCGCTTGATCCGACACCGGCATGACCAAATTGATCATACCGCTGTCTTTTAGAATCATCCTTTAGGACTTCGTAAGCTTCATTCAGTTCTTTGAACTTCTCTTCATCACCACCACGATCTGGGTGATGCTCGATAGCTAAACGTCGAAAGCCTTTTTTTATCTCATCGGCACTAGCAGACTTGCTTACTCCTAAGACTTCATAGTAATCTCGTTTTGCCATTTTCTTCCTAAAAAATATTAGTTAATTTATTTATCTTTTTTATCGTCTTTTTCGTCTACGACTTCACCCTCAACAGGTTCATCCTTTTTTTCTTTATCATCCTCTTTTTTATCATCATCGCTAGACTGTTCATACATCTTAGCACCAATTGGCATGATTTTATCGTTAAGTGCTTTTAGCGCATCCTTAACGGCTTCTTCAGATGCATCAGAGTCTTCAGAAACTTTTTTAGCCTCTTCTATGGCGTCATCTATGATTTTCTTATCTTCATCAGATAATTTATCTGCATTATCTGATTTCATCTTTTCAGCAGAATAGATTCCATTATCCAGTAAGTTCTTGTTCTCTATAGCCTCTTTCTTTTTCTTATCTTCATCAGCATGAGGTTCAGCTTCCTTGGCCATTTTCTCAACTTCAGTTTTATCTAGGTTTCCACTGCCTTGGATTGTAATACTTTGTTCCTTACCAGTTCCCTTGTCTTTTGCTGAAACATTTAGAATACCATTAGCATCAATATTAAATGTAACTTCGATTTGAGGCACTCCTCTTGGAGCTGATGGAATTCCATCAAGCACGAATCTACCTAGAGATTTGTTATCTGCAGCCATTCCTCTTTCGCCCTGAAGTACATGGACCTCAACCTGAGACTGATTGTCGGCAGCTGTTGAGAAAACCTCGCTCTTCGATGAAGGAATAGTGGTATTGCGATCAATCAGCTTGGTCATTATACTGCCCATCGTCTCAATACCTAGAGACAAAGGTGTTACGTCTAGAAGAAGAACATCTTTAACGTCACCTTGGAGTACACCAGCTTGAATAGCAGCACCAATAGCTACGACCTCATCAGGGTTTACGCCCTTCATGGCTTCCTTGCCAAATATTTTCTTAACCATTTCTTGGACAGCTGGCATTCTAGTCATTCCGCCAACTAGTACAACTGCTTCAATATCACTCGCTTTAAGACCAGCATCTTTAAGAGCTTTTTCACAAGGCTCAGCAGTCTTTTCGATAAGTTCGGAAACTAATTGCTCTAATTTAGCGCGAGTTAATTTGTGCTCAAAGTGTTTTGGACCATCAGCATCTGCAGTTAAGAAAGGTAAGTTTATATCGATTTCATTTGTTGTTGAAAGTTCAATCTTAGCTTTCTCAGCTTCATCTCGAAGTCTCTGCATTGCTGCTTTATCGCCAGTTATGTCTACACCGTTCTCTTTTTTGAACTCATCAGCAAGATAGTTAAGAATAACGCGGTCAAAGTCAGCTCCACCTAGGTGAGTATCACCATTAGTTGACTTAACTTCAAATACACCATCGCCAAGTTCTAGGATTGATACGTCAAAAGTACCACC
>CAIYEO010000099.1 GCA_903925195.1 uncultured Candidatus Saccharibacteria bacterium | reverse complement strand
TGTAGTCTTTGCAGCTTTTCTGGGTACTTCCCTAGGTTTATTCCTGAGTGCTTTCGCTACTAGTGAGTTTCAGGCGATTCAATTTATGCCTGCTTTCCTATTTCCGCAACTTTTAACTTGTGGTCTATTTATTGCACGCACAAAAATGGCACAACCCTTTCAATGGTTTGCAGACATTATGCCCCTTACTTATAGCGTCGATGCGATGAAACAAGTAACAATACATTCAGGAATGACCGGTGAATACGGTCGTGACTTATTGGTGGTTGCCAGTTTTGGGATTGTAGCATTAATACTTGGATCGATAACAATCCGGCGACAAGAATAATAGATATATAAATCAATTTTGATATCATAGAATAAAGAGGGAGATAATATGGAACCAATTAATGAGCTACTACAACTTAGAGATAAATCAGCCATAGTAACTGGCGGAGCTAAAGGAATTGGCTATGGGATTTGCCAAAGACTAGCTGAAGCAGGAGCAAAAGTCCTAATCGCAGATATTGATGAGGAAACTGCCAGGAACGTTTCTCGAGAGTTGAACTCTAAAGGTTATATGACTGAAGCTATTAGAGTAGATGTTTCTAGCGAAGATGATGTAAAGCAGATGATAAATTTTTGTAGAGAAAAATTTGGGTCAGTAGATATTTTAGTAAATAATGCTGGGATCTATCCTTCTCAACCTGTTTCTAGTATGTCGGTAGAAGATTTTGAAAAAGTTATACATGTTAATCTGAGAAGTGTTTTTATGACGACTAAATATGCATCAGAAATAATGAAACAACAAAGCGGCGGAAAGATAATTAATATAACCTCAATCGATGCCTTACATCCATCCATGATTGGGCTATCTCATTATGATGCTTCAAAGCATGGCGTATGGGGCTTTACTAAGAATTCAGCACTTGAACTAGCTGAACATAATATTTGGGTCAATGCTATAGCACCTGGCGGAATCAAAACTCCTGGAGCGACTGGTAACCCTCAAACATCCGAAACGGAAGCAATGAAATCTGCGACAGAAGCCTTCCTTGAAAAAATACCAATGCACAGAATGGGTGAAATAGATGAGATAGGAAAAGTTTGTCTATTCCTAGCGTCAAACATGTCTTCATATATGACCGGCAGTCAAATAGTTGTAGATGGTGGGTTTTTGTTAAAATAGATATATTTCATTAGGAAATATATATCTGTTAATATAGTATAAATGGATTTACATCACTCTAGTAAGACTCCCGACTGGGAACAAATTCCTGCCGAACAGCATAACGTCTGGCAGAAGGTCGCTAATTCCAGTAATGGTATAGTTACTCCAGGAAATATAATAACTATAGCTGGTGCTGGATTAGTATTTTCTGGAATGAATGACATCAAACAGAATCGTAAGTTTAATGCATTTAGTAAGATTGCAATAGGTAGAATAGCTGATTTGGCCGATGGATATATAGCCAATAAAACTGGTACAAAAAGCTCAAAGGGTGAAGCTCTAGATGCTGCTGTTGACAGTGTAGAGCTAGCTCTAGCCATTCCCATGCTAGTGAGACGTGAATACCTTCCAATGCGAACAGGATTGATCTACGGGATTCATAAGGCCGTTAATGGCTATGCATCAGCTAAGGCTAAGAAAAACGGGTATGAGTTGCACAGTTCATGGTCAGGCAAAAGAGCTGAAGCCTTCCGTTGGGGAACTATTGCCTTTTATGCTCTTGCAAAATTATCTGAAGATAAATTTAACAATGACTCAATTAGTAAAATATTCAAAAAGAGTGCGGTTGCTGGAGAGATAATATCTGCTAGCTTGGGCACAATAGCTTCGATTGGATATTTAAATGATATTCATTTTCAAGAAAAATATAATGAGATAAATCAGCGGCTAGTTGAAAATAAATTGGAAAGTTGATAGTATAGCAATCATGTCCGAACAAAACAATCAGCCTGATATTGAAAGCAAATACAGCATAATTGATTTCACTAAAGAAAGAAGCACTCAAACCAAAGTCGGTATTGCTGCTTTGGTTGGTGGTATTGCAGTCGAGCTAACGGGTATAGTAGTGGATTCAGTTGATAACTTATCCAGTAAAACAAATGAAATATTCAACCAAAGCACCGTTAACGACCTAAGACTAGCTGGACTACTTAGTATTATTACTGGGTCTACTATTATTGCTAATCGAATTAATCGTAAATCTAATTAAGCTTTTGTGATTGTTTCGCCGTTTACCACAAGTCTGATCTCATCAACACAACCGTTTTTATCCATTTTATGAATTACTGTTACTTCTCGGTTCAAATTCTTATAAAGTTGAAATAGCTTCTTATCACCATCACTACCAATGAAAGTAATAGTTACTAATGAGCGAATGTCTTCATCGTCTAATTTTTCTAAAGCTTTTTCGGTCCAATCTTGACTGCCAATGTATTTTTTCATTCTATCGATAATATTTCGTCTCAGATCTATTAATTGAGGCTTTTTATTATTCAAACCAGCAGTAATTGAATTAATTGCATCTTCAATGTCTGAAAATGCAATATTGTCTACGATTTGATCAATCATTTCATCCTGAAAATCTTCTAAACCTTCGATAAGATCACGATTCTGACGAATAAATTCCAGCATTACAGCTAATTCAACATCTGTAAACGGAAATTCTTCTTTACTAAATTCTCTAGATTTACGGTTTAATGCTATCGGCACTGGTTCTATTTCTTCTGCTTTATGAGTAATAACTAGATCAAATTTAGGATTTACTTGGTAGCCAGATCCAAGCCCTCTTTTGCCATTATGGCTTATTAATTCCTCGTCATTGAATTTTATTTTTTTTAGTAGTTCTCGGAAATATGCCATATCTTGAGCAGATGAATTTTCACCAGGAAAAACTTCTTTCCATAAGTCAGATATTTTTACTGACTTTTTATCAGCAATTATTTCAATAAATCTTTCATAAGCTTTAGCCTCGTTAATCTTTACTCTTTTTTTGGGCGCTTTTATACTAATACTTCTATTAGATCCATTAACTATTAGATTGTCTAATTTAATTACTACAGGTATTGATGTTTTTCTTTGTGTCTCGCTTGACTGCTCAGTTTCTAAAGATACTACAGGTGTTTCTATTTCTTCAAACTCGGCGATACTAGCAACTGCCATAATACCCAGACTCTCTCGTTGAGTTTTATATCTAGGGTTATTAATAATTTGATCTCTTCTATCCTGAATTATATTATTTTGAACTAGGCCGAGCAAAACAGCTTGAGCGAGTTCATCGATTTGTTTTAATTCCTCTTGAGATTTAAGATAATCTACATGAAGCTGATCCCTTATCTCTGGTAGAGCAATCAATTCTAAAAGCTCTTGATCTGCAGATTCAATAACAGATAAGTACATTTCCTTATTAGGACCATCCCCGATTGTTCTAAAAGTTTCTGTTAAATTTCTTTTGGTTTCATCAATTTGATAATATCTCTCAACTAAAGATTCATGTTTTTCTAATTCCATAATTTAACCTCTTTTAAGTAAAGCATTATATTACCATAAAACACAAGATTAATCAATAGCGATATGTATCTGGTGGGGATAAGAGGACTTGAACCTCCACAAACATAAGTTTACTAGCTTCTGAAGCTAGCGCGTCTACCGATTCCGCCATATCCCCGATGTAACAACTACATAATACTATATTTAATAGTTTATCTTCATTTACCAGTTACTTTATTTTGTAATATTTCCCAGTTAACGACGTTCTTATATCTGTCGGTAGCGCTATTAATTGATTGTGTCTTTAGTCCAAATACTTTGAGATTCGTTATATATAGATATCTTGGCTGATATAGACCAATAGCTGGAGCATCTCCTTGCCAGGCATCTAAGAATGGTTTGTACTTAATAACTCTAAGGCTAGGATCTATTCTTGTTCTTCCCTGTTCTAATGAATCGTCAGCAATTTTTGATGAGTATTCAGATAAGTTAAGTCTAAACGATGATCGTGGATCGGCCTGAGAACTGTCCCAGTATGCATAAACATCTGGATCAACTCCTATAGATATCCCATATATAATGGCTTCATAACTGTGATAACTGAGACTATTCTGCAAATCACTATCGCTTAATACATCAAGCTTTAAATCAACTCCAATAGCTTTCCACTGAGACTTCAAAAGATTAGCGTCATTTTGTATTTCTGACTCACTTGAAACAGATAAGCTAATAGTCAATTTCTTGCCTGCTTTATATCTATAACCGTCTGACCCAACTATCCATCCATTAGAATCCAATAAAGCCTTAGAAGCGGTTGGATTATATGAGGATTGAGCATTACTAGGATTATAGGTGTACTGACTCTTTAGGAATGGCTCATCTACAGCTACGGTCGAATAATCTAGACTATTAATAATTTCTTTTTGGTTAGTAGCCTGAACCAATGATTGCCTGATATTCTTATCCGCTAAAATACCAGAAGAAGTTTTAAAGAATACCATATACTGAGCGGTCAATGGAAAACTATAGATATTAACCTTGGATTTCTTTAGACTACCAGGTAACTGATTTAATCCCGACATGGCATCTATGAGGCTGTCCTTAAAATCCTTAACCATTGAATCCTTCTCGTGATATGCCCTAATGACAAACTTATCCAACTTCGGTTTACCTTGCCAGTAATCATGGAATGGAGCTAGTTCGACTGTTTCTTGCTTGGTTTCGATTGTTGATCCAGAAGCTTTCACTGCGTTAAGAGAAAAAGGTCCAGCTCCTATCGGATCAATAGTATCAAAGCTAATTGTTCTCATATTAGCTGGCGCAACTTTGCTCAGTACGTGATAGGGGATAATGCCCGTTGTTAGAGAGTAGATAAAAGAACTAAGTGGATTAGGTAAAGTAAAGATAACTGTTCGTGAATCTGGGGTTGTTATGTTAATTCCCTGCCAACTAGATATCAATGGAGATTGAGCATCTGGAGATTTAATAGTATTAAACGTAAATGCAACATCTTTTGAAGTCAGTGTTTTACCATCTTGCCAAATAAGGTTTGGTCTTAGTTTAATTGTATAGTTAACACCAGATGCATCAACCGTATAGGACTGGGCTAGATTACCCACTAGCTGATTATTTTCATTATATTTCATAAGTCCCGCGAAAACTAAATTAGAAACAGAACTATCGACTGGCGATGATGCATATATTGGATTAATGTTAGTATAATCTCCGACTATACCCTCTTTATATGTTCCACCTGGAATTGGTTTCAAAGTTTGGAAATAGTTAGACAGATTTGATATTTGTAGAATAACTAGACCTATTAGAAAAATAACTAGAATTACCCAGATTGCGATAAATCTCTTAACATGCTGAAGTCTATTCAGCCGCTTTATGAAATTATTTTCAAAGTTTTCTGTAGTCTGAAAGCTAAGTTGTTCTACCTGACTTATGCTCCTACGATAACCTTTTTTAAAATTCATAGAAGTAAAATATCTCCTTTTTTTGGGTTTTAGTTTAGACGGTTACGCCTAGCATGAGAGACATGGAAAAAGTAAATGCAACAATAACAGTCAATTGATGAATTGATTTATCGGTTCCTCTTCTAATCGTATTGACTTCACCACCACCGCCGAGTCCTGCACCTAAAGAAGCACCTCTGGTTTGGATTAAAATTAGGATGGTCATTATGACCATGGATCCCATTGATATGTAATTAAATATGCTCATCTTTCCTCTATTATAGTAGTAACTAGGTAATTTACCAATCCAATTATCATACCGGCTAAAATTGCTGCTAGAAAATTTGTTACATGAAGCGGAGAATACAGCTTACTTGCTAAAAATATCATCAGACCATTTACGAGAATCATAAACAGACCGAGAGAAAATAATATTGCCGGAAGCGACAATAAGACAACGATAGGTTTAACTATTATATTGACTATTGCCAGTATGAAGCCAGCAATCACAACTGTAGATAGTTTGGATCCATAACTAATCTTATCGCTTCCCAGTAGCCCTGTAGCTATCCATAGACCCAAAGAACAGACCAGCCACCTGAGTATAAAGCGTAAAATTGAAAGACTTATTCCATTCATAATTTATTATTGTATGTTACCTACATAGTCCTGGGCAAGCGCCTAGTAAGAATTTCATTACCTTCCTCTGTAATTAAAATATCGTCTTCAATTCTGATTCCAATTTTTTCATCCGGTATGTATATTCCTGGCTCACAAGTAATTATCATGTTTTTCTCTAATGGACGACTATAATCTCCTACGTCATGGACATCAATACCTAAATAATGGCTGACTAAATGTGGGAAAAAATGTCTCACATTTGTCGAATCGATTATTTTAATAAGTCCAAGCTCTCTTAATTTTTCACCAATAAAACTTTCCATTTCTTTTTCATAGGTTTCAAGAATTAAGCCTGGTTTAATCATAGAAATAGCGTATTCTTGTGCCGATAAAACTGCCTGGTATACATCCCTAATCCTTTTACTAGACTTGCCTGGTACGACAGTCCTAGATATATCAGCTACGTAATTATTAGCCCTAGCTCCAACGTCTAGAATGACCGGCAGATTCTTTTCAATAATAGAGTTATTAGAAGTGGAATGGATAACTGTGGAATTAATACCTGAGCCAACTATTGGATCAAAACCATGACCTAGTGCACCTCTTTTACGAAAGCCTCGAGTTAAATCAGCCTCAATTTCATATTCATACTCATATTTATCTAGCCTAGTCTGCTTCATTACAGGCTTCATACTATTAATAGTAATTGCTATGGCATTTCTAATTGCAGCAATTTCTATGTCTTGTTTTACTACCCTCATACTGGCCAAGTGAGTTCTCAGATCAAGAAGCTCAATTTCAGGATTAATATGCTTAACTTTCCTAATTAGGGTTTTTCGAGCTGGGTTCGTATACATTCCCAAACTTTTTACATAACTTGGCGGTGGGGCTAAAGTAGCAATGTGTTTAGATTTTTTCAGTCTACTTTTCAGGATCTTCCAACCTTCATCTTCGAAATAACAAGTTTCAATACCAGATATTTCAGTAAGTTTATCGAAAGAGATCTTGCCATCAAAGAATTCATGGATCTCTGAATACTTAGGAATAATTAAATATTCCTTCTGTTTGTCCATAACCAAAATAATGTCAGGGTTATCGATTCCAGTTAAATACCAAAAATTACTATCCTGAGAAAAGCCCATAACTTCCGTGCCATTTTTTTGGAGTAAACCATTAGCACTAATAATTATTGGGGCTTTACCAACGAATAAATCTCTTAGTCGTTTTCTATTTTGAGTAAAAAAGTCTTTTCCGAAAACTATATCATTCATAACTGAAGCTACAGTATACCATTTATTTTAAAGCATCTAACAAACTGGCTCTTTTTTCACCAACAATTTGAGCTAATTCATCATGACTAGCATTTTTTATACCACTTAAAGAACCAAATTTTTTCATTAAATTCTTACGCGTGACTGAACCTATGCCAGGTATTAGATCGAGTTCACTAACTGTTTGCCTTTTTCTCTTAAGAACACTGTGATAACTGACTGCAAAACGGTGACTCTCATCCCGGATTCGCTGCAATAGTTTAACTATATCGGAATTAGTAGGCAACATGATTTTTGTAAAGTTATCACTATTCCGAACTATAGATAATTGTTTTTTGATCTCAACTTCATTAAGCTCTACATTTGATCCATTCAAATCTACCACAATCTCTTCTTCTCTTTTAGCTAGTCCTATCATAGGAATAGAAAACTTCATTAAATCTCTAGCCTTGATAGCCGAAGATAATTGACCCTTACCACCGTCTATTAAAATTAAATCAGGTGTTCCCCATAATTTAACATTCTTTGGACTCAGTCTTCTAGTAATAACTTCTTCCATGTGTGCAAAATCATTGTTGCCTGGAACTCTAAGTTTAAATTTACGATACTCGGCTTTTTCTGGCATGCCGTTTTTAAAGACAACCATACTGGCAACATTATCGGTTCCTTGCATATGGCTAATATCGTATCCTTCAATACGTCTAGGTATCTTTTCTAAGCCTAATAAATCTATAAGCCCACCAATAGCTTTATCTTTACTAATATCCAGAGATTCGCTGTCAGTAAAAAGTCTTTGTTTAGTTAATGTCTTAAATGCCAACATCTGGTTACGATAAATACTAGCTTTCTCGAATTCTTTTCGTTTAGCAGCTATTTGCATGCTTTTCTCGAGCTTGTTAATGAGAACAGCCCTATTTCCCTCAATATAGCTAATTAGTAGTCTTAGATTGGCTCTATATTCCTTAAGTGGTGTCTTATCTTCCTCAATGCCCGGGCAAAGACCTAAATGATATTGCAGACAAGCTCGCTTAGGTATTTGATTAACATGAGTTGAGTAAGGGAATATTTTTCGCAGCAATCTAAGCGCCATCCTAATATCCTTACCATTTATATATGGACCAAAATATCTAGCACTATCATCAAGCGGTCTACGAGTTAGTGTTACCGATGGATGTGGGTCGTTATAATTGATTCTGATATAACTGTAGCTTTTATCATCACGAAGCAGAATATTATACTTTGGCAAGTTTCTTCTAATTAATTCAGCTTCTAAAAATAAGGCATCGATCTCAGTATCGACAACCATCCAATCAACATCTGCAATTTCATTAATGAGAGCAATCGTCTTAACGTCTCTTAAGCGGCTATTTTGAAAATACTGTCTTACTCTATTACGAAGGTTCGCAGCTTTACCGATATATATAACTTGGTTATCTTTATTTTTATGAAAATAAACACCTGGGGAGTTAGGTAGTTTAGTTAATTTGTCTTGCAAAGCTTGACTCATATCAATTATTACCGTCTAGATATACTAATCTTCTACGCCTTAGACTAGAAGTCTATTTTGCTGGTTCTTCAGTTTTAGCTTCAGCAGCTTCATCTACAGTAACAGTCTCTTCTTCAGCTTCTTCAGATAATTGAGCTTTAGTTTCTTCAACAACTGCGATAGTGTGTTCAGGTTCAGTCACAATAACTACACCTTCTGGTACAACAAGATCAGCAACAGTTACTTTGTCACCGATTTCGATCAATGAACTACAATCAATAATAAGCTCATCGATTAGTTTTGAAGGAACAGCCTCAACAATAACGTGATCAATTTGGTGAATCACCATAAGACCAGCTTTAGTAGCAGGAATATCTTCGCTTAAGTGAACAGGAATTTCTGCTTCAACAGTTTGGTTCGCATCAACAGCATTAAATACAACGTGTTTTAGTGTATTGTGTTTTGGATCAAATTCAACAAACTTAATAAGAGCTGTGTATTTATCCTTACCAACACTAATTTCAACAGGATGATGTTTTCCAGCATGTCTATAAACCTTGAGAACGTCTACATAACTTCCCATGACGACATTACTTTCTTTACCATGGTCATGAATAACGGCAGGAATAATACCTTTACGTCTCAGATGTTTTACAGATTTACCAAGTACATCTCTTTTTTCTAGTTCTAGAGATATGATTTCTTGTGTCGGCATTTATAACTCCTTTAAATAGTCAAACTATTATATCAAATTATTGGACATATTACTAGAAAGTAGTTAACCTATTAAATATATGCTTAATCCAACTGCACTAATTGAAAGTGGTGGCCTGCTACTCATAACGGCTATGGTTTTTGCCGAATCAGGTATGCTTTTAGGTTTTTTCCTCCCTGGTGACACCTTATTATTCTCAGCCGGCTTCTTTGCAGGGCAAGGCAAATTACCCTTAGTTGGGCTTATTATATGTGTAGTTTTAGCCGCGATTGCTGGCTGCAATGTTGGCTATGAAATCGGAAAAAGAGTTGGTAGAAAACTTTTTTCTAAGCCTGATGGTGTTTTATTCAGACAATCCTACGTCGAAAAAGCTGAAGGATTTTATGAAAAACATGGCGGCAAAACTATTGCCTTGGCTCAATTCATACCAATTGCTCGAACATTTGTTCCTGTCGTAGCTGGAATTGGTAAAATGGATCGTAAAAAGTTTATTATCTACAACATTATCGGAGCTACGACATGGGGAGCAGGAGTTGTTCTTTTGGGTGCCTGGTTAGGAAAAAGGATACCGAATATTGATCGTTACTTATTACCAATAATTGGCTTAGCGGTAATGGTCAGCTTTGGACCAATGCTCTATCATATAGTAAAAAATATGTTAGAGAGTTACAAAAAGAAACAACAAAAAGTCATAAAAAGAAACAACAAAAATTAAAGTAGTTTACTTAAGTACTGTCCGGTATAACTAGCTGCTACTTTTGCT
>CAIYEO010000098.1 GCA_903925195.1 uncultured Candidatus Saccharibacteria bacterium | reverse complement strand
TCTAAAAAATCTAGAAACAAAAGCTAGCGATGAAGCTATTATCGTAAGTGCGTCTGATAAAATTCATAATGTTCTATCGACCATAATAGACTATGAAAAGATTGGTGACGATATATGGGATATATTTACTACTAAGAATGTCGATGACCAGCTATGGTGGTATGACTCAATATTAAATGTATTAAAGCAGAGATCAGCTCCTACTTTATTAGTCGAAAAATTAAATACTTATATAACAAAATTAAGAAAAATATCAAATAAAAGTTAGCAATTAACAGATCAAAAATAAGTTGATTTAAAAACTATTGACAAATTCTCAAAAAGTAGGATAATATACAACCCCTACTAAATATTCATTTGATTTAGTCGTAATATTTAATAGATATTACAAAAAAGGGAGTTCATTAAATTATTAGTCAGTACATTCTTGTTTGGCTATTAGTTCTAAGTGAGTTCATAGAGCTCCAATCCCTGTGAGCTCTATCATCTCGCTTAGCACGTCAATATAGTCAACCATGAAATGAGGTGAATTGAGCTTTGTGAGAATCTAAATCCAAATGGCAACTAGCCATGTCAACACCAATGAGGGGGGCAAGATGTCTTCTCAACATGCATACAAGATGAAGCCAAGATTGCATTGTATCATGATGGCGATAGTCTGTCTATCGTCATCGCTCACCATAACAACCAATGCAAGTGCTGCAACTGGAAATCTGTCGTCGTCGAATACTATGTCGACTACGACCAAGATCAACAGTGCCAGTTGCATGACTCAGGTGAGAGATGAAGTAACGTCAGCATATCAAACAGTCGGCACGAGCCTGCAGCTCTCAAGTGGAGCCGTGACGAATGCGGGCAATGACATGAGTAAGCAGATCAAAGAAGTTCAAGATGCTGCTTGCAAGGTCACTGTGACTTTTACTGTGACTCCTTCAAGCGTAGATCCTTCGCTTGTCTCTCCGCCTCCCACCGCTCAAATGAGTGGTTTGAGTGCGAAGGCTTATGCGAAGGCTAGTTACGCAACAAGAGTATTCAACGTTTATGCATCAATCTGCGACAGAGCACCAGGTGGTTGTGGAATTTGGAGCGCTAGTAATAGCACTACTTATTGTTACAACGGTATCTGGTCTTGGGAGTGCTACGGTCCTCCAAGCTGTCATGAGTACACCGTTTGGTATGTGCAGTACAACCAGGAAAATTGTTATTTTCCGTACACCATCGCTGGTTTGTTTGAACCCAATGCTTACCTTCTTTCAAGAGATATGTTCAACTTGAAATTTGGTATCAATGTGTTTGGACAACTATTGATGGTTGGGCCGTATTATCACAATTTGTACTTCAACATTTACCCGAACGGACGTGCAAGGAAAGGAAGCAACAACCTATGAACCCAATCGTCGCCGTAAACGGATTCAGCACACTGCTCGCTGACAAGCTTGCTTGGGGAATCATTCCTTTGTTCATAGCATTGCTGGCAGCAGTGTGTGCTACCTATTTCTTCGTTCGCTTCATCAAGTGGGCCTGGAACAGGAAGCACTAGTCAAAATTCACCCTGGTGATTTTCACTGTAACTGGAAAAGTTATCTTCAAAGACAAGTCCAAGGACTAACGAAGAAGAGCTAACTAGTTCAAAAAAACACCAACTGTACTGACTGACCTCATCTTCAAGTATTGAAGGAAGACCAAGAAACTCTTGGCGGGTGTGGGTGTACGATTGAGTGCAAATTTGATTGTAGGATATTTATCCTCTCATTTTTGCCTCATCGTACACCCCACCTAATTACACATCAACGATGTCTATTTTGGTCAATCTCTTTGTATGGAATTTCCAAAAAGAATGTTGAGCCTTTATTTAATTCTGACTCGAACCATAGGTTACCGCCTATTACCTTGGCGATTTTGAGAGTTAGATAAAGCCCCAATCCTGTTCCTTTTGTGTGTTTTCTTTTATAATCTTCGGCTCTATAAAATTTAGTGAATATCTTGTCTTTTTCTGAGTTACTAATACCAACTCCTGAATCTTTAATGCTTAAAATAATTTTATCATTGTCCTTTTCAGAAAGATGAGCTTCTATGTCAATTTTTCCATGATCAGTAAAGTTGACTGCGTTTGCAACAAGGTTTTCAAGGATTAAATTTAAATATATTTTACTTGTATATATTTTAGGTAAATTTTCCTGAACATTCATGACTATTTCTAGTCCTTTAGATTTGGCAGCGTCGATATGTATATCCTTCATCGTATACAAAATAGAATGGAGATCTACTTCCTGATATTCAACTTCTAGATTCTTGCTTTCAATATCAGATAAGTCAGTTAACTGATTGACTAGATTTGCAAGTTCGAGTATGCCGGCATGGGCCTGATTGATATTTTCCTTTAACTGAGGATCTAATTGATTCAAATCGGGACTATTCAGGACTACTGATATACTTCCTTCCGCGATCGCTATAGGAGTCCTAAGCTCATGAGACGTAACAGCCACAAACTCATCTCTTTCATCATCAAGGGATTTTTGCTTAGTGACATCTCTCATTAGGATAATTGCTCCAGTAGATTGTTGATTTGGAATTAAAGAATTCACCTGAGATATATCTATTGAAAGAAACTTCTTTTGATTTGATGAATCTATAATATGAAGATCTTGTATCCTTTGTTGTTCAGAATTAGGTACAAAAATACTAAAAAAATCAACGAGATTAGAATGATCATCGTACAATCTTACTATTTTAGAAAATGGCTGACCACCTAATATTTCATTTACATTCAATAACTTGAGAAAAGTTGAATTATAGAAAATAATATTTCCATTATTATCAGTAGCAATTACGGAATCTTTTATACTGTTAATTAGACTTCCTAGTTGTTCTCTTTCTTGGCTAATTTTTTCTCCTGCATCGCTGAGCTCATTACGAACATTTCTATTTAAGATTCCAGCCCTTTGAACAATTCCAATATAAGAGATACCAAGTAGAACCATTAAATACGGGTACAGATTACCATGAGGCAAATCCGGATAACCATGATTTATAGTATTAATTACCACTAGACCAATAATATTAGCTGCTGCTAACATGAAAGAATAAAGGCTGCTGTAGTAAACAGTAAAGAATACAACCGTAGCCAGGGCAATTATGAATGGACTATAAAGAGGGATATAAAAAGCCATGACTATAAATAGACAGATATTATAGACAGTTAGTGGAATCGGTCCACCACTATTAAAAATTGGCATTTTCTTAGTTGCTGGCAATTGAAGAAAAATCTCAAGCAGTGAAATCATACACATTATAAGGATAAAACCCCATGGGTTTGTAGTTTGCCACTCTCTATTGGCAACATAATAAATGACTACCGCTAAAACAATGCCTATCGAAATAATCTGACTCTTTAGGTCATTTGAAAGTTTTTCATCAATAATTTTTTTGGTTAGATATTTATATGCCATACAATTAACTTAAGCATAACATTTTTTAGATATATATTTAAGACCATGACTCTTTTCATTAGCTAGATAATAGTATTTTTTAATATTTATTATAGTTCCTGGTTATTTAAATATTTATTGATGTTTAGTATTATCGTTCCATGGAATATATATCAAACGATTTTGTAAAGAGCGTTGATAAAGCACTAGATGGAATTAGATACGAACGGCCCCATTATTTCAATGAAGACAATGTCATCGCCCAACAGGTGAGGTATAAATCTGCAATTGACCCAATTACAAATCATAATTGGATACTATTCGATACCTTTAAGTACAGAGAAAACTCTGTAAGCAAAAATAATATAGAGGCCGAAAGGAATATTATTCTCTATAGAGGAGAAGGTTCAAAACAAATAGCTCTACATTTAGACGTTAGCGAATTGACGGTTGCACTTAGAGGCATTGGAATGAGACATTTCACGGGTGATCCTTACGAAGAATTTCGTATAGGCATTATGATCATGAACAAATACAGTGATTAATTAAAGCTTTATCGTCTGCAAGCAATTAATTTTAATGGAGTTTGGCCTAAGAGTTTTATATCACCGCCAAGAGTAGCCTTGTCGGCATATACTAAATCTAATTTCATAGAAGATTTCCATGAATCCAAACTATGAGCTACCCCTTTTCTATATAATTGGCTTGGTCCAGTTAATCCTGGTCTTGTGAGTGTATATACTTCATACCAATCATTAAACATTAGAGCATCGGCTTCCTGAATGTAGTTAAGATCTTCTTCGATAATTGGCCTAGGACCAACTAGAGACATATCTCCAGAAAATACATTGGCAAGTTGAGGTAATTCATCAAGGCCTGTTTTTCTTAAGAAGTTTCCGAAACGAGATGCTCGATGGTCAACACTACCTCTCATCATTGGGTCCTGATTAACACTATCCCTGCTTAGAGTTCGAATTTTCTTTACATCAAAGTTTTGACCTTTCGAACCGACTCTACTTTGAATAAAAATAGGATGGTCGTTGGTGTCAATCGCTGAAAGCATGCTTAATCCTGTAGCTACAGGTATAGCAAAAGATCCTAACGCAACAGCTCCAATTACGTCTAGATTTCTCTTACATTCACTAGTTAGATATTCTATGCCTTTATTTC
Organism: uncultured Candidatus Saccharibacteria bacterium; assembly: GCA_903925195.1. The sequence continues at coordinate 7,045 of CAIYEO010000098.1, read as the reverse complement.
TCATATGCACCCATAATTATTCAATATTAATTTATGATTATAACATTGTTATGCCTTTTTGTCAAAGAGTAAGTACTTTATTTGAGGGTTAATTAGGGTATAATATTATTGATGAATTCAATAGATCCTGAGAAATATATCAATAACCTACCAGATAACGAACATGTAGTTGTTGCGCTTACTGGTATCATAGCTCAAATAGATGATCTAAAGACAGAAAATGAAAAATTAAAAGAACGCAACGATAGAGATAGTCAGACTGGACTGCTAACAAAAACTGCTTTTGTTGATAGATTTAAAACAATTTTGGAAAAAAGCAATAATACCGGCGATCCTATTGCCCTAGCTTTTCTAGATATAGATAAGTTTAAAGATGTTAACGACACCCTAGGGCATCAAATCGGTGATCAAGTCATAACGAGTTTTGCTAATAAACTTAAAAATGGTCTTAGAGCGAATGACATCGTAGTGGGCAGTGGCAGATTGGGTGGAGATGAATTTGGTGTATTTGGCTTGCTTGAACAAAGAGATAATCAAAAACCATTAACTAATCAGGAAAAAATCAATGGTTTTAAGGATCACCTAGAATCTATATGTGCGGAATTTTTAGATGAAAATTCTACAATTAAGCAACAAATTCCATTATTTGATATAAGTATAGGTTTTGCATTTACCGGACAAGGCGACGATGCAAACGACGTCAAACGATTAATGCACCAAGCAGATAGTGAGATGTATGAGCATAAAAAAAGCAAATCTAATCTATAGATAAATCCAGATTATTTATTTAACTATGACCTCGCCACGAAATTTATAAGGGTTCAAGTTATCATGATATGGATAAATACCTGGCTTGTTAAATACAAAGGTATAACTATCCTGGCTTAACATAGTGTTGCTACTAAGCTCTTTAAGGCCATCATTGGATGGATATGGGTCAGATGATATCCAATGATGTAATGAGTCACTATTTTTCCATTGGACAGCTTGGCCGACCTTAATCTGAATTGTAGAAGGAATAAAGCCACCCTTACTAACAGTAACTATTCCCGGCAAGACCTTTGATGCTCTATTAATCCTAGTAATATTATTATTATTTTCTATGCTTCTAGTTAACCAGACAATAGAAATCATAAGAATTCCCATTAAAAAGAATATGAGGATTATCATAATGACTGAACTATTCTTTACAGTTCTTTTTCCTTCATAGCCAGTTTTATTTAAATTACTAATCTTATCCATATTTAATACTCCTATATTCCAACGACTCTTTTTCTAAGTGTTAATAATCTTAGTAGGATTACAGCTACGTGAAATACGATAAATTCTGCCAGAAAGACTTTAAGTAGTGTAATTCCATATTGGCCAGTAAATTCGAACTTTAAGTCATGAGCTCTAATAAAGACAAACAATGACGGTAATACTTTATAAAGATATATTATGATTGCAATAAAAACTCCTATTCTGAATACTGTTTTCTCAAAGAATATTAAAACTGGGCGATTCTTATCAGTTCCTTGAGGCCATAAATAATGTCTTATACTCATATCTTGTGTTAACTCATGAAAATTACGATATAAGCTAGAACCAATAAAGTAAACAACCATACCAATAACAATCCAGAATGTATATATTGCAATCGTATTAGCAATTTGAGTATTGAGAAGCTTAGTAATACTATTCACAAATCCATATATAAAAGTGCCTTTAAAATTATTCAGACTGAAGGTTTGAAGAGCTAGATTAAATTGTTCATTTTGCTCGACAGCAAAGGTTATGAAAAATATCACGGAATATATTGTTAGACCAATTATAGACGGAGACAGTAAGGTAAGAAATATCGTCAATGACTTTTTTATTTGTTGATAACTAGAATTCATATATGTTAATTAAAGCATAAGTTTGATGTATTTTGGTCATATCTTTTTCATAAATATTAATCATGAGTATTGAGGGAGAGATCTAGGATTGTATTAATAAGTTCCGAATGGCTCCAAACAAGAGGTGTAACAGATACTGGTTTCCCACTCTCTGGATTGACTTGTTCCGATAGGACACCGCTATGAAGCGAGTAGCTTAGGCACTTTTCTATGATTGTTTTTGCTTCCTCTACCATATTCAAACTTAGGTAGTACTGAGCTATCCAAAGACTGGTTACAATCCAAGGATTTCCTTTATGAATCGGAGTAGATGCAAAATATTTATCATTTTCATAGCGAGGACTTAAGCCAATAGGCGTTTCTTTAATTAATATGTTTTCAATTTTAGTTATTGTTGAGTGTAATTGATCTAGCTTGAATATATTCTGACCAAACATAAATGCTCCGTAAAAGCTTGAAACATCGAGAATATTATCGAAGTTAAGTTCCCCGGATTTATCCAACAAATATCCCTTAACTAAATAGCCTGATTCATTGTTAAAGAATGTTCCAACGTTGTTTGCAATTTTACTAGCCACGCTTTTCCAGTTCAAAGCATCATCAGGATAATCAAATTTTTCAGCAAATTGAGTTGCAGTCATTAGAGCCTGATAAACAACTGCTACCGTATAAGTCGAAGTTAGGAATTTTTCTTCCCATAAATCATAACTTGCATGAGGTAAGTTAGTTTTTTCATCTATATATGTAGCTAGGAAATTGGCAGCAGGTTTTATAAAGGTATCATACATCTTAAAGATGAAGTCATCATCGTTGGTGTATAGGTAATATTGGCCCAACATAAAGATAATAATGGCAGTTTCATCTTCCTGGATTGCCAGTTCCTTTCGATTGTCGTGAAGCAGTGGATGCCAGGTGCTACCGATTGATTTGTCTGGCTGATACTTATGCATCATATAGCCATCATTAGATACAATATCTCGACAAAATTCAAAGAACATTTTTGGTTCATCCACGAAACCCATCCTAATTAGTGGCCAAATCGCATAAGCTCCATCTCTAGGCCAAACATAACTATAATAGTCTCTACCATAGTTATAGATAGATGAATCACAGGAAGCAATAATACCACCTCTTTTGTCTATGTGGACCTTGATGAGCATTAAAGATTTTTTGACAGTATCGATGTATTTTAAGTCAATTTTATTTAACCTAGGTTCAACCTGATTAAACCATTCATGCCAAGATTCCCTAGTTCTATCTAAGTGTTTTAAAAAAGTATCCTGTAGTATATTATGGTGTATTCTCTCTGCATTATATTGGGTATCAGCTGCAATAATCCAATACTCTACAAAATCACTACCTTTGGCATTTAGAGTAAGAGAAAAACCAATAACTGAGTCGACACTACCATGTTCAACTAAGTTGTTGGATAATACTCCGTCTTCTGCGTCTTTATAAGTTCCCTGCTTGCCCTCAACATTGCAGCTACCTATTGCAAAATTCTCAAATGGCTTTCCATCTGATTTTTGGCCATATATTAATAAGTTATACTTGCCCTTGTAGTCCAAAATATAATTATCCTCAGGCACAAAGAAAGCAGTATCGGCTCGACCCTGCCTGCTTATCTCAAACATTTGATGCATAAAGAGTCTTACTGAACGTGGTTTGTCTGCATGATTAATTACTTTAATTTTCCTGAAGAATATATTCTTTTGACTATCTACAAAATCTTGCAAACATAGTTCAATTTGTAATTCCTTGTTCATTAATGAGATGTCACTAATAAGTGCGTCAGAATTAAAATCAACTTTAGATTCCCATGATTCATCAACCCAAGCAAATTTAGAATCTACCCAAACTCCAATTTTGTGCCCGATTTCCCTGGCTGTACTAAGATTCTCAAGCCCAACATAGGGATAGTAAAAATCATGCACTAATCCAAATTCATCCAGTCCTACAGTAAGCTGCCCATTTCCTAAAAATACAGGTCGTGCCATTATGTATCCATACCCTTTTCAAGTAGTCTAAAATTGAGGTCATGCCAGGCATTCATAAAATTAAGGGCAGCTTCATAGGGTGTCTTATATGGACTAAAATAGGCATGAATGTCACCATCGTTAAACCACTTAGTACACATGTAGTAGAAATGGTCGGAAGTTTGTAATCTTCGCCAATCTTCGATCAAATTCCAGTCTCCTGTATTTAAGATCTTAGATGAAAGGTCATATAACGATTTGATTGCAGAAGTTTGCATTGAGTTACCAAGCCAGGCCGACAAATCTCTTTCCGTATCGGCCCAGGTAATAGTTTCAGGCACGTCCAGAACATCTAGAGCCTCAAAACTATCAATAGCCTGAGAAACGTTCATGAAGGTATGGTTATCGTCTTCTAGCCATTTAGGTACAAGATGATTTAGGAAATCAAAGATCCCAGACTCTTCCCATTGATGTTCACCAAAAGTTTCATAATCCATAAATAGATTAATTAGTTCGCTATCAGCAGATTGATTCAACCAATCTACATATAATTCTGAAGTTAAAGGATATTCTGACCAATTTTTATCGCCAAATCTAAAGGCAATATCATCAGATAATTTATAGTTCTTCAAAAGTAATTTAACGTTACTTGTGTTAACTGGTCGATATACATGGTTAGCGTTACGCCAGCCAAGCACTTTATCCCAACCTTCGGCAAGTACGCCTTTGTAACCAGATTTATCTGCCCAGATAGCAAGGTCATTATTGTAAGCAAGTTCAGTATTTCTAAAAACCTGAGGAGTCTGATTAAATACTTGCTTAATCTTATCTCTGTGCATTTGTACCTGTATTTCAAATTCCTGGAGTGAATAAAAGAAGGCTAAACTATGATGATAGGTTTCTCCAACTATCTCAACCTTGCCAGTATTAATAAGATCTACAAATGACTGCAGTACGTCTGGAGCCCATGCTTCAAGTTGAGTTATAAGAGTCCCAGTGATAGATAGATTTACCTTAAAATCTGGGTACTGATTTAGAAGCTTAATTAATAATCGGTTTGTTGGGATATATGATTTTGCAGAAACTTTTTCGATAACTCTTTTATTACCATCTGGTTCAGATTCCGGCCAATTGAAATAATCATGCTTATTGCCAACATCAAAAATATTATATCCTCTTACTCTATAGGGCTGATGCGCATGAAGATATAAAACTATTGGTTTTTTCATGCCACCGCTCCAGAAGTGTGTTGAGTATAGATATCAACTAATTTTGAGGCTGATTCATTCCAGCTTAATTTTTTAACTTCGCTAGAAGCATTTTTGGTTAAAGTATCACTGATACCTTTGTTCTGCAGAAAACCAACAATTTGGTTGGCCATTTCATTGCAATCCCAAAAATCTACCTTCAAACAATTCTTGAATATCTCGCTCACTCCTGATTGATGGCTAATCAATGATGGGGTACCGTAGTTAATAGCTTCGAGCGGAGTTATCCCGAATGGTTCAGAAATTGAGGGCATAACGAATAAATCAGCCACCGAGAATGCATCTCTCCAAGCTTTACCTCTTTGGAATCCAGTAAATATTACATTCTGAAGTATACCCAAGTCAGCTGCAAGTGCTATGAGTTCGTGAAACTGCTCACCGCTACCAACGATAAGAAAAATTGTTTTAGGTAAAACTGCTACTACTTCTTTTGCTGCCTTCATGAGTCCAGTAATATTTTTTTGAATAGTTAGTCGCCCGACGTTCGTAACTATCTTATAGCCATCTTTTTTTAGAACCTCCAGATAGGTGTAGATATTATTATCATCTAGAGCGCTTAACTCTTCGACGTCAATACTATTATGAACTACTTGTATTTTATCTAATGGTATATGGTATTGTTTGGAGATTAATTGTCTGGTTCGCTCACTAACGGCAATAATTATATCAGCCATTTGAAGGCCCATTTGTTCAATCTCTCTTATCATTGGATTACCTGCCTCACCACCGGCCCTGTCGGATTCAATTGAATGCACATGAACAACCAATGGAAGACCAGATACTTGTTTAGCTTTCATACCAGCTCTAAATGTTAGCCAATCGTGAGCATGGATAATGTCATATTGTTGATCTGTTACTTTTTTTTCTACAAATTTTTCATAGTTCATTTGTTCACTAGTAATTTCGTGAGTAGTTAAGTAGTGACTATTATCGTAAACATTGATGTGATGTTTTAATTCACTAAATGACTTAGGTGAAGTTGAGGCTATAGTCATAAATTCATTAGATTGATCAGTTATATATGGTAGAACAAACTCAATATCAACGTTATTCTTAGCTAGAGACTTACATAGTTGGAAGCAGGCTACACCTAATCCACCACTATTAAATGGAGGTAATTCCCAACCTAACATAAGTACCTTCATCAGCCCTCGTTCCTAACGTTTATTCATAATAGCTATTGTACATTATTAATCTACAAAACATAACCTTTTAAAGATGAAATGTCTTAGATATTGTTGTATTTTTATATTAGTATTAATTTATAGGAATAAGCTACAATTAATGAATTAATGAAATTCACTAATGCTATTTTCACAGGGACCTTTGATCCATTCCATTACGGTCATTTTTTAGCCATACAATCTGCTTACAAGATATTCAAATTTGACGAAGTTATTATTTTTATCAGCAAGCAAGATCCAAAAAAAGAAAATGCAATTGATCTAGATCATAGAATCAATCTAGTCAAATTGATGTTAGACAATAGTAAAATAGATTACAAATATAAGATAAAAGTTATCGATAACATCAACGTACTAAATCTTAAGAATGAGCTTTTTGCTGAGATCAGTGCATCTAGAACTATTAGAATTACAGGAAGTGATAATATTATCGCTTATATAAGCAGCCCAAATCTTCGGGCTTCAATTACTTATTGTGAGTATGCAGTCATAGTAAGGTCAATCGCTGATCGAAAAGCACTTGATAAAGCCATAATGAGTTTACCTATAAAAATAAGCAGTGGCTTTCATTATAGAATAATCTCACAACAAGAGGATCATCTTCAGGCTCGAAAGGTCAGACAAGATATAACCATTAAAAAATCTAGTAGATTATTATCTAAAGAGCAGATCCTATATATTCAGCATAACCGTCTATATCAAGACGAGATAGACTAAACCAGTGCCGATTGCGCAAC
>CAIYEO010000097.1 GCA_903925195.1 uncultured Candidatus Saccharibacteria bacterium | reverse complement strand
GTACAGGAACTTACATTGCCATTTGGAGCTGAAGTTGAGACTGTTGGCCATAGTGCTGAATATACTGGAGTTAAGAGACAGGCTAGTCAATTATTGCAAGAAGCCAAGGCCGCGATTGACGCTTCTGTAAGATTAGATCAGGCAATAACTTCAAAAACAAATAATTGATTCACTAGTTTATAAAGTAGTTGCAAAATCAATATTGGTAATAATATTATTTAGCAATCTAAGCCTGAAAATTATTCAGTTTTTTTTTATTTACAGGCTCATCGCAAATTTTTTTATCCTGACCTAAGTGTTTTAATCGAGGATTTAGATAAGGTATGAAAGAGTAACTCGTATGAATTTTTCCATTTTTACATCTTGTAGAACCTGGAGTAGAGGATGACGGCTAATAATTACAAAACAGCAGTGATACTAAAAAGAGTTTCAAGCAAGGCTCAAGACGAAATGGGATACTCACTAGACTCACAATTAAAGCTCCTACGAATGTATTGTCAAAGAAATGAGCTTATACCGGTAAAAGAGTTTCGGATAGCTGAGACCGCCTCTAAAATACAATGTCGTGGAAAAATCCATAAGCTTTAAATCACCATTTGTTAATGATAAAAAAAAGGTTTTATATTATTACAGAGGTGGGTTTATCCATAGGCTCTGTTAGCGTACTTATTAATATATTTTTACAGTATTATTAGTAATATAAAGTTAACGGAGGTTCTATGAAAAGTGATTCAAAGATGTCAGGCTTATCTGGAAATGAAATGTACTGTGTAGATTTACTAGGATTTACGCCAGGCAATATATTAGTCGGAAATAGCGTATTCTCTATTGGTTTTGTTGGCAGTATTGGGGCTAGCTTTAGAACTATTGTCGGTGGTGAAATTAAACAGTTCACAAATATGATAGCCGAAGGAAGAAGATTGTCTTTAGAACGTTTCGAAAAAGAGCTTGAAGGAGAAAAGGGCTCAGGAGCTAGTGGCGTTAGTAGTCAACTTGTTTTTCATCCTGGAAATATCGAATTCTTGTCTGTTGGCTCAACGATACATAAAACAGACAATTCATCCAAGTCATTCAGTACAAGCGCTGATGGACAAGAGTTATTTTGTCAGTGGGATGCCGGATATACACCAATTAGTTTTGTATTTGGTAATGTCGCCTATTCTATTGGAATTGGTCGAGGAATTGTTGGATCAGTTAGAAAACTAGCTAAGGGTGAAGTAAAACAGTTTAGTGACATATTTAATACAACTCGAAATCTTTCTATTCAGCGAATTGGCGATGAAGCAAAGTCAAAAGGTGCTAATAGTGTGGTTGGAGTAAGGACGACTATTCTTCCAATAGCAACTACTGGAGTTCAGGAAATGGTTATGATTGGTACTGCTTCTTCTAATCCTAAAATTGATGAAATTGCTAAGATGGTAGGTGGTGTGACAACTTCAGATTTAACGGCTGAGGAAACATGGAACGTTGCAAAAATGGGATACGCACCTATGAAAGTTATTATCGGAACATCGGTATATTCACTTGGTTTAATCGGTGGTATTGCTTCTTTTTTTAAAAATTTTGTTAAGGGTGAAATTAGTCAGATGACAGAATTAATTTACGGTGCTCGTGAGAATTCACTAGCTAAAGTAAAGGCTCAGGCTGATGAAATTGGTGCTGATGATGTACTTGGTATAAAAACCTACGTTTATAGCCTAGGTGGTGGAGTGATTGAATTTTTGGCCATAGGAACTGCGGTTAAGCGAGTTTCAGGAATTGCGCCAAAAACAGCTAATCTTCCACCTCAGGCCATAATTAGAGATAAAGACACATTTGTTAATAAAGCTAACTATTCATATGGCTCGTCACTACAGAATCCAACTAGAATATAGTAATAATATCTAAGGTCAGAGTCAAAACCGCTATAAACGAGCTAAATAACAGTTATTATGAGGAGCAAGTGAATGTCTTGCGTCCTGTATTACAGCTGGGATGGTCCATAGTCAAAATATTTACAGATGGGGATATTGTTGTTTCTGAAATAGAAGAAATGTTAAATAATTAGGATGTAAATTGAAATATCTTAAATTATATAAAACCTATTGAAACTAACTCGTTTGTTTTAATCAAATTTCGTTTATAAATTGGTATGAATAAATTCTGGCGAAATATATATAGAAAAAGTTATTATTTAGATAATTCTTCGATAATAAGCTTAGCTATATTTTTATGGTCTGGCTTAGATATATCTAGTTTACCAGCAAGTAGTAATTCTAAATCCTCTTCATTATTAACATTTTTGAAGGATTCCCAGACAGATTCTTGACCTTGGAAGTAAGCTAGGTCTTTAAGTAAAATTACACCCTTTTGCTTACCTGTAGTTCCTCGAAATAGTCTAACGCAATCGTTGAAAGCTTTAATTTTAGCAGCTTCAATATCCTTTTCGTTAATTTCTGGTAGATTCTTGCCGAGTAGGTGATTTCTCCATACAATTTCATAAGTTTCATTAAAGTCTCTTGGTTCATGGTTATCTTGGCCGTAGACAAGCCCTGCTATCAAATAGTAGTTTTCTCCACGGTCTTTATATTTATTGTTATATACGTCTTCAAATGCAGTACCAAGGGATTCTTCGTAGTTAAGATAGCCATCTTGTCCATATGCAGCTGATAGCCATCCGGCTTTTTCGGCATTTATCGATCTAAGTGCATGGACGCCTATTTCGTGAATAATCTTAGTCTTTAGTTCCTTGCCTACTATTTCTTTTCTGTTTACTCCAACTTCAACTTCTCGCTGGTGGGCAGAAACAGATAGGTTAGATGAATTGGATCTTTTAACGGTAGCCCAACCTAGTTCATGGCCACCAATTTTAATTAGAGCTTCATTTAAGGCATTAACCATACCGGTTGTATCATACATATCATCTTCGTCGATGTGATCAACTAAAGAATCAAACTTATCTTTGACTAGGATATGCATCTTAGATATAAGCTCGTCGCTGGGACTAAGCTTAATGTGGTCTGAAGTACTTATATTACCTACTAAATTACGAAGTTCAGATCTTATACTAGTAGCTTGTATATTGTCAGTATCTTTATCTATTAGGTTAGGGGCTAGTGTACGGCTGGCAATTGATGAAAAAATATCCTTTTCTGGTGTTCCATAGAGGGCTTCAGATGATTGTTTAAATAATTTTTCAGCCTGAATTATATCGGACTCACTATTTTTTGGATTGTTCATGATTCTTGCCATATCTAAGAGGAATAGTTCGGCGTATCTATATTCAATAGCGTCATACATAGAATTTGTCTGAAAATTCTTTTCTCCAGGCATTAGGGATGTTAAAGCTTTAAGCATTGGCTTTTTTAGGTCAACAATAGCTTCCTTCGTTAGATAAGGGTATTCAAAAGTTACATCTGGAATATTGCCTTTGATATATTCCTGCTTTTGATCATTACTTGTGTTGCGTAGATATTCATATGCCTGTAAACCAGCAGTTTCTGGATTGTCTTTAACAATCTGCTCTATATTAGACATTTTTGATTCCGGAGTACTAATAACTTCGTATCTTTTCATGAAATTATTATACCATAACCACAATCTTAATTCAAGTGTTAACTAGTTGAACTCATATTTTGTATTCTTTGGCTTTTAAAAAATAAATTATACCATAAGGTTTATAACAATATATCCTATGATTCATAAATTTACACTAAATATTGCTATACTAAAAACATGAAAACATCGCACTCACCAGAGAGCATATCATTATTTATTAAAGACAAAGAGAATGCTCAAATTGATTCTATAGAAAAACTAACAGAGGGTCATATGTCTCAAGCTTATAGTTTTGAGAACAAGGACGGCGCTAAATTTGTTTTCAGGATTTCCGACCATAAATCCGGATTTATTGCTGATAAGTATGCCTCGGATCATTTTGGTGATGAGTTATTAGTTCCTAAAGTCCTTGAAATTAATAAATACGATAACGAATCCTTTTATTGTGTCTCAGAATTTGTTGAAGGAATACAATCAAATGTTATTTCCGATGAAGACTTTTATCATGTATTACCCAGTGCGCATGATCTACTCGGAAAAATATTTTCTTTTGATATATCCTCAACTTCAGGATATGGAAAAATAAATCCAGAAACTGGAAATGGTGAGTATTTATCTAATAGGTCATATATAGGTGACAAAATATTAGAAAAAGGTAAGGAGCATTATCTTGAATGCGCCAAAGAGATTGGAATAGATAGTAAGATAATAGATAAGTTATATCAACAATTTGAAAATAATCTTATATATGCATCCGAGACAAGAAGATTAGTTCATGGTGATGTTGGTTTTGATAATATGTTAGTGAAGGACAACAAGGTTACTGCGAGTATTGACTGGGATCATGTTCACTATGGTGATTGGATGGAAGATTTTGCTGCATTGGATTTTTGGTGGTCTGATAGGTATGGTGATGCTAAAGAATTTGCTTCTAAATATGGCTTGGATACAGAAAATCTCAACGAAAGAAAAGCTTTATACACTGCGACAACTGCTCTTGGAGTTATCGAATGGAATTCAGAGATGAAGAATGACCATATAATTAATTGGCTAAAAGAATATCTTCCTAGTAGAGTCCACGTTTAATTAACTCGAAAATTATTCATTAGATTGTGTTAGGCTTGGATTATTAAAAATAAATTATTTTTTTTATGAGCTTCTGCTACTAATCTAGATCTCCGGGTTGCTTTCATGTCTTCATTCCAACATTTAGCTTTTTGTACTTTTTCATAAAGTGACTACCTATAGAGTAAATTATAATTAATAATCCCAATACTAGTCCGAAAATAAAAACTATGGAGCCTGAAATTCTCAATATATGTGAAATTATATGATCCCACTCTAGATGATGGGTTCTGCTGAGTAATTGGTACCAGTCGTGCCCTTGATCATAAGATGCGTCGGAACCGTCACTGTTTAGTGCGCCCCATCCGCCAAGGGGTAACAGTCTAGAACGAGCATCGTTAGCATAGGTTGCAACTGAAAAAATATTTATTCCAAGCCATCCCCAGCACATAGCGGAAGCAAAAAACCATCTTATCCTATAAAAAGCGACAATCCACAGAATTGGAAATAAGCACTGAAATAAACAGCCTCCAGCAATATACATTAGCGTACCAAACAAACTAAATATTGGGTGTCCAAGTTCATGTATTCCAAAATCAAATAAAACTAAAGGATTATATGCTTGATTAACCGAAAACCATGTATCTTTCCAATTTTGGATGAGCATAATTATGAATAGGCCAAGTATTATAATTCTCCACCATGAAGATTTATTATTAGCCCAGTTGAATTGTTTTTCGAAAAAATTTAGTTTTCTCTTGTATGTGTGACAATATGCGCATTCCACGTAGTCGTCAAAATAGGATAGCTCATTTTTCAGACAAACAGGACATTTTTTATTTAACATAAGCTGATTATAGCACCACAATAATCCTTATTTTTTGATCCCAATAGTTAATTATCATAAAAAAATAATAATCTATATTTAATTTGAAGTATAATTATCTTATGTCTTACAAAACAAAAAAAAATGGTAATCCCCTTCTAGCAGTTTTTTCTACTATTTTTATAGATATGCTTGGAGTTGGAATTCTTATCCCTGTATTTCCTCTTCTTATTTTGCCACATAGCCCTTACCGAATAACTCCAACTGGATGGAGTGTAGCAGATGGTTTTATCTTACTTGGTTGGCTTAGCGCTGTTTATCCCCTAGCTCAGTTTTTTGCGGCTCCAATTCTTGGTCAACTTTCTGATAGATACGGTCGTAAGATAGTGCTTACAGTGTCAATCATAGGGACTTCATTGTC
>CAIYEO010000096.1 GCA_903925195.1 uncultured Candidatus Saccharibacteria bacterium | reverse complement strand
CTGTACTGTTCCTCGCCAAAGACCTCTTGTTTTGGTGCATTAACAACAGAAATAAGCCGGCCCTCATCTCTAACTCCATGACTTCCGCCATAGTCCTCTATAACCTTAAAGTGAATCCGTAGGATTTCTTCAAGGTTAATATACTGAATCATGCTTATCTTTCAGATAAATTTTTTAATGTCTGCCCGTACTTAGATACGAAAGAAGCGTACTCGTTCATTAGTTTTTTTTGTTTATCGTTTCCGTTAGTCACTAATTCAACTTTAACCTTAACTATGTCACCACGCTTAGCACCTAGTTTAATGAGATCCTTTTTAGGGAGTGTAATACCTTCGCTAGAACCTATTTGAATAATTCTCTGCTCTGTTTCTACCATACTATTATTATAATCTTGTTATAAGTACTAGTCAATATTTTGTAATCTATTTTCTATTTTTATAACCGATAAAAGTTCAATCAAGCGAACTTATCCCCAGCCAAATGTTCCGATTACAGAAATCAGTAAATTTCTAGGCGGTCGCCACGGTCGCGTCATTGCGGCTCTTAGCTCTTGTCGAACTTCATTATATAGACGACCAGATGATATAAATTTAGTTGAAATCATAGTCTTGAATCTTAGATGCTCCAAGTCTTAACTATATAATATAGCTTTTCTAAGCAAAACAGGGCTATAATTGTAGTAATGACAAAACCAATCATAGATGTGAGTGATTTGAGCAAACAGTACGGCGACTTTGTGGCCGTAAATCATATTAGTTTTACCGTAAATCCTGGTGAGATTTTTGCATTTTTGGGTCCAAACGGCGCCGGCAAAAGCACGACTATCAAAATGCTCACAACGCTAATAACACCTACAACTGGTAAGGTGGTGCTCGCTGGCCATAACGTGATAACAGAAAAAAACCAAACTCGCACAGCATTTGGAATCGTTTTTCAAGATCCAAGTCTTGATGATGAGCTCACGGCCTATGAGAACTTAGAGCTACACGCCGTTTTATACCACATCGATAAACCCACTAGGCAAAAAAGAATCAAAGAGCTGATGACGCTTGTAGAGCTTTGGGATCGTCGTGACAGCATTGTTAAAACATTTTCTGGAGGCATGAAGCGACGACTCGAAATTGCTCGCGGCTTGTTGCATCACCCTAAGGTTTTGTTTTTAGATGAGCCAACAATTGGTTTAGATGCCCAGACACGCAATCTGTTATGGAAACACGTTCAGGAGCTCAACAAAGACGAAGATATGACAATATTTTTAACTACACATTACCTAGAAGAAGCCGAGATGGTTGCCGACAGAATAGCAATTATCGATCACGGCCAAATTATTGCTCTCGGAACTGCCAAAGAACTAATAAAACAGACTAAAACAAAACATTTAGAGGCAGCGTACTTGAGTTTAACTGGCAATAGTTTGCGCGACGAAGCAGTTGGCGCTGGCGAAGCTTTTCGCATGCGGGCTCGAGCTCGTGGGGGTAGGCGATAATGGTTATATATTATCTTTGGCTACGGCAAATTAAACGCTATTTCCGCTCGAGATCGCGAATCATTGGCGCTATCGGCCAGCCTTTGCTGTTTCTTTTAGCGCTAGGTTACGGGATTGGCTCACTGTACAAACACGCTGGCGGCGGAAATTATATATTGTTTTTGGTACCAGGAATTATTGTGCAAACTATCTTATTTGGAGCCATTTTTTGGGGCATAAACATTATTTGGGACAAACAGTTTGGATTTTTAAAGGAAACACTTGTGGCTCCTGTTTCGCGACTCAAGATTCTGATTGGCAGTACATTAGGGGGTGCGACTACGGTTACCGCCCAGGCAATTATGGTATTTTTTGTGTCATTCTTTCTGGGATTTAGACCCTACGATTGGCTTTTGGTACCAGTTGGACTAATTTGGGTAGCTTTGTTTGCTTTGGCCGTAACTTGTTTTGGAGCGGGGTTGGCAGCTCGAGTAAATGACTTTCAAGGCTTTCAAGCCATAAATCAGTTTTTAATATTCCCGCTTTTCTTTTTGTCGGGAGCTTTGTTCCCGATAGCGACTTTGCCTGCCGCCCTCAAAGTAGTAGTCACGATTAATCCAGTATCTTATGCCGTGGATGGCTTACGCTATCTATTAATAAACCAGACATATTTTGGCTTTACGAAAGATGTTATTGTGCTATTCATAACAATAATAATTATTGTTAGTTTTGGGGTTTACTCTTTTAAGCGAATTGAATCTTAGCAAGTGATAGCTACCAAATTATTATTCGGTACTTAATGCTTCAATCGGGTCGAGTCTGGCTGCCTAGCGTGCAGGCAATAAGCCAGCAACTACCGTGACAAGTACGGGGGCAATTATCAAGATTGCGATCTGGCTGACTTTAAAATCTAATAGATGAGTATCGCCCAGCCAAGAACATAAACTTTACATTATATCCACTAAGGATTTCTATTACAGGTTTTAAAACTGAGCTTAGTTAATTTATCGATTTTTTATGAATGCAAAATAAAAAGCAACATAAACCAAAACAATGCCTACATTGGCTGCTAGTCGTTCCCAGAATTTGTATCGAAAGAAAAGTATATCAACAAGAACAACGGTCGACACCATAACTGCAACGTAGATTATATTTATTGTGGTTTTGCTCATATATTAATTATATTCCCGAGATGCCATATTACACAGAACAAAGTATGAAAAGGATCCTGACCGGCATGCTCAGCCAAGTAACGAAGTAAACTCTATTTATACACGTCCTTACGATGCTGAACACGCAGTAATTTTACAAAGTTGCCCTCAATATCAAATACAGCTCGAAAATTTCCTATTCTCCATCGATAGTTCCCGTCCTTAGAATCAACGAGTTTTTTAGCATATTGGATTGGGTCATCTTGTTCTAAAAAGAATTTTAACTACTTTGCAACACGTTTTTGCACTACTCGATCTAAAGATTGTAGATCTTTTCTCGCCCTACTTTCAATCTTAAGCTCAAGCTTCATCAGACTTATACTTCGGCCCAAACATCACCAAAAACTTCTTCAGGCGTGAATAATTCTTTGCTTTTTCGTGCCGCTGCAATACTCTCTACGTATGCTGGATTTTGTACAGCAAGCAAATCTTCTAAAGTATCTATGTCAATAAGCGCGGACTCAACTTTACCGTGTCGCTTTACGAGGATCAGATTCTTATTTCCTCGTACCGCGTCCAACACATCGGACAAGTTCTTGCGCATCGCTGATGCATCTATAGTATTCGTGCTCATAAATAAAATCCTTTCGTACTTCCAATAGTTACGTAACTATTGTACTCTATTTTTGTACTTATAGTCAACTATTTTTTACGACTTACTAAACGTATTATCCGAGTTCGAATCCCTCATCCCCAGCCATCATGGATTCGAACGTTAGTCAAATATGTAGTGTGGTCATATCTGTTATTGTTCCAGGTGCAATATTCTCAACCGTTAATATCGGTGGAGAGGATAAGACTAAAGTCACATATAGCATTACTGATGGTGGAGTATTAGATCTAGATGGAATATCAAATAACATTATAGTCGATCCAGTTCAGTTGGTTAGCACGGCTCAACAAGCAAATAGCATTAAAGCTCCGACTACTGGCTTTGGAAAGACCTTAATAAATAATAACTTTGCTGAGACTTTGCTTAATATAGTTGGTTTTAGTCTAATTATTACCACTCTTGGCTATACAAGACTAAAAAAATAATTCAAGCAATATTTCAAGTTCGTAAAAGGAT
>CAIYEO010000095.1 GCA_903925195.1 uncultured Candidatus Saccharibacteria bacterium | reverse complement strand
TTGGTGCAGCAGTTGGGTAAAAGTTTACACCAAATCACTGATGAAATTATTCGTTGGCGTAAAGTCTTAGAAAAGCCCTATCAGGAGTACCTGTTAGCTCAACATCATTAAGTGAGAGATGGGAGTTACACTTCTCTTGACTTTAGTCGTTTAGCTTAAAACTATTCAGAAAGTATTGAGCGTTAACTGCTGAAGTATTGCCATTGTGTACTGCATCTAGCTCGTAAAGAACCTTGCCGTCAGCAATAAACTCACCAACATCATTAATTGGAGTGGCTGGTGTAGTTGACTGATGGCCCTGAAGATTAACAGTTTGAGCCTTTCTAGTAGCCGTTAGCTCGTAAGTTTCGGCATTTTTCCCACCTATGGTAATACTCTTGGAGCTTATTATGTGTTTATTTTGATAATCAGAAAAACTACTATCTATATTTGGTAGTGTTACGTTATTTGGGTACGTTAAAGAGGAGATAGTGTAGGTTGTATTAGTGTTATTACTTGATACAACACTGCTTAATACAACGTTAACGTCTCCTATAGTTTTACTTATTGGATTAGGTGCAGCAGGTGTTTTAGGAAAATTTGGTGAAGTAGGAAATGAAGCACTGAAACTCCCCGTTGCACTTGTGTATGGCAGCCATTGACTAGCTGTATAGACATTATCGGTACTATTACTACTCTTAGATATTGACGTAGTGGTTTTATGATGGCTCTTGTAAGCTATGTAACCAACAACCCCTATTAGTACCAGCACTAGAAGTACTAATACGCCTTCAATAGCTGTGAAACCGTTAGAGTTTTTGCTAAGTTTAATCATAATTTAAGCATAAACATAAAGGTCATTTTAAGCAAATGGGACTCTAACATAATTAACGGATTAGAATTATCGCTAAAATAAAAATTGCTCAGTCTTTGAGCAATTTAACATCTGTTACTTAAAAATGGTGCGGGTGACGGGACTCTAACCCGTGGCCTCATCCTTGGCAAGGATGCGCTCTAAACAACTGAGCTACACCCGCATAACAGGGTTGTATTATATCTATAAATAATGGATTATACAATATATCCTTGAGAAGAAAGGCTTTTTCTTATAGAATATCAGGAGTCATTGGCGCTTTAGCTCAGTTGGTAGAGCAGAGGCCTGAAGAGCCTTGTGTCCCCAGTTCGAGTCTGGGAGGCGCCACCATTGACTATATAGTAACCACTTAGGGCGCCTTGGCGGAGTGGTTACGCAGAGGTCTGCAAAACCTTTTACACCGGTTCAATTCCGGTAGGCGCCTCCAAGTTCTTTCAAATATTGTTTTCTGGGCGAGTGGCGGAATTGGTATACGCGGTGGACTTAAAATCCGCTGGTCTTAATAACCTTGTGGGTTCGAGTCCCACCTCGCTCACCATTTTTTTGTTTACTTACTAAAATTAAAAATGTTTAGAATATCCCAAATTATACTTGGGCTAGGTATTTTTTCACTTAATGTAACATTCTGTTGATTTGCATTAACAGATATTCTACCTATGACCGCATCTTTGCTGGTCAGGAAATTTACTTTACTGACGACTACGTTTGGAGTTAAAGTTTTTTCTCCCCATAGAATATATTTGTTTGTCCCATTCGCCTTAAATGAATAATGAGCCTTTGACCATGGAACTGTATAGTAGCCAACAGATTGATTGACGGCTGGATAATCTAATACTTTATAGTTATCCATAACTGACTGAACTGTACTTAGGCTGTCGTTAAGAGCGTAACCAAGTGCATCTTCGCCCATGATTGCACCTATAACAGTAGTTGAGGTATTAGTTCCTGGGATAATATTCTTTGCAGCGAATAAGAATGCACCTTTGTCTTGATCATTATTCCCGGTTTTAATCCCTATAAATCCATTCCTTCCAAGTAGAGAATTGAAATTATTAACCTCGCCATCAATTGGCAAGGAAACTGTTTTCTGGCTAACTATTTGGGCTATGACTGGATCCTTAAGAGCTAACTCTCCAATCTTCACTAAATCTGCTGGAGTAGATGTTGAAGCGGGCAAGAATCCACTGGCATCACCTCCGATTGTAGTGTTGTTTATACCCATTTCTTTAAGGGTTGTATTGGCATACTTTATATAGTTATCCAGTGATCCAAAAGCCCATATAGCTAGGCTGTCTGACATATTACAACTAGATGGTATTAAAATTGCTTGGAGCGCCTGATATTCACTAATTTGCTCTCCGTCCTGAACTGTTAAAACCGAACCATTAAGTTTTACGTACTTATTGTAAATGGCGACGTCCTTTGCTGTTAGGTCAATGATTGGGCCTTGTTGGTTTAAAGATAATGGATGTTTCTTAAGTATCATAAGAGCTGTAACTACTTTAGCTGTGCTTGCAGTCGCTAGAGGCTTTTCTCCACCATTAGAAACAATTTTGTCATTCTCTGCGACTTTTATGGCAGATTCTCCATTAATTGACCAGTCGACTTCAGCAGGAGGATTAGTATATGGCTTTAAAGTTATATACTGTTTTATCTGGAATAAAGGCTTTATGAAAGCAAAGCTTAAAATCATAACTATCACAACCACAGGAATCAAAAATTTAGGCTGTTTTTTTTGCTTCTTAGTTTTTCGCATTCTTATATATTAACACCGATTATTAATATAATTACCAATGTTTATTAACTTTAATTGATGTATAATTAGTATATAAACTATTAAGGAGAATATTATGTCGCTAATTTTGATCATAGGAATAGTAGCAGTCATTGTCGTTATAGTAGCTGTGGCGATATATAACGGTCTAGTAAGAACTAATGTGAGAGCTGATGAAGCTTGGAGTGATATTACTGTTCAGCTTAAAAGGCGATCAGATTTAATTCCAAATCTAGTCCAATCTGTCAAAGGTTATGCAACTCATGAAAAGACAGTTTTCGAGGAAGTAACTAAGGCTCGTAGTGAAGTCATTAGCGCATCCGCTAAAGGTCCTGCTGAGACTGCTAAGGCAGAGAATGCTTTTCAGTCGACAATGAAGAGTCTTTTTGCAGTATCAGAAAACTACCCACAACTCAGGGCTAGTGAGAATTTCCAACAACTACAAGGCGAACTTGTTGATACGGAAGATAAGATTCAAGCATCTAGAAGATTCTATAATGGTATGGCGAGAGATTTTAATACTAAAAGAAAAGTTTTCCCAACCAATATCTTTGCAAATATGCTTGGATTTAAAACTGATCGAGAATTCTTTGATGTTGATGAGTCAGAAAAGGCTTCAGTTCAAGAACCAGTTAAAGTAGATTTCACTAAATAACCGTTTAAACATTACGAAATTGTATTTCTATGTATAGTCAGATTACCTCCAATAAAAGAAAAACAGTACTTATTATGTGTCTGTTTATTCTATTAATTGTTGGTCTTGGATTCTTATTAGGTACTCTCAATCATAGTCCTAGCCTAGTTTATTTTGTCATTTCTTTTGGGTTACTATATGCCATTATTAGCTATTGGGCCGGAACTAAATGGAGCTTAGCTTTAAATCAGGCTAAAGAAATACAGAAAAAAGATAATCCAAGGCTATGGAGAATTATTGAGAATTTAGCTATAACTGATGGACTGCCAATGCCAAAGGTGTACATCATGGATGATCCGGCACCTAATGCTTTTGCCACTGGAAGGGATCCTGATCATGCATCTGTTTGCGCAACTCAAGGATTACTCGATATTATGGACGATAAGGAATTACAGGGTGTTTTTGCTCATGAGATGGCTCACATTAAGAATTACGATATAAGGGTATCTATGATTGCTTTTGCGCTGGCTGCTGCTATCACTATTATTGCTGACATCATTCTAAGAATTACATTTTTTAGTGATGATGAAAGGGAACAAAATCCACTTTTCCTAGTTTTGGGCATTATTGCGGCAATCATGGCTCCTGTTATTGCCACCATGATTCAGCTCGCTATTTCTAGAAAAAGAGAATATTTAGCTGATGCAAGTGGTGTTTTAGCGACTCGTTATCCAGAAGGACTAGAGAGTGCTCTTGCTAAAATTGCTCAAAGTGGAAGTGCGCTTAAGAAACAAAATACTGCAACCGCGCATTTTTTCTTCGCTAATCCGTTGAAGGGCCACAGCATTACAAATCTTTTCTCAACACATCCTCCAATCGATGAAAGAATCGCAAGATTAAAAAAGATGGAAGATCACCAGTAAGTATTCCTATGGCTAATCCTAAAAGTACAATTGGTAAATTATCACGAAAACCTACAGTCAAACTTCCTAAAAAAAGTTTAGCTAAGGATGAGAATGTTAGTAAAAAAATTAA
>CAIYEO010000094.1 GCA_903925195.1 uncultured Candidatus Saccharibacteria bacterium | reverse complement strand
TATGGTGGCTATTTACAAGTTGCAACCCTAGCAGACAAAACACAACAAGACTATATTTTAATGCGTTCTAATTGGAAGCAATCTATGAGCCAATTAAATCAGCAGTAATTATTTAAATTGCAAAATCTATAACTGAAGAAGTTATAGCCTCGAATGTTTTTTCCGGATTTTGCATCCACCAAACACTAGCATGTGCAGATATTTTGTTCTCTAGATTAGCGTCCTTAGTTACACTCGTGACACTAACCTTACCTTTATAGGCTATGAATACTTTATTGTCGTGTATTAGTGCAATTATGGGGGGATATTTTACCGTTAGATTATTAAGCGCTAAGTGTAGATGTAACTGGTCCATATTAGATGTTAGAGGTTTTTCGAGTCTAAGATTTGTGGTAATTTTTTGTAGTTTAGAGAAGCTAGTTACGATAAGTATATTTGGCCTATTAACTAAATTCCTTGGACTTAGTAAAAAGCTATCGATTGAGTCTCCACTTAAAACAAGGGCCACCTTAGACTCTAATATTTTCTCGATAACAATTGATGTCTCACTATTATGACCAAAATCTCCAGCTAATAACGTCATATTGGCCCAAGATATCTCGGAGATAATTTCAGCTAAACTTTGAGAAGCAAAAGCGCCACTATGATTAGATGCGGTATAGTCGGCGCTTGGAAATATTTTTGAGATAATAGGTCTCAGTTTATCTGGCATGATGACTCTTATGGCGCCAGCTCCCGCGCTTTCAGCCTCGTTATAGCACTCTGCTGGAGCTGTGAAACCATGTAAGTTGCCCCCAACAATTAATAGTTTACCGGCGTGCATTTTAGACTCTGGTCGTGACCAAATTAAATCTGGATAAAGCGGATTAGCTTTATCTTGTTTATGTACAAATGAATCATCCATATTATATATCCAAGTCTAGACTTACTGGACAGTGATCGCTGCCCATAATTTCTGGGTGAATTTTAGCTGCTTTAATGTGGGGTACTAATGCTTTGGAGGTTAATATGTAATCTATCCTCCAGCCAACATTTCGGGCTCTAGCGTTTGCCCAGTGTGTCCACCAAGTGTAGAATCCATTTCCACTATGATCTATTCTGAAGCTATCTATAAAACCGGCTTTTATGAAATTACCGAAACCTTCTCTCTCTTCGTCAGTGAATCCTTTTTTGCCAACGTTAGGCTTGGGGTTGGCCAGATCATCTTCGGCGTAGGCAACGTTAAGATCACCACAAAATATAACAGGTTTAGTTTTTTCTAGTTTTTTTAGGTATTCGAGGAATCCTGGATCCCACTGCTTGTGACGTAAAGCTAAGCGGGATAGATCGCTTTTTGCATTTGGAGTATAGACAGTAACTAAGAAATATTTACTATATTCGGCAGTCATGACTCTACCCTCCCGATTAGGATCGCCATAACTGTCTTTATCTAGTGAATATTTTTCTCTTAAATCCTCTGGTAATCCATTAGTAATATTGATTGGTTTAATTTTTGTAAATATTGCCGTTCCGGAGTAGCCTTTCTTTTCAGCTGAGTTCCAGTATTCATGGTATCCAGTAAAATCTATTTCAGTTTGCTCTTTAAGAGCTTTAGTTTCTTGTAGGCAAATAATATCTGGTTGCAATGAATCAATAAATGGCTTTAGTAAGCCTTTATTGTCCACCGCTCTAATTCCATTAACATTCCAAGAACATATACTAGTCATAATATGTAATTTAGTATAGCCCTAAGCCAATAAACTTGCTAGAATAAATTACTAATGAGTTATAAACGAGTCCTACTGAAACTTTCCGGTGAACAATTATCTGGTAAATATGATTCAGGCATTGATCCTAAGTTCGCACAGTGGCTTGCCCAAGAAATAAAAAAAGCAAAAAGTGATGGTGTAGAAATAGTCATCATGGTAGGTGGTGGCAACTTTATACGTGGTGCGCAAATTACTGGTCATGGTATTGCAAGAGTTACTGGTGATCATATGGGTATGCTCGCGACTATGATTAATGCCTTGGCGTTAACAGATATATTTGAAGCCAATGGATTACAAACTAGATGCTTGTCTAATATCTTTGCCGAACAAGTAGCTGAGAAATTTATCCATAGACTAGCAAATAAGCACATAGATAGTGGAAGAGTCATTATTGTTGCCGGTGGTGCTGGACGTCCATATCTAACTACTGATACCGCAGCCGTTGAAATTGCGCTTGAACTAGATTGTCAGGTTGTTCTAAAAGCAACTAAGGTTGACGGAGTATATGACAAAGACCCTGCCAAATTCAAAGATGCTAAAAAAATAGACCACATTACTTACCAGGAAGCAGTTGAAAATGATGCTATTAAAGTAATGGATAAAGCCGCGCTAGGTTTAGCACTTGAACATGAGATGCCAATAATAGTCTTCGAAAGTATGACTGAGGGTAATATCGACGCTGCTATTAAAGGTAAAACAGTTGGTACTCTAATTGGGAATTAGCTAGACAAGGAGATTAAGTGTGTATAGATATGAAGCTAGACACGAACCTGATCCAAGGTTTGAAGTAGGAACAGCCGAGTTACCATTAAAGGGCGAAGATACAAGTATTGTCAGAGATGAAATCGGTTTATTTGCAGTTTTTGATGGTGCTGGTGGTAGTGGTGAGGGTGGTTTTGCAGCAACTCTTGCTAGCGCAGTATTCAACGTTGCAATGATTAAAGATGAGATTTATGAAGCTGCAGATAGCCTAGAAAATCAAATTACTAACTTAGTTGGTTTATTGCAGGATGCTAGTAATATAGTTTCAAAATCGACTGATGGTGTGACTACGGGTACTGTTGCTAGGGTTATTCAAATTAAAGAAGATGATACAACTTCCCCTTACTTAATTTGGGCTTCAGCTGGTGATTCTAGAATCTATTTATATAGGGAGGGTGAAGCTAGTCAATTATCCCACGATGAGGGTTTTGGGCATCATATAAGTAACTATCTTGGCCATGCCCCTAATAGTAGTGAGCCTAAGACTGTTGAGCAATCTGGATTTATAAGAGTAACAGCCTCAGATAAAATTATTTTAGTGACTGATGGTATTACTGGTGATAAAGAACCGAATTTATTAAGTGAAGCACAAATTGCGGCAGTCTGCGATGATGAATCTCAAAACGTAGCCAATAAATTAATTGAAATTTCTACCAAAAATGATGATAAAACAGTTATTGTAGTCGAAGTAAAATAGTCTAAAAAAAATATGGCGGAGAGGAAGGGATTCGAACCCTTGGTCCAGTTTGACCCAGACACACGCTTTCCAAGCGAGCCAGTTAAACCACTCCTGCACCTCTCCATATCTTTAAAGCATTTATATTATATCTTAAAAATTCTTTAAAAACACCTTGCAAACTGTGGAAAAACCACTGTACAATATAGTTTACGGTATGTCCATAATTAATCTAAAAGAAGTTAGTAAGATTTATGGCTTTGGAGATGCTACAACCGTAGCTCTTGAGGAAGTCTCTTTAAGTATTGATGAAAATGAGTTTATCGCAGTTATGGGGCCAAGCGGTAGTGGAAAATCTACTCTTATGAATATCATAGGACTTTTAGATAGGCCAACTTATGGCAACTATATGCTGAATAAAAGAAGTGTCGATAAAATAAGAACAAGCAGGCGAGCTAAAATTAGACGCGATACTATTGGCTTCGTTTTTCAATCCTTTAATTTGTTGCCTAGATTGAATGTCTTAGAAAATGTCGCCCTGCCCCTTGCCTATAAAGGAGTCGGCTTAAACCGAAGACTGAAAATGGCCGAGGCTATGCTCGATAAAGTTGGCATGGCAGATAAGAAGTATTTTTTTCCGAATCATTTAAGTTCAGGCCAATCCCAATGTGTAGCTATTGCTAGGGCTCTAGTTAACAACCCAAAAATTATTATTGCTGATGAACCAACTGGTAACTTGGACAGCGCATCCTCGCGACTAGTTATGGAACTATTCTCTGAAATTCATAAGTCTGGCAGTACTATTTTACTGGTAACACACAACCCAGAGATAACTAGATATGCATCAAGGGTTGTCTATATGCATGATGGTTCAGTACTAGTAGATGAGGCTACAAAAATCGGTGAAGTTGCTGAGACGGCTAAAAAAGTTATGTATAAGGCACCAAAGAAAACTATCGAAGATGATCTAGCTGGAGTGTCCGCTATCATGGATGCTATCCCCCAGAAGAATCATCACGCTAAGAAGAAAACCGCTAAACATAAGAAGCCAGTTCCTAAAAAAAGAAAAAATAATATAAAGAGGAAGAAGTCATAATGTCTATTTCCTATAGAGACGATATTTATCTAGCGCTACGAACTATTAGATACGCTAAAATGAGGAGCTTCTTAACTGTACTTGGTATAGTTATTGGTATTGTTTCTGTGGTTACAATTGTATCTGTAGCTAATGGTATAAAGAGCCAGGTTAGTGGTCAAATTAATGCTTCTGGTAAGGACTTAATACTAGTCAAGCCTGGGCAGCTTAATAAATCTAATTCTAGTAATATTCTGAGTAATTTGAGCCAGCTATCTAACTCTAATAGTATATCTAGCCTGACACAGAATGATGTAGCCAGTGTAGCTAAAACGCCAGGTCTTGAATCCTCAACTGCCCTCAATATAGTTAATGGCCAAGTGAAAAGTGATAACGGTAAATATTCGGTAGTCGTAATTGGTGCTGGAGATAAGTTCCCTAGTCTAGCTAACCAGAAAATAAGTTACGGAGAATATCTTGATTCAAGTAGTAGCGATATTTACCAGGCAGTGATTGGTCAAAATATAGCCTATACGATTTTTGGAGAGAAAATTCCGCTAGGTAAATCTTTTACATTCCACGGAGAGACTTTTATAGTCAGAGGAGTTTTTGATCAATTTAAGTCTGCTCCATTATCGCTTAATACAGATTTTAATAATGCAATCTTTATCCCTTATCAAACGGCTGAGGATCTGACTAATAATACGGCACCGATTTACGAAATAATGGCAAAGGCTCAAAATTCTAGCTCAGTCAGTTCCTCGATCAAAACTATTAACCAGAATTTATTGCAGCTTCATGGTGGCATCCAAGATTTTACGGTCTTAAAACAAAGCCAGAGTTTAGCGATTACTTCTCAAGTACTCGATTCAATTACCTACCTTATATCTATCGTGGCATTGATTGCCTTAGTAGTCGGTGGAGTTGGGATTATGAATGTTACGCTCGTATCTATAACTGAACGTACTAAAGAGATCGGTATTAGAAAAGCCATAGGTGCAACTAACTCGCAAATACTCATGCAGTTTCTGATTGAGTCGAGCGTACTAAGTCTTTTCGGGGGAATACTAGGCGTTATTATCTCCTTCATGGTTGACTATGGGCTAATATTAACTACTTCCCTGTCCCCTAAGATTAGCTGGCCAATACTTGTGATTGCTTTCCTGCTGTC
Organism: uncultured Candidatus Saccharibacteria bacterium; assembly: GCA_903925195.1. The sequence goes on along the minus strand of CAIYEO010000094.1, from coordinate 89,328 downwards.
TCTTAGTATCGGAATTATTTTCGGCTCATTGCCAGCCTTCAAAGCGGCACGTAAAGATCCTATTCTTGCGTTGCGTTATGAATAGATTAGTGACTCTAGTTTAAGAACTTACCGTAGTAGTACCAAAAATGCTTGAGTGTTAAGGCGAATATAATAAGTAGCCATAGGACTAATATATCGATATGATGCTTCTTAACGAATTGTCCTGCTGGACGAAGTTTTGCTGGAAGCTTAAGATAGCCATGATGAAAGTTATAGTATGAAGTGTACCAAAACATGGTAATAGTGATCACCCATGTAACGGCACAGAATGGACAGAGATCATTGATCTTATAGACACTTTGATAAAACAGCCAATGACAAAAAGCAATTCCAAAGATAGTTCCAAGCTCAAGACCTAGCCAGTACCATTTTTTTAGTTTAGCTCCGGCGAAGATAGCCATTCCTGTTGTTATGACGATCGTAAATCCAACTAGACCGATATATGGATTGGAAAAATGGAAAGCTTGGGCTTGTTTCGAGACTATCACTGACCCACATGAAACAACTGGATTTAAATTACAATTTGGATGGTAATTTGGATTCTTAGCGATTTGAGCTTCGTCGAAAATTAAAATAGCTGACATGGCTAGTCCAATAATTCCAGTAATAACTAGAACCCATGGAATTAACTTATCAATTCTGAAACCTTGTTTTTTCTTATGGACCATTATTTATATTATACACATAGATTAAATTATTCTGCACATTGTCCGGTATTAACTTGAGTAGGATTTGCTATCGCTGAATTCAGGGCTGTTTTTACTGGGCCCATCGACAAAGCGTATCCCTGATTCTGATAAGACGTTGACTTGGCAAAGATTAATCCATCAACCTGACCGTTGCTATCTATAAATGGTCCACCAGAATTTCCAGGCTGGATATCTGCTTGGATCACATAGATATCTCTCAAGGTATCACCTTGGTTATAGATATTTTTACCGGTAGCATGTAGCTTATTGAGTGTGGCAGCAGTTTTTGCTACAAGATCCTTACCGCCCGGATATCCCATGACAGCTCCTAGTGTGTAGTCTTCTACATTTCCGGTATTTATTGCTAATGGACTGCCACTTAAGTTTGAACTAGATAAGATGGCTACATCTAGATTAGGATCAAAGTAAACAACACTAGATTTATGCTGGCCATTTTGATCATATATAAAAGGCGCTCTAATTCCGGCGACGACATGAGCATTAGTGATAACCAGGTTATTCGCAGCTATAAAGCCACTACCCTCTACGATACCGCCACAACCCAAACCTTCAATTTTAACGACTGAGGTCTGAGCACGGTTGACTGATTTGTTTAAAGCATCTGAAGCGTTCAGGGCGATATGTTTATTAGCAAGCGGCTCATTGCCTATGAAAACCATTGGAAAGCCATTAGGCGCTATTATATTGCCGATAGTCGACATAAAACTAGGAGTTGATGGCAAGCTTTTATTGATCTGACCTATTACTAAGGATTGCTGAACTTGTGACTTTAAAGCTTTATTTGGTATTTGGATAAGAATACTAGTAGCTAACCAGATGACCACTAGAGTTCCTAGGAATCTTAAGGCTCCACCTAAAATACGATCTGGCTTATCTAGTTTTTTAGTCACGAATTTCTTTCTAACAATGTCACCTATCAGCTCACCAATAGTCAAAAATGTCAGAATAAAAATGATCATCAGGCTAATTGCCCAGATAGATCTATTACTTGCATTAGAAACGTGCTTTATTATTACCGGAATTATTAGTGCGCCTATGAAAATGCTGAGAATGAAGCTAGAGGTGGCAAATATTTCTCTTATAAAACCAATTCTAGATCCACGGTATATCATGAATACTAAGATAAATATTATTGCTAAGTCAGCAAGATTCATAATATATCCAGCATATTATCTAGAATTGTCGATATCCGAGGAAGCCAACTAGTAGCATGAAGATACCAAGAGCAAAACAATAGATAGCAAATGGTCGGAGTGTCTTATTTTGGAAATACTTATCGAGGAATCTAACTGTAAAGTAAGCCGATAGACCAGCAACTAGAGCGCCTGCTAAAATTTGAGGTCTAGCACCATTAGCTAAAGGTCCAAAAAAGTCTGGTAATTTTAGTAGTCCAGCAGCTAGGATAATTGGTGTTGCTAATAGGAAAGAGAATCTAGCAGCATCTTCGTAATCTAAACCAGTCACGATTCCACCGATAATTGTGACACCGGAGCGACTGATACCTGCAAAAAGAGCTAATATTTGAGCTGAACCAATCATACCTGCTCTTAGGAAAGTCATTTTGTCAGCTGTATGTTTAGCAGAAGTATCAAGTAGAAAATCTCGCTTAGGTTTCTTAATGTGATGATTCTTTATGTAGTAATCTCCAAACAGTAAGATGAAGCCGTTAATAATTATGAAAATTGCAGCTGATAGTGGTTTAGCAAATTGAGTCCTTAGCATATGTTCAAAGGTTAGGCCGAAGATACCAGCAGGGATTGTAGCTACGATTAACAGCCAAGCTAGTTTTTCATTACTAGTTTCAGCTTTTCTTTTTGAAACTGAGCTGAAGAAGCCTTTTATTATCTTTATCCATTGTTTGCGGTAAAAAATTAACAGGGCTGTTGCTGTAGCGACATGTAGCATTACAAGATATGCTAAGAAAAAGGATTCAGTACTAGCTTGTTGCTTAACAATATTGGTCCATCCGAAGAGCCATGCGAATAATACTGAGTGACCTAGAGATGAAATTGGGAATAGTTCTGAAACTCCCTGCAGTAATCCGAGCAACATAGATTGTAGATATGTAATCATTAGAATTTATTATAACAAATACTTAAACAATATATCCAAAGATATTTAAGGTGTATTATATAAAAACATGAAGATTGCCTTAATTACCTGCTATAAAGACCCAAATTATGTTAGAGGACAGGTCATAAAAAGATGTTTGTCGGATATCTCAGGAGTTGAAGTTTTGGAAGTTAAGAACCGTCAAACTAATCCATTTCGTTTTATTGAAGTCATATATAAGTTAATTAAAGTCCGAAAACTTAATCCAGATATTTATTTTTTAACATTTCGTGGACAAGAAATATTACCATTTGTGCTTTTCTTAGCTAAACATAAACCAGTTATTTTTGATGAGTTTATTGTTCCAATGGCATGGTCGACTGAAGAAAAGCATGATATAAGCTTAAAGAATATTATTTTTGGTTTAATAACTAGGATTGTTAATCCAATGTATAAAAAATGGCTTAATAGATGTCAGATTATTCTGAGTGATACTAAGCCAGATGCTGAGATATCTTCAAAACTTTCAGGAGTTAGTATTAGTAAGTATAAAACCTTACCTGTCAGTGCCGATGAGAGCGTATTTAAAAAACAAGAACCTAAAAGCAAAGAATCTTTTAGTGTCTTCTATTACGGTAATATGCTGCCTCTTCATGGATTGCCTTATGTTCTTGAGGCAGCTAAACTGACAAGCCAAGAGGACGTTCACTTCATAATTGCAGGTGGCGGTAGATTGGTTCAGGGTCAGATTAACAAAGCTATCTCTAGCGGCGCAAGAATAACCTATTACTCTTGGATTAAGTATGACAAGTTAATAGATTACATTGCTGACTCAGATCTTTGTTTAGGTGGACCTTATGGAGGGACTCCTCAAGCCGACCGAGTTATTACGGGAAAAACCTACCAGTTCTTAGCATCGCAAAGACCGGTACTTATTGGTGAGAGTAAGGCCAATCAATATTTTATCGATAAAAGAAATAGTATTATCGCCAAACAAGCTAGTGTTAAGGATTTAGTCGAAAAAATATTATGGGCCAAGAATAACCCCCAAGAACTAACTAGAATTAGTGAGAATGGCTATAAGTTATACCAGGAACATTACAGCAATTCAGTAATTACTAAATCACTAGAATCTATTATTCAATCAGTAAAAATTTAGCATAGTCTTTTATTAGTATTAAGGCGCAAATATTGAGATTGAAGACAGTTCCAAGCAGGACTATTAGTATCTTGATTGATTATTTCGAAGTCAACTTTTACCTAGCTTATATTTTTAAGCTTTTTACCTATATGCATAAAACTAGCAACTGCAATCAGAATTAATAGGAAAACAATATAGACTGACCTATCTATTAAACTGGCGGAAATAACGTTAGAGGAAGATATGTGATGTAACTTCTGAGAGAATAGCAGAAAACTCTCTCTAAAACCTATTGCTCCTGGAGTAATAGACACAAATAAAGCTAGATTAGCTACACCACAGTAAACTAGAGCCTGATTAAAACCAATACTCTTATTAACAATCTTAAGTTCAACGAAATAGATGATGGAAGTTATAAGCAATTGGATTAACGTCATAACGAATAATTTAATAACAATTGAAAGTGCTAGTTTTGGTCGATCTTGAGGCTTGATTCTTTTTGTTAAGAAATTAAAACCAAAATATATGACTGTGAGACTTAGTAATATTAATAAGAGGCCGTAATACCAAGCGAAACTTCCAAGTCCAATAAATATAAAGCTAATGAGTGCTATGAAGCCATAGTAAAGCAGCGAAACATAAAGAAATTTCTTTAAGCTAAGACTGTATTTCTTTTTTAGGTATAAACCTCTAATCCCTGGCCCGCTTTGAAGAGGCCCAAAGAAATTAGCGATGTTAGACCAAATAGTCAGTTGGATATTTTCAATTCTTTTTATCTTTATACCGCACAGCTCAACTGAAAATTTTAAGATTAAGATTAAACTCATCAGTGCTAATAAATATAGAAATAGGATAAAGCTAATATTAATAATTGATAAATTTTTAATTGCTGATAGTGATGAAGGATGGCTGATAAAGTAATAGATAAATCCTAATATTGTTAGGATGATTATGCTAAGCGATAAAAGCTTTTTAGTATATTTCATATGCTTAATTAGTATTATACCTTTTTTAAATCTTTAGTTTTAAAAAATATAGATATAGTTTAAGCTAGTTCTAAGCCGAATAATAAATAATCTTTATTAAGAGCCATAAATCACTTATGACATTAACTAGAATCAACCGAAAAATAATCAGCATTATCAGTAGTAGAAAGTTCTTCTACTTTGTAATTGCTTTCTTTGTATTCCAGGCCGTTTGGCTAGCCCTAGCTTACAACTATCCAATGGGTTACGACGAAGATTACCACCTTGGGTTAATCAAGCTATATTCACATTACTGGCTACCTTTTTTCTCAACTCAACCGGATGATGTTAATCAATTTGGTCAAATTGTTCGAGACCCATCTTATCTCTATCATTATTTGCTCAGCTTCCCATATCGAATTGTCGGCCTATTCACTAGTAACAATGTATACCAGGAAGGTATCTTCAGGTTTTTAAATATTGGCTTGTTCACTCTTAGTCTTATTTTCTTCAAGAAATTATTTAACTATCTCAAAGTTTCGAACGCGCTTTCTAATTCTCTACTATTTATATACATCCTATTACCAATTAGTGCTTTCTTGGGAGCGCAGTCTAACTATGACAATCTACTACTTGTTTTGACACCCTTAACTATTCTTTATTCAGCTCGAGCACTAAATAATCTAGCCAACAAAAAAGAATTACCAATTAAAGATCTAGTACTGTGGTTCAGTCTTGCTTGTCTTGCCTGTCTAACTCAATATATCTTTCTGGTCATTTTTGTTGGACAATTCATTTTTATATCTTACCGGTTGTTTAAAAACTATCGTCAGCCGAACTCAATAAAGATAAAAGACTGGTCTAAAAGTATAAGTCGGCTGAGCATGCTGAATAAACTATTCCTAGGTACATTTCTATCTCTCTGTATAGGTTTATTCGTGGCAATGTATGGCTATAATACGTTCAAGTACCATACGCCCATTCCAAGCTGTGATCAGGTTATTGATGTAGAAGATTGCTATGCCTACAGTCCATATTGGCGCAACCAAGTTTATTTACAAGTCAAGGACAAGTATCCATTAAAAAACATAGTTCTATATGGTCAAAACTGGAGTCATACAATGACATACAGCTACTTCTTTTCACTGGCCAAGGTAGGCGATAAATATTACGGACTTCCTCCCCTGCCTGTGCCTGAATGGACAGCCGTCATTGTGTCTTCTCTAGGAGTAGTTTTGCTTTTGAAATATTACCGGACAGTCTTTTTTAAGAAACTAATCAATAGATATCTTCTTTTTGTTACGGTTTTCTACACGTTAATACTCTTCCTATATAACTATTACGAATATACCGTTTATCATCAAGAGGTAGCAGTTCAGGGCCGGTATTTAATGCCCTTACTTCTGATTGTTATTTATCTTTTATCACTTGGATATAAACAGTACTTTAACCTGCATAAAAATTACTACAAAGGTATTTTTGTATGCCTTGTATTCATGTGTTTAATATATGGCGGTGGAGCTTCAGCCTTTATTATTAGACATCAAGACACATGGCTTTGGAATAACTCAACGGTTAATACACTAACCAATGATGTTCAAAATGTCTTAAAGCCTATTGTTCTAGGTTCTTATTTTTAGAAAACCTAATTCTTTTCAAATGTTCCAGACTTGCTTCATTAAGTATTCTATTAATCCTAATTAGGTCAGCTATTACTCCTAGGACAACCGCCATGACTGAACTGAGCAGTAATGCTACGCCAAGCAGTAAAGACTGGACGTGTTGGCCGTGCCGACCTTCTAAAAAGAATACATAATATCTAACGAATGGGATCAAACAAAGTAAGAATAAAAATATAGCTAGCCCAATAAATATCATATAAGGCCTGTACATTATGTATGAACGAATAATTGCAAAAGAAGATTTAGCTATATGTTCTGGGGTAGATTTAAACAGCCTAGATTCTCTTGTTTTGGGATTAGTTTCTACTGGGACGCTGACTATGGCTAGTTTTTTGTTACCGGCTTGAATGATTGTTTCCATGGTATAGCTGAACCTAGCTGTTACGTTAAGTTGGATAAGTGACTCCCTTGAGTAGGCTCTGAAGCCACTAGCTGCATCTGGTACATTGGTTGTTGCAGCAATGTTAACGACTCGACTTCCAACTTTTTGCAGTATTTTCTTAGCTTTAGAGAAGTGAGCAATCTTATGCACTTGTCGATCTGCGATAACAATATCTGCCTGGCCGTCAATAATTGGTTTTATTAAATCACCTATTTGAGCCTGAGGATATTGGTTATCTCCATCGGTATTTACAAGGATATCGGCTCCAATCTCTAGAGCTCTGTTTACGCCATCTTGGAAGGAAACACCTAGTCCCCTATTTGAAGTATGGTGAACAATTTCTTTAACTCCATACTTCTTGGCAACTTCAACAGTCTTATCTGAAGACCCATCATCAATAATTAAGACAACTATTTCGTTGATACCTTCTATCTTTTTTGGTATAGATTCTAGAACAAGAGGAAGAGTGTGCTCTTCGTTCAGACATGGTACTTGAATAACTAACTTCATATTAACTAGCTATTATACAGTATTCACTGAGGTTAACCTTAAACCTTACGATTTTGTATTTCATCAATTTTGTCATGATCAAGTCCATAGTAATGGGCTACTTCATGCCAGACGGTGTTTTTTATTCTAGATTTAAGCTGCTGTATATCATTTACGCTCATTTCTATCGGTATTTGAAATAAGGTAATAGTATCTGGTAAGAGCTTTAAATTTCCGCCGCGCTGAGACAGTGGAACACCTTCATAGAGACCAAGTAGCATTTGTCCTGGTTTAAGGTTAGACCTTGCTATCTGTTCATTGGTTGGAAAATCTAAAACAAAAAAACCTACATTTTTTAGGTTATCCTTATGTAGTTTTGGTAGCCCGTCAACCGAGTCATGTACTAGTTTTTCGAATTCATTGGAAGATATTTTATGCATAAAGAAAAGTTATTAGTAACTTATCTTAAGCTTACAATATAGATAGATAACTATCTAGTATTTCTTCTGAGCTCACCAAGTGCAGAGCCACTGACAGCTATAACAAGTCCAGCTCCTGCAATCATAAGATCAAGGTTAACGGCTGAGCTATTTTTGTCTATATTCTTTTGATCAGCTTCTAAGGTTTCTTGATCCTTGGGGCTAATGATTGAACTAGCGCCATGAACAATGTCATTAATCTCAGTTTGAGGTTTAGCATTCTGCTCATAATTATATATGGCTATTAATCCAAAAATTGAAGATAAAGCTAAGCCACCTGACAATAGATTTTTAGATAGATTGTCATAACGATTCCATGTCTTATATCTATCTAGTGTTTCTTTAATTTCACCTCTTAATGTCATAAAGTTATAGTAACATAAAATAAGCATAAAAGCAATGTTATTTTTCTGTTAATATATAATCATGTACTCGTTTGGTCCTAGTAATAATTTAGCCGATTCTATATTTTTGGCTAGTTTAATAATTATTGCGTTATCTTATTTTTTGTACAAAAGAGTTAAATCAAATATACCTGAAACAAATACCGATATTCTCAACATTTATTCAAAGGCTCCCTTGTTTATGACAATCTATACAATCGGAGTATCACTAATGAAAGTGTCAAATGGTTCGGTTAATAAATATCCCTATACAATTTTGATTACAGCACCTTTAAATTTGAAAAGAAACTATAATCCTAGCGAAAATTACACCGATAGTGAAATTGATGTTGATAATTTACCGTCAATGAGTACTATACCTGATGGCGATTTCAAGACCCCGCTAGGTGAAATAATAATGAAAATTGATTTACCTGTTAAAAGTTTAGTGCATGTTGTAGGGTTTAGTCTTATAGATGATAAATTTAAAATGTTACTTGGTAATACAAATTTAGAAAGTTCTTTAGCCAAAGTTCAGTTAGAGGGCAGTTTTCCAGATTATTTTAGGCTTTATTGCACTAACGGAAAAGAGATTGAATTATTAGAATTACTCGATCCCACTAATATGGAGTTTTTGATTAATTTTTGTAATAGCTTAAATTTTGAATTAATAGATAATACTCTATATTTTGTGAAATCTAATTCATCTCAAAAACTTGATGATAAGTTATTTATAAAATCTGCCGTAGATTTTGCTGATAGAATACTACCTATTATCTTAAGAATGGGAATCCATAAATAGTGACATTGTTTTTAATGTATGTATAATTAAGCATAATAATTAAAACTAGGATATAAAAATGAAAATTAACAAAACTAAACTAAAAAATAACAGCTCAGGCTTTGGTCATTTTGAGCTAATCTTAGGAGCTCTAGTTGTAGCTATTATTGGTGTGGTTGGATATACGGTATATATAAATCATAATTCTAGTACTGCAACTGCAACGGCAACTACTAAGGCAGTTAATAAGGGCTGGCATATCATCGGAAATTATGTGTCTTCTTATCCTCCCTCACAAAACAGCACTAATTGGGACATTTCTTCAGTAAATATTTTTGCCTGTAAACAGCCCGTTTCAGGACTTGGTCAGAATATAAAAATACATCTTAGCTTCAATCCAACTTCTCAATTACAAGGTAAAGGAATATACCTAAATCCTAAGGACTACCCTTCCAGTCCAAGTTACCAAGTTCCTGTAACTGAGGTTGCCCTACAAGCTTACAGAGGAAAAACTCTACTACAAACTGTTACAGCCTCGATTGCTAATTCTAGTTTAGGGGGCGCTGGTGGTGGTAATATGACTACAAGAACTCAGGATTTGCCATCAGTTGATCTTCAGCTCACACAAAAAGCAAATAAATATAGAGTCTATTTCTTTCAGCATGGCGATGCAGCTGGTTCAATACCAGCCTTTACTTACATAAGCTATCCTCATGCTGACAGCTCTTATGTTGATTTTAATGTCGGCCCTCAACCATTAACTAGCGCATGGAAGTGTGACGGTTCCATACCTCAATAGATTGAGCATTTGCATTACTATCTAACCACTTTTTAGTAATAACTCGAAGTATTGTGTGCTGCCAAATGGGATCTTCTGTTTGACTACGTTCTTTGACTTGTAGCTTGTGGCTGAGGTTATCGTAAACTCACCGTATTGGTTGTTTACTTGATCAACTGCTTGGGTTAGCCAGACATCTTTATTTATATCTTCTAATAAACTTATCTGACTCATGTTTGATGGGGTTAACATATAACAACTTACTCCTATTTCTCTTTCAAAGTCATGTCTTGGGCGTTTGTTGAATAGCAGTGTTGCTCTACGGTATACTTCGGCATTAGTGAAGAATGTGGATTTAAACATTTTTCGCTCATACCAACTATCACCATTAGCATATCTAACATGTACTAGTATGCCTCTAGCGCACAGACCACGGTATCTAAGCTTCATGCCGGTCGTCTCACACAGGTACGATAGTCTGGTTCTGACCTCTTCATCGCTTGGCCGTCTAATGTCTAGTACGTACTGACGTCCAACCATTCTGGTGATACCAGATGAGTGCTGGTCAACCTCGTATCCTCTTAGTCTTTGATACCAGTCTTCACCACAAACACTTTTAAATACTTGGCGTCTTAATACTTCGCTTGGTGCATTAAGAAATTCTATTGGCGTCATAATACCAACCGAGTTTAGTCTTGCTTCGTTGCGCTCAGCTATTCCGTGAATATCTGTTAACTTCATGGATTTATATGTACTAATTAGATTGTTGTGATCAATGACGTCGAGGCCATCTGGTTTATGTAGGCCGGCGGCAACTTTAGCGAGGAACCTATTGGGTCCAATGCCAACGTTACATCTCATCCAACTGCCGACGTCATGAATTAGCCTAGTTTTAATCTCATAGCCTATTTCACTAAGTTCTCTTTTGTTTATATTCTGCCGTGTTCCGTGGAAGTCTATTACTCCCTCATCGATGCTTTTCATAACGACATTGTCTGAGTAGCTACTAAGAATATTTAGTAGTTTTTTATACACATAGTGATACTTAGGTGGATCGGTTTCGGTCATAACAAGGTTTGGCGCTAGTTCCAATGCTTCATCACGCCTCATACCAACCTTAATACCTAGTGCCTTAGCCTCATATGATGCCGCTATGATGCAACAATACTTACTTATACGATTAGTGACTCCAACTGGTTGACCCCGTAGTAGCGGCCTCGCTTGTTGCTCAACAGTCGCAAAGCAACTATTGAGATCAACGTGCATTATCTGAGGGTCCTCTTTATTAATAGGCAACTGCATGATTGGCGTCACTTATAGCTAATAATTTCCAGTTTAAAACTTCAGCATCGAATTCTAGTCGGTAATCTGCCTTGCCATCAGTCATGTCGAAAACGTGAACCATGCGCTTGCCTTTTTGGGTTGGATGTTGAAGTCCAGTCTCGGTGAAAGTTATTTGTCGTCCATCTACGTCCATTCGCTTAGGGAAACAGTTTGGCTTGTCTTTGCCACGGAAGTAATAAGCAATTATGTTTACGTCTCGATTTATTTGTACAGTGTTGTCCATGATTATCTCCTATAGATTGTTGTTTTTTAAGATTATTAAGAATATCCAGAAAGAGTGTTATCTTTATGGCTGAACGGATTTTATTTAGAGAAAGTTATTAAATTGAGATTATTACCACCGTTCAAAAGGCTCAACTTGTGAATAAATAACTTAGAAATTATGTAAGGCTTTAGTGTTGACGCTTAACTACTTGCATAGTCAGTTAGTTCACTTGCCTTGAGATTTAGAACTTATATATAAGTCTGTATGGAGGAAGAATCTATGATTCAGCCCACACATGGCTAAGATTTATTATACGCCTTTAACCATGTGTAATTCAATATGTAGCCTAAACAATTTTTTGCATTTAATGCAAGTTTGCTATTATATATACATCAATTAGGTGATTAAGAGGTATCTTATGAATGATGAGCAACAATCCGCAAACTATAAAAAGAATCGTCGATTAGCTGGACTAGCTATATTCTTCCTATTAGATTTAATAGTTCTAGGTTTTATATTTAGCCAGTACCAGCCCAAAACTACTGTGAAGAGTAGTCCTCCGGCTGTAGTGCGTAGTCATGATATGAACGACATGAATGGTAATCAAGGAATGCACAGTAAACCGAGTAGTCCAGATAGTATTAACCAGCCAACAAATGTTCAGCCTACTCCCGGATCTAATACTTCAACTACACTAACAAACACTGGACCAGCTAATGTTTGGATAGTTTTTGTAGGAGCTAGTCTACTAGGTACAGCAATGCACTATTGGTATACTCTACGAAAAAATAAATCTATAAGTGATTAGTAATCTTAATTAAATCTTTTTGATTAGCAACGCCAGTGACTGGCATGATGTAGAATTCGTTACTATTATTGTTAAGAATGATGTAGTTATTAGTTAGCCATCCATAGACCTTAAAAGTATTACCTAGAAGAGCTACTTGTTTAGGGTTGTTGCCAGCTAAGCCTGAAACATATATAGCGCTATGGCCATTGATGTTATTGGAATAGATTATCTTACTAGCATCTGGTGAGATTGGATAGATTGTAGGACTGGAGTTAAGATTGGCTAGGTTCTGATTATCTGTTATGTCGGTGAACTGGCCATTACTATATTGATAGTAATCTGGAGTGTGGCTACCTGATTTGGAGAGCCAGAAAATTATTCCACTTGGCGCATTTAGGTGCGAGTTAATAACTGACTGATAACTTGCTTGATCATAAGTGGAAATAGTCTTTTTACCAGTTCCATTATCGTTAATTGAATTGATTGTCATTTGTAGGCCAGTGAAAGAAGCTAGGTCTCCACCCCAATTTTTTGAATAAACTATAGAATCATTAGGTAAGACATAAACCGAAGTGTAGCCTTCGCTGCCATAGTTACCACTATTAGCTTGGGCACTACTGGCATCCAGAGTAATAGTCTTGTTAGTAGATGATATGTATGACTTTAAAGTAAATTTGCCAGTTGAACCGCTTGGTAGATTTGTGTTCTCGACGCTGTAGATTAAATTGTTATTTGTGTCCCATCCGTAAATTGAATAAGTTCCATTTGTTTGATCAATAATATAGCTAGAGTCATCTGATGATTGGATGATAGTTAAGCAGGGTTTTGTATTATTACGATTTGCCGATAAGGCTAGATACTTCCAGTCATTAGAAGGAGTCAGGCTAGTGTCATATATGACTTCAGATTTATTGCCGGCTAAAACTGTCTTTTGATTGCTGCCATCAACCAAAGATTTAACAACATCTATAGTGCCACTAATATTTGATAAATAATATACGTATGAGGATGGAATGATTTCTAAATTATTTGTTTTTGAACTATCGGTGCTAATTTCGGTGGTTTGAGTTTTATAGCCAGTGCCTGAAATAACTACTTTAACCACTAGTTTTTCAGGAGACACTACTAAAGTTGCAATACCTAATGAATTGGTTTGAGCAGATAGTCCATCACTTGTAACTGTTAGATGATTGATAGCAGTTTTAGTGATCTTATCTACTATGGTCATAGATACTTGCCTACCCGTTGCAGTTATTGATAATTTCTCGTAACCTTTTTGATGCCATGGGATAAAAATATTTTGGTCTATATTGGAATAGTATTTTCTTGAGACTGATATTTTATTTGTACCGATATGTGAATTAATAACCACAAAACCACTAGAGTCCGTTTTATTTGAGATTCCATTAATACTTATTATCGCTCCAGCAACTGGTAATTTAGTCTGATGATCTATGATTAAGAGTTTAAAGTTTTCCTTAATGAAGATACCTAGGATCTTATAGCGAGTCACTGGTATTAAGAAGATAATCAATAATATAGAGATAATAACTGAGCTAATGATGAATTTCTTGGTTCGATACCAAGGTTCATGATGATGATCAATCTGAATATCAGTTCGATCTACATTTGAATCTAGAGAAGCATCGCTTTCTTCGCGTTCAATATCTGTAATTAGTTTACCGTCTTTTATGTCTTCGGGGTTTTGATTGGTAATTGACTTGTTTGAATTGTCTTTTTTTTGATCCATATGGTTGCCTATGCATTTAATTTTAACAGAAAAAAATAAACATAAGAAGCTATCTATATTTACATAATGCTTATTTTTTGATGATGTCTTTAAAAAAGAGAGCTTAACCGTTATAATGAGGTTATGTTTTCTACTAACAAATATAAGATACAAAAAAAAATAATTAGATGAACGCAAATGTGTTTACCCTCGTTTCCTTTGTGCCGACTGTTCTGGGCTTAGTTTTTATCTCAGCCATAGTAGCCTCAAAAAGTTACAAAGCTAAAATTAACCAGAGCTTTATCATCTGGACAATGTCAATTTTAGGATATGTTGGCTTAAATTTTGCAGCCCATTATATTACCAATCTTAATGACGCTTTAATATGGACTCGTACTGCACTTATGGTGGCTAACTTTATTCCAGCAACCTTCTATTATTTTGCTATGTGTCTGGCTAGAAGAAGCGGATCTCCTACTCCTCGAGATTACGCCATATACTTCATCCCATTCTTGATGGCCCCACTTTGTTTCTTGCCTAGTGAAATAACTGAAGTCGCGAAATCACAGTATGGCTTAATGCTTTCGAAAACTGGTCCATTAATACTACTAACACTAGTCTATTTTAGCTATGCATTCTTCGTAGCTTTCAGGATGTTATATGAATACCAGAAAAATGCTACTCAGTCTGTTAGATCTCAAATCAAGCTTATCACCTATTCAAGTTCTGTCGTTATTACTGTTAATCTAATTACTCAAATAGTTCTTCCTAAATTCGGTGTATATAACCTAGGCAACATAATTGGTAATCCATCGATTCTAATATTTGTTGGTTCAGTTGGCTATACGATACTTAGGCATAAATTGTTTGATATACGAACAGCAGTTTTGCGTACTTTCGTATTCGCTATTACCGTATTTGCAACCGTTGTTCTTTTCGTTGTAGTTCTGCTCTACCCTTTTCATTATCTATTTAGGGATGTTAAGTTAACACTCTTACCGGAAGCCTATATAATTATCTCGACTCTAATATTGGCATTTTCTTATCGTAGTTTTACCACCTATCTAGAGAGAGTTTCAGATAAGCTATTCTATCATGATCATTATCGGCCAGAGCTAGTCTTGGCTCAAATCGGTAAAGTACTTTCAAGCGAAATACTCCTAGATAATCTTTCTCAAAGGATTAAGAAAATATTAGAAGCAAACTTAAGAATTACCCAATTAGATATAATCGTACTTAATAAAGGCGCTATTTTTTATGAGGCTGGCAACTACTTTACGAAGATTCATAATGATTTCGCGATTGACCTAACTACCTTGGGAGATAAGCTACTCATAACTGATGAAATAGTTGATGCTGACGAGAAAAAAATACTTGAGAAATACGGTATTGAAGTATTTGCTCCGCTAATAGCTAGAAATGAAAAAATTGGCTATCTTATTTTTAGTCAGAAGATTAATGGATCTTCATTTAACTTAGAAGATATTAGACTTATAGATAATGTTAGTAGTGAGCTATCGATTGCCATATCCAACAGTCGTTCGTACTCTCAAATCCAACAGTTCAATAGTAGTCTTCAAGCAAAAATCGAGGAAGCCACTACCCAATTACGTGTTGCTAATGAAGAACTTAAGAAACAGGACTCAGTTAAGAATGACTTTATTTCTATGATCTCTCACCAACTAGGTACCCCACTAGCTGTGATGGATGGTTTCTTGACTCTTATAGTCCAAGGCTTCTATGGTAAGACAGACGAAAAGATGCAAGATGCTCTAGAAAAAACCTTATCTCGTACTCGCAATATGAAAGGTCTTGTCTTTGACCTACTTAATATATCCCGTATGACAGCTGGTAAGTTCTTCTTAGAGCTATCTGATGTAGATATGTCCAAAGTTGTTAGCGAAGAAATAGAAGAGCTACAGAGACAAGCTCACGACCGTAACGTAAAACTAACGTATCACCCACCAGAACATAACATACCTCTAATTGTTCTAGATGAACCTAAAACAAGACAAGCCATTCTAAATCTCATCAATAACGCTATTTACTATTCACCTAACGGAGAAGTAAATGTCTACCTAGATTCTGATGAAGATAATGTTATTTTCAAAGTTATAGATACAGGTATTGGTGTGCCTGAGGATGAAAAAGCTCATCTGTTTACTAAGTTCTTTAGAGCTAATAACGCTCGCAAAGAAAGTCCAAATGGTACAGGTATTGGTCTTTATCTAGTAAAAAGAGTTATTCTCGATCAGCATGGTAAGCTCATCTTTTCTAGCCAAGTCGGCAAGGGATCGATATTTGGTTTTACTCTTCCGTTAAAGCAACCTCCAGCTCCTAAGTTCCCAGAAGTTAATGAAGAATTATCTTCAGATCAAGACTTAGAAGAATCAAGAGAGGAAGCTTAATAATGTTTGGATTTATCGCTAGGAATGTAGTCAGATTTAGATGGTTAGTAATAATAATATGGCTAATTGCTATTCCCGTTACATACTATACTTTACCATCGCTATCTAGTGTTTCGCAGTCATCTAATTCATCATTCCTCCCAAGCAGTAGTCTTAGTCAAAAAGCCCAAGTTTTAGCCGAACCTTTTCAAGGTAAAGACACTGCCATATCTTCGACTGTAGTTGTCTATCGGGACGATGGGCCATTGAACCTTTTAGATGACGCAAAAATTGCTCAGTTAGAGACCGAGCTTAAGGCCTTTCCAAGTATCGTAAGCGTTAAGGACCAGGCTATATCAAGAGATGGTAATGTGAGAACCATAGCTCTTGGCTTTAAGAGTGCTAGCTATGGACCTGCAGGAACGGAAATTGTTAAACAAATACGGACAATATTTAATAAGTACTCAACTACTAATCTGAGCTTTCACTTAGGTGGTTTACTTGCCTATAATACCGACTCTAATAGTGTTAATAATGCCAATAGAAATAATACCCAAGTTTATAACGTTATATTTATTATTATAATTCTCTTACTAGTCTACCGAGCATTACTGGCTCCATTTGTGACTATGTTGCCTTCAATTTTTGCTCTTCTTATAGCTAGTCCAATAATTGCTCAGTCAACAAAACTAGGGGTTCAAGTATCAACAGTGACCGAGCTATTACTTATAGTCCTGCTTCTAGGTGCTGGTACTGACTACGGGTTATTCTTAGTCTTTAGGTATAGAGAAGAACTGTCCTTGGGGCTTGATGTCAAAGATGCAGTCGTAGAGGCTTTAACTAAGGTTGGAAAATCTATTACTTTTTCAGCTGCTACAGTTATTGCTGCCTTAATGTGTCTATTATTTGCAAACTTCGGTTTCTACAAAGGACTTGGTCCTGCCCTATCTATTGGTCTTGCAGTAATGCTGTTGGCTGGACTAACCTTACTACCAGCTACTCTTGCCGTGCTAGGTAAAAAAGTATTTTGGCCTGTAAAAATAAAAGTGAGTCGACATCCTAAGTTGGGTATTTGGGGTATATTTGCAGACAAAGTAATACGTAAACCATATCTTACTATCTTCATCGCAATGATTATCTTTACGGCGCTTATATTAGGAACTAGAGGATGGAAAACTGGCGGATTTGTAAGTAGTGGCCCACCTCCAAAATCTGATTCTTCGATTGCTACCGATATTTTAAATAATCACTTTCCAAAATCCATAACTAGCCCACAAGCAATACTCTTTAAGTACGATACATCTCAGTGGAATAATATTGCAAATATTGGTAACGTACAGAGTCAATTAGCGGCTTCTGATTTGTTTAAAAGTATTATTGGTCCAATTGACCCAAGTCAACTAACGATTAGTTCTATAGAAATATCTAAACTATATAGTCTACTTGGTTCACCAGACAAGTTGCCCCTTATTAAACCTGCATATATTAAGCTATCAACATCACAGTATGATCAATATAGGTCATTGTCACAGTTTATTAGTCCAGACGGTAAAACGATACAATTCTATGGTATTTTGTCTCGAGGCACACCTGATTCGATTGAAGCGGCGAATTCAATCCCAGCAGTTAGAGATAATTTGAAGCAAATTGCTAATAATACTAATGCCATAGACTACGGAGTTGATTCACAGGATAGCTTTACTTACGATATTAACCATACATCTAGCCAGGATTTGCTTAAAATAATCCCAATCGTTCTCCTAATCATAGCTATACTACTAGCTATATTACTTAGAAGTTTAGTTGCTCCTTGGTATCTAGTTTTGACAGTTGCACTATCCTTCCTGGCTTCTCTAGGTTTTGCTAATATTGTTTTTGTACACTTAACTAAAGGCAGTACTGGTCTTAACTTTGTCCTGCCTTTCCTACTGTTTATCTTTTCTATGGCTCTAGGAGAGGACTATAACATTCTTGTTATGACGAGAATAAGAGAAGAAGCCAAGAAAACACCTAGCCTTAAAAAAGCTATTACTAAAGCTATAGGGGTGACTGGAACAACTGTTACTTCTGCTGGGCTTATACTCTCAGGAACTTTCATTGTGCTAGGTGTTGCTGGTGGGTCTAGTCAGGTGCAGCAAATTGGATTTTCAATAGCATTCGGTATAGCTCTCGATACTTTCTTCGTAAGAACACTGCTAGTTCCTTCGATTGCTGTAATTCTCGGAAGGTGGAACTGGTGGCCTTCCAAGTTATCTAGAAAGATACCCAAATAAACTATTTATAGGTATAATTTAGATACTAATGGTGAAGAAAAAAATTACGACTGATAAAGATTTGCATAAAGATATTTCAACAATACTTTATTGTTTAGCTGCACTGCTCTTAATACTTGGTAGCTCGATGGCATTGGACGATTGGTATAAGAATAAATTAACTTCAGATTATGCAAAAAATCAGGTTAGTCTCGCTAACCGAGGTCTTCCAAGTACTGCCCCTGCAACTACCAAGCCCCCTGTTCAAGTAGTCGATAACTATACTGTTCCTCCAGAAATGCCAAGATACTTACTAATACCAAAGATTAGTGTCAAATCTAGAGTTTATCCAGTAGGCATAAATAAATCTGGAGCAATAGGAGTTCCAGGTAATGTTCATGATGTTGCCTGGTTCAATCAGAGTAGTTTACCTGGGAATAAAGGAACTTCTTTGATAGATGGGCATGTATCTAGCTGGACTGCTAATGGAGTATTCTATGATTTGAAAAAATTACGTGTGGGAGATGAAGTCTTAGTCCAAAAAGGAAATGGTACGATTCTTCACTATAAGGTTAGTAAATCTCAAGTCTATGACGCTAAGACAATTGATATGAACTCTATTCTTAACTCTAGCAGTAACTCGTCTGCCTTGGATCTCATAACTTGCACTGGCTCAGTTGTGGCTGGAACGAATGAATTTAGTCAAAGATTAGTTGTCTTTACTGTTCTCCAGTAGAGCAATATGTATTAAGCTAGGCTGAATTTGATTTTAAGCTAATTATAAACTTTGGAATAGATACATAGCCGTGGTCTATTCCTTTATGAGGTCCCATCTTAACATAGGTTGATAGCACGAAGTCTAGTGGATCTACTATTGCCCGGCCCTTTATATTCTTTTCTATAACTTTACCGAGTGCACCCATGGCAATCTGATCACCATCTAGTTTAGAGCTGATATTACCAAAGTTAGAAACTATTTGTATTTCAGGTCTGATTTCAGGATTGTAAAGTAGCTCATTATTTATAAAGTTTATAGCTAGGATTGGTTTTTCCTGAGATATTTCCTCCAGGGTTTTATCGTAGGAATATACAGGTATGTTATTTATCCTTTCAAAGTCTTGATCTAAAAAAGACAGAAATATTGATTTTGGAAAGCTAAATTTATTATTCATATCTGAAGATTATACAATTACTTGTAGTTATTTATAAGTCAAAACATTGTATAACATTGTAAAATTAACTATAATGACCAAATATGATATTTTTTAGACGCGAAACTATACTAAATGATATTGAAATTCTACCTACAACTGGTGGTGATAAATTAGTCCAATATACTATGCAAGAAGGCGATGACGAGATTCTCTTAACTCAAGGAATCTTCGGTCAAGTTTTGGATTTTAGTGATGGTACATCAACTGTAATTGACTACGAAGGAAGAGTCACAACTCTGAGACCAGATATGTCACTAACTCTTGTAGAAGATAACGAAATTATTGATGTTGCAGAATACGAAATAGATGATGCCGATGAGTTCTTCGAAAAAATAATCATGAATGCTTTACAAGGAATGGAAGAAATTGACTGACTTTATACAAAGTTATCCTCAATTATAGTAGGATGAATCCTAGGAAATAGTCTTTCCGATACTGTGTCTGTTACTACCATCTGATTGGCTAATGATTCTACCATTGCTCTACCAACTTTTGCTTCATTTCTTGGGGTGAATAGATTAAGCCACCAAGCCGAAACTGCAATAGGTATAATTGGTATCCTAACGAAGTACCTTTTCATACCTCGCCCTTTTGCATAACGTCGCATTATTTCTTCATAACTAATTTTCTCTGGACCACCAATCTCGATTATTATATCCTTAGTACTCCTGACCCCTATAGCTGAAACTAAATATGAAATAGCGTCACTTAGACCTATTGGCTGAGATAATGTCTCAGACCATCTAGGAATAGTCAGTAAAGGTAATTTAGAGACTAGATTAACTATGATATCGTAGGATATGCTTCCCTTGCCTATAATCATAGAAGCTCTAAACTCAATAACCTGTGCTGTACTTTTTCTAAGAATTGCTCCGGTCATATGCCTTGAAGCTAAATGCTTAGATAAATTATCATCATCTCTACCTAGTCCACCTAAGTAGATTATTCGTTTGGCTCTGGAAGACTCCATAGCTTTATTGAAGGCTTCACCTGCCTTAGCCTCAGCCTCAGCGAAGTCTATTTGGGATTGCGCCATCATATGCACTAAATAATATACAACATCAATGTCCTTAAGGTAATTAGATAGCTTATTGTCAAAGATGCTGACATTGTATTTAGTCAGTCTAGTATTTTCTAGAGGTATCTTTTGTGCACTCCTAGATAGAGCGACAATATTATGATCTGTTTCATCAAGTAATCTTTGAATTAAGTTATTACCAATATATCCGTTGGCTCCAATAATAGCTATATTCATAATTACTCTGTTCGTAACGCCTCTATTGGATCAAGATGTGCTGCTTTTCGGGCTGGTAATAGGCCAGCAATTATTGCAACAAGTCCAAGTACTAAAATAAGAAGTCCAATTTCCCCAGATTTAAAGATTAGTAATTTACTATCTCCAAGACCAAGCTTGTCTGAAATAAATGGATTGAGTAGTGTTCCGGCTATGATTGCTAAGGCTGATCCAATAATTCCACCAAGTATTCCAATCAGTCCAGCTTCTATTCTGAATAACCTAGATATGTCTTTTCTGTGCATTCCTAATGCTTTCATGAGACCTATTTCCCTAGTTCTTTGAAGCACACTGATATACATTGTATTAACTACTCCAAAGACTGAGGCAATGATTGCGATTAGTCCGAATACTGTAACTATTCCTTCTATAACGCTAATGAACTGAGTGATTGTTTTTTCAGTATCTATTACACTTTGTACGCTGTATCCTTGGTTTTTAATTAATACTTCGGCGGCTGTCAATTTGCTAGTATTAGTTCCATCGATTACTTTAACTCGAGCTATTAAGTATTGATGGTAGTTCTTGGTGTTAAGGGTTATGTAATCATTTAATGTTTCTACTGAATGTAAATTAGAATATAGATACAATGCTGTTTCAGCTGAGACTACTGTATTGGGAGTTTTTGATACTGCAATAATCTTAAAGTCATACTCATGCGGACTATTATTAGTTGGGCTTTTCATGGCACTAATATTCGATGTCGGGGTAGCCTGATTCTGAACTGCGAGTTTTACAGTTTTCCCGATTGCAGCTTTTGCATTACTAAAACCCATTACACTCAAGAAACCTTCTGGCAAAATAATGGTATTATCGGCAAGTTTATTTGGTATAGTTCCAGCCAATAACTCGGGACTTTGATAGCTGTTGTATGTTGCCAGAGTAGCTATGTATTTACTCTGTCCCTCGCGAGTCAAGTAGCTAAGACTAATATTTAAGCTAGGTTGTGCTGACGCTACTCCACTAATGCCAGATAATTTAGTAATGTCTTGATCTGAAAGCATTTTGACCTGTCTTTGTGTTCCGCCAAATGTTGTTATTGATCCAAAGCTAGGATCATAAACTTGTGGTTTTGATGCGTCCTGTCTAGAAAATAAATTAGTATCTTTTGAAACTAATAGTTCACTTGGATCAAAGTTTTGTTTAACAATATTCTGAGCATAGTTTTGGGCGCCATTGCTTGCACCTATAGTGAGAGTTAGTGCGAAGGTGCCAACTGCTATAGCGAAAGCCGTTAATAGAGTTCTTGTTTTTGAACTAAGTAGATTTCTCAGTGCTCTTCTAATAATGTCAGAGTATTTCATGATTTAACTCCAGATTCACGGATTGATTCGATTTTGCCATCCTTTAGCGTAATTCTCATTTGGGTATGTTTCGTAAGATCTTCATCGTGAGTAACAAGAATGATAGTACAGCCAAGTTTTTTATTAAGATCGAATAATAGTTTCATTATTTTATCCCCTGTAACACTATCCAAGTTACCGGTAGGTTCATCGGCAAATAAGATCTTCGGCTTATTAACGATAGCTCGAGCTACAGCTAATCTCTGTTTTTGTCCACCAGAAAGAGTCGATGCCTTAGAATTAATTTTTTCAGCTAATCCAACTGCCTCAAGTGCTTCAGTGACTAATCTTTTTCGCCTGTTCCTGCTGACCTTAGCAATTTCTAAGGGCAGAACTACGTTTTGATAACAAGTAGCATTAGCTTCGACGAAGAAGGATTGGAATACAAAGCTCATTTCACTAGCCCGAAAAGCATCTATTTTTTTCTCTTTCATTTTGAAAATATCAGTGCCATTAATATGGACGCTACCCGAAGATGGTCTATCTAACCCGCTCATAATATGCATTAGGGTCGATTTACCTGATCCACTTTTTCCAATAATTGAAACAATAGAATTATCTGGAATTTTTAAATCTATTTTTTCTAATGCCTTAAACTGATTCTCTTTTTTACCATAAATTTTTGTTAGATTTAATACCTCAATCATAATCCTAGTATAGGCTATAATGTCTAGTTTGTCATATCCAGTTACTGACTATACGGAACCTTTGGTTGTAACTGTTCGAACAAATATATAGTAGTACAAGTTGATAAAGACGAATCCAATTAATGCACTAACTATATTAATTATCATCCAACCATATTTTTCTTTTCTAAAAGCATCGATGATTGTGAATAAAACAAAGCAAATAACACTTATAATTAATTCAAAAGCTAGAGCATAAAATAATGTCACGATGTATACATCAAGAAAAGCTGTTAACGCTCCCTTGGAAGTATTTATAGTAAATGGGGTCGATTGTTTTGTCGTATGAATAATGAAGGAATAAACCATGACTATTATGAGTATTAAAATTGTAGCTATTAAGGCAATCTTGAAAGTTTGACGATTAAATAAATCCTCTTTAGTAAGTTTTTTATCGTCTATCTTTTTATGCTTAAAAACATAACTATATAAATCATAAACATACCAAAATCCTAGGCCTCCTATAGTTAATAGTTTCAAAAAACCATTCCTTTTATTGCCACGATAAAAGTGATCAACTCCGAGTGTTCCCAGTAATAGTCCAGACCATAGAGTCGTCAAGTAGGTATGATTGTTAACTAGTTTGAAATCCATATTTATATCCTTAATTTGAGGTTAGTATAGCATAAGAAATTACTTAATATTGTAGTATGATAATTTGTCTATATAATATTATTTAAGAAACAGCAATGAATATATTATCTTCAATCATTATAGTAGTCATATTAGTTATGTTATCGGCAATTTATTCTGGGCTTAACGTGTCTCTACTATCTCTTAATATCGCTGAACTAGAGCGTAAAGCAAAACTCGGTAACATATATGCAAAAAGAGTCTTGCCTCTTAGAGTTAACTCTAATTTAACGATAGCTAGCATTATATTTTCTAACGTTGCCACAATCTCAGCTACATCCCTAGTATTGCACAATCACCTTAACGGATGGTTATCCGGTTTACTTTCAACGATTCTGATTGTTGTCTTTAGCGAGGTTTTGCCTCAAGCCTATTTCATCCGAAATGCGCTAAGACTAACTGGTAATCTAGTTCTTTTTATGAAGATTATGATATTCATAACCTATCCTATCGCAAAACCATTAGAACTGTTGCTCAACCGAGTACTGGGCAATGAGGACAATCCTTTAATGTCAAGAAATGAGCTAGGTATTTTGATAGCTGAACACACTAACACTAAAAGAAGTGAACTAGATGATAGTGAGATTGAAATTATGATGGGCGCACTAAAACTGAGCAATAAACAGACTAAATCTATCATGACACCAATTGATAAAACCTATTGGATGTCTCTCGAAACTGAATTAACTCCTAAGAAAATTGACCAGATGAAGGCTAAGAGCTATAGTCGAATTCCTATTTTTAATAAAGATTTAACTGTTTTTAACGGTGTTTTACTTATGA
This sequence comes from uncultured Candidatus Saccharibacteria bacterium, assembly GCA_903925195.1. The sequence continues at coordinate 64,784 of CAIYEO010000094.1, read as the reverse complement.
AAGATTTAGTAGATATAAACTTTGATTTAGAGACTGTAGTAGTTAAGGATTTATATCTACATTCATCTCAAATAATTGGTAGTATGACTGCGCTTGATACTCTATTCCGTAAATTTATATCAGGAGGGGCTCATCTTATCCCTATAGAAAGAAACGAAAAGATTATAGGTATTGTTACTATTGAAGATTTGCTTGAAGAAATTCTTCAGCAAGAAATTATCGACGAAACAGATAAGTTAAAACATAGAATATAAATAATACTAAAAGGTATCTAGTTTATCCATCAATTTTTCAGTTCTGTCGTCTAGAATATTTGTGATTCTTTCGGAATTGCTAACTTCCTCTAGTTCGATTTGACAGGCTTTTATAATTGCCCCACCAATTCGATGCTCATTTGGGTTCAATCTTAGATCTTCTAGTATGTAAATGGTGTCTGCCTCTTTATTGCCGGCCATACAATAGTCGTTCATATTAGCTTTAATTTGAAGACTATAAGTCTTATTAATCCTTGCTTTTTTTTCAAGTTGAGTAAAAATGTTGATATCCCATGATGGAACATCTGAGTTAGCTATACAATTACCACCATGATCCTCACTGAAATAACTTTGCAAAGGAGTCCAGGTTCCCTCGGGCATATTATTAAGAGCAAATCTTTGAAGGAGTAAAAGAATTGTCATTTCTCCAAGGACACCCCTAGCTTCAAGTGACGTCTTGTCTTGGGATCTTGGACTATTATTCGAATAATCGAGTAATTCATTTGAGCTTGTTACTAGATCCGAATAAATTTCTGATAGATTGTTGTTGGTAGGAAGTTTGTATCGAGCGAGCATATGATGGAATGCGGGTAGTTGGTGTTTTCTTAATCTAGCCTTAGTGCTGTTTACGTAATCCGATTCGTATAATATGGTTTCATCAGGATAAGCACTTTTATATAATGATGAGTTAGCTTTTCTTAGTTGGTAGTTTCTATCTAGGCCTTTTGATTGGCTAGCTTTCTCAAGTAAGATCTCGCTAGATAAATAATGACCATATATTCCCCTTCTTCCAAGTTTGTGAATAGTGCCAGCAAGACTTTCTTTTTCTTGGAGATAATTATTAGCTATTACTCGGCTCTCATGATTATAGGTTGAAGTTCTTTGGTTTTTTGGATCATTGACTATCATAAACATGTATTAAACCATAAAAATAAATAGTATTCAATCAATTCAATTTAATACAACCTGCTTGATAATCTGTAGCTAAATATTATATGATATGTCTAGACATAACCACTGATAATAAAATTTCATGAAAAATAAAATAATACTTACAGGCATCAAACCAACCGGCCAACCTCATTTAGGAAACTATTTGGGCGCTATTGAACCAGCCATTAAAAGAGCTGATGAATATCAGGATAGCTTTTTCTTTCTAGCTGACTATCACGCATTAAATTCAATTACTGATCCGAGCGAACTTAAAACTCTTACTCATAAGATCGCTGCTACCTGGCTAGCTTCTGGACTTGACATAAAGAAGAGCCATTTCTATAAGCAGTCAGATATTAAAGAAACATTTGAACTTGAAACTATATTGAACGCTACTGTTCCTAAAGGATGGATGAATAAAGCTCATGCCTATAAAGCATCGGTCGATGCTAACCGGGCTAATAAAAAGGATGATGACGAAGATATAAACATGGGACTCTACACATATCCAATACTTATGGCCAGTGATATATTAATTTTTAATGCAAATATAGTCCCTGTCGGTAAGGATCAGATACAACATGTTGAAATAGCTAGAGATATAGCTGGAAGATTTAACGCTAAATATAAGACCAGCGTATTAACCTTACCAGAGCATGTCATCGAGACAGGCATCGGTGAAATTCCCGGAATCGATGGAAGAAAAATGAGTAAGAGTTACAATAATATAATCCCCTTATTTGCGCCCATTGAGCAGTGGCATAAAGCTGTTAAGAAGATTGTCACTGATTCAAATGATAATCATACTCTTGAAACCATTAAAGCAACTGTTTTTTATAGAATATTCTCAAGCATTGCTTCTTCTGAACAGTCAGATAAAATAGCTAGCGATTTAGTCGGCAAGAAAATTGGCTGGAAAGAATCAAAGGATCAGCTACTAGATATAATCATCAAAAGATTTGGTTCGATGACTGAAAACTACGATAATCTTATGAAAGATACTGACGCGATCGATAAATTACTAGATGATGGCTCTAAAGCAATCCAATCACTTTCAGTTGAAACTATCATGAAAGTCAGAAAAGCAATCGGCATAATCTAATCCTATTTAGATGATATCAGCTGTATTTTAAGTCCATTAGAATTAAGTGTGCTTTGAATTCTTTCTTTTTGCTTATCAATTGTGGTATTTAATTGCTGAGAATTTATCATAGATTGTTTTGCATCTTCTAGTAAATATAAATGAAGATTAGACCTAGAGTTTGTCTGGTCTAAGTCCTTTTGCTGCGCAGTCCATTCATAATGCATATATATTGGTAGAAAAGAGATGTCGGTGATTTGCTGGGTTGAAGTGCTGATTGTCATATTTGCAATGCCATTGAAAAGTGTTTCAGCTGGTTCTTGAGCATTGAGAAAATTACCCAGTCCATACCATACTAGAGTTGAGTTACCAGATTTACCTTTTATCTGAGCTAAAGGCTGGAGCTCATGAGAGCCATGACCGAGAATAAGGTTAGTTCCTTGATCAGACAAAAACTGGGCTTGTTGAATTTGTTCTGGATTTGTTTCGGTGGAATATTCTGTGCCCCATCTCATGCTTACAATAATGAATTTTGCACCTTCTGACTTTGCCTGACTAATTTGAGATTGTGCAAATTCATTACTGTATAAATTTACCCCATAGTCATTACTTGGTGGTGAATCTTGGTTAGAGTAAGTAGCGTAAGCTAGAAAAGCAAACTTTACTCCTTTAATTGTAAAATAATGAATTTTGTTCTTCTGGTCTTTATTCTGATTCTCACCAGCTACTGCAAGCATATTCGGAACTGACTGCCATGCGGCTACAGAGTTATCTATATTAGCTTGGGTAAAATCAAAAGAGTGATTGGATGCAGTATTTACTAAATTACAACCTAGTTTTCCCATATCTGTAACGAAGTCAGTTGGTGAATTGAATTTTGGGTAGCCTGTTATACCTAGGCTTTTACCTCCGTTAAGTATCGGATCATTACAAAATTTAATATCTGCTTTATTGAAGACTGGCTTAAAATCATTAACCATTGGCATATAGTTATATGATCCATCGGCCTGCAAAGCTTGCGCGTTGATACTGTCATGGGCGATCCAATCACCCGTCGCTATCAATTTAATCGAACCATTGTTCTCGCTAGTATCATTAGTTTTTTGGACATTTGAAGGTTTAAAGTGTGGCCAGATAAATCTGAAGGCTAAGTATCCTGTAACAATTAATGTACAAAGTATTACAACCCAAATAACAATACCCTTTTTAGATTTTGATTTGTGATCTTTAACTTCAATACTACGCATATCTTAGTAATATTTTAACAGTATCTGGTTTAATCAAGTAGTTATATTATTTCATATTTTCAATACTAGAGATAATATGCTCTTCTGTAATCTGTAAGTACATCTCAATTGAATTTGCTAGGCCGTGTTTGAAACCCGTAACATGAGCACATAATTCATCCGCAAAATCATCACCATAAATATGCTCCAACTTATTCTGAATTTTTTCAATCTCTTCAAGAACGATTGTCTCAAACCCTAAAGCTTCAAAAGTGTATTGCTCAGCTGAAATATATGAAAGACCGGAGCTGTCATCTAAATAATTAAAACTTACGTATTCATCTAATAGAGCATCGCCAGATCGTACTTTCATAATTCTATCTAAGTCTTTGTCTCGTACAAGCGGTAGTTCATCTTTTTTTATCATAGAATCGATAAATGATCCTATATTCTCATAGTCACTTCTCATAAGCTTAATGCTGGACTGAAATCCTATAAAAAATGTATAACCATTTCTTACTCCGTTGCAAAATTCTAGAATCTCATCATCCTTATAATCTTCAGGTGACTCATAATCCAGCCAGTGATTTATGTCGTGAGTTATTACTTTTTCGAGTAAAGGACTGTTACTAAAAATTTCAATCGTAATATCAATTATATCTAGATTACGGGAGCTATTGTCGGATAAATTATTATATTGAAAACTCAATTGTTCATCATAATCAGGAATCGGTAGCCCAAAATAAGTTGTTTTTTGTATCTCAGACATTAAGTATTTATAACACGATAAAAATGTATGTCAAAGTTTTTTAGATTTTTAAACCAATTGAACCAAATTTTTTTATTAGACTTACTGATAATCTGCCTTTGAGACCTTTTGAAGGCTGATCTATAATGCAGATTTTTGGATTATCAAGATCAATGGTTGATTTTGGTATTAATATATTGCCTCCATGAAGATTATCATTCTTATTTATGCCTGAATCATTTAAGCCTAATCTTAAAATAGTACTACCTATTTTTTTGATAATTAACGATTTAGTTGTTCTGCTAAATATTTCCCTATCATCATCATTTAGATTATGATTGCTGGCAACTTCAGAGATTGTTATCCAATCGTGCATCAACTCTTCGGCCTTTAAGTAATCCCCTGATTTATTTTTTAGTGCAAAATATTGATTAGGTATACTTATTGTTCCATCTGATTCTTCTTTAAGATAATTTCTTAGTGTATTTAGGTATATCATTTGATTAATCAAATTTTCAGGTTTATTCTTTTGCATGTTTGAATATATTTGATTACTTGTCATTTTTGATGAAAATTTGATTGCCGTTTGATCAACCTGATATATAATCGAATTTTTACCTGAACCAACATAAGGATATTCAGCAAGATTTTCTGGAGTACGATATGTAGTGTTATTTATGAATTCTATAACTATGTCGCTAATATTTTCTGAATTTTCAACTAACTCTCTACCTTCATCAGTAAATTTACTTAAAGGACGATTTTCAAAATTTTTCATTGATATTTTCTAGGATTCAAGTTGATCGCTATACCACTCAGGCAAATCTGCAATTCCATAATAAGGGGTATTTGAGCCTGAAACGTATTCACTCAAAGGATCACCTTTTCCATAGTGCCATATTTCTTGAGGATTTACATTAAGCTCAGCAATACTAGTCATCGCGAAGTATAGGATTCTTCTACCGAGTACTATTTCGCTGGTTTGTTCTGCGACTTCTGATTGTTCTTGAGTGTTCTCAATGTCACTCTTCCCTGCTTCTAGATGATATCCTTCATGAAAATCTGGATAAGCTGTACCTTTTACTCTTCCAGCAGTATGTCCTCTGTCAAAAGGTTCATTTGTCTCTACATTAATTAAGGCAACATCTACTGCACCACCTGTTAGGTGGGGTGTTGGTGTTATGTTTGCATTGGGTTTTGCACAGTAATTAGGTACCATTTCAGATATTTCATCATCAGTCATTTCCGGGTTTGTCTTTTTTATTATTGAGGGCCATGCAATCTCAAAAGCAAATTTTTGTACCTGATATGGTCTTAGTGCGTCATCAATTCTAATTCTAGCTGGTGCTCCTAGAGCGTCTCGCACTCCTGGGCTACTCCTTAGGAATAGATCAGCATGCACTAATCTTTTGGCAACATCTAATCTTACTAGGGGTGCGTCAGGTACTCCTGGAAGTACTTCTCCTGTCATTGAATTGGGTTTTGAATAATAACTTGAAGCGTCATCAAATCCAAATTCTGGCTCTCTGGGGTCAACTAAAGGATCATTATATAGGGGATGATCCTTATCAATCTGAAATCTAGTATCATATCCAGATTTTGTCAGACGTAAATTAGTAAGATTTGGTATTTTATCCATTAACATTATGATAACAGAATAACTCAATATTGTCAATTTGATATACCTACTTATATACAATAAAGGTCATATATTTATTGTATATTTTTCCTATAGAAATTAAGCTGGGCTAATTAGTGATATAATTTGAATATGCTTAAGAGGAAAATTAAAAACTTAATTTCTAATAGAACCAGTAACGTATATAAAACGTTAAACGTCATCGAGATAAGCCGTTCTAGATTACTCCATAATTTTTCATATATTCAAAAATATAATCCTAGTTTTTCGATAATCCCAGTATTAAAAGCCAATGCCTATGGTCATGGCTTAATACAGGGCACAGAGATACTTAATAATGCTAATTGCGATTTCCTGGCTGTAGATGGATATTTTGAAGCTTCAAAAATACTAGATTTAACTAAGCACAGAATTCTTGTTCTAGGATATATAAATCCAGATAATTTTTACCTACTGAATAATAAAAGATGTTCCTATGTGATTCAGGATATAAATAGTCTCCAAAAATTGGCATCTCTTAATAAGCCATTTAATATTCATATAGAACTTAATACTGGCATGAACAGGCTTGGCTTATCGGAGAGTGAAATTGATGAATATCTATCAGTACTAAAACAATACCCAAGACTAAATCTCGAAGGTATAATGACTCACTTAGCTGATGCAGACAATGAACTAGACAATACATACACTGATAGTCAGATGAAAATATTTGATACATGTGTTGAGAGAATTATCGGTGAAGGCTTTAGTCCTAGATTTTTCCATATAGCTCAAACAGCTGGAAGTGTTAAAGCTAAATCAAAATATGCTAACTCAATAAGGCTTGGCATCGGGCTTTATGGAGTGAACCCTCTTAACCCTAATGATAAAGAATTTGGTGAGCTTTCTGACCTTAAGCCAATTTTAGAATTTAAATCAACAATCATTAAAACTATTCGTCTTAAATCTGGTGACCGAGTTAGTTATAACGGTATCTTTAAAGCTCCTAAGGACATGACTATTGGTGTCTTACCTCTCGGTTACTATGAAGGTATTCCAAGAGAGCTTAGTAATACGGGAACAATCAGCTTTAATGGTCATAACTTGCCAATTGTTGGTAGAGTTTGTATGAATCATATTATGTTTGATACAAAAGACTTACCTGTTAAAGTCGGAGATACAGCCATAATCATAAGTAGCAATATTGATGATGCTAATTCTATATATAATATTTGCCAAAATAATAACTTATTTAATTATTCTCTGATGACAGGACTGTCGGAGAGTACTCGGCGAGTTATCTCTGAATAGATTTTAAGACTGGGCACTTTTTGGCTTTTAATATACTAAACAAGAAGTTTGATAAATCAATATAATTGTTATATTATATTGTTATGAAATATGAGGATACTTCAATCAGTTTCACCCCTAGAGAATCTTATCTATTGTGGAGATCATCAAATCCATACGATAAGGAAAGTCCAGAAAAAATATTAGGGGGATTATTGATGGATCAATTAACTGAATGGACGGAAGTAATTGATCATCATTTAGTAATACCTAATCTTACAGCGTCTGAACAAAACAAGTTTGATATTTTTATTTCATCTAATAATAGAAAACTATCCAGGCAGGCTGGTGAGATAATCAAAATAGCTGCCAATGAGAATAACCTCAACACAGTGAGAAAATTATCGAGTCTGGCTATCGACAGTGTTTATTCATTGATCAATAAAGAGATAAGAGATTCTAGTAACCATAGTAACAATATTTTAACTGAGAAAGAACAGGAAAATTTAAATAGTGAATTATTCAAAGAAAATATAGAAGAATATTTTACGGCCTTGAATATACGTGAGAAGATAAATGAGATTCAAGGGTTGCCCACTAGTCGTTTATACCAGGAAACTCAATCAATATTTCGACAATACTTAGAATAAAAAAAAGCTAGAAATTAGCTGTTGGAGCGACTGGTAATTGCTGAGAACAGGCTGATGGATTGGGGATATTATTAAATCTATCACTCAACCAATTAATTACATTACTAGATGTTTTTTCTGGAATTACCTGATGAGCTACATTATCTATCCATAATGAATCAAGATTAGAACCTGCCTTACAAGCTGACTGAATATATAAGGCAGTTGTATCTGGAAGTACTACTTTATCTGTTTTACTCTCTACTACGAGTAATGGTTGATTGGAGCTTAGTATTGGTGCTGATTGCTTTTGGGCCATTTCCTTCCAGGCACTAATATTCATAGGATTCTCTTTATAGAATTTCTGACCTATCATGTTCCTAACAAGACCAACTAATGTAGATCTCAAGATACACTGATTAGCAATTCGTTGGTAGTTATTTAATGCTGTGTTTGTCATTACGTCGGAATTGCGTAGACTATTGTTGATTTCAGGCCATGATGTGCCTACTAGTGGACCGATCACCCAGTCGGCAAGTGTTCCGTACTGTTCATTCATTAATGGAACTAGCTCAGCAGCTGGTGCCGAGGCTACTGTGCTGATTAGCTTTAGTTCTGGTGCGTATGAACTACTTAGGCTGGAACTAAATAAGACAGAATTGCCTCCCTGTGAATGTCCCCACAATGCATAGCTGCTTCCAGTATGTGCCTCTCGTATATTTTGAGCAGCTCTCACACTGTTTAGGACATCATATGCTTCATCATTACCTACTAAATATCCTGACGTCCCAGGAGTCCCAAAACCTGCATAATCAGTTGCTGTAACAACCCATCCCTTAGCTAGCATCTGGCTAACCCAACTGACACTTATAGCTGGATTAATTAATCTTGTTGGAGCACATGCATTACCAAATCCTAAGGTGCCGTGAGCCCATGCCACTATTGGCCTAGGAGTTCCACTATTCGCATTATTAGGTATAAATATCATCCCAGAAGAAAATGTATATTCACCGGAATTAGTTTGAGTCCTATAAAGAATGCGTAAACCATAGCCACCAGAAACGGTCACTCCTAAAGGTTCACTTCTCATAATTTCTCCAGGACGTCCTTTTATGACTAACCCTTTTGTATCGTAAAATGATTTAATTTTATTTTGATGGATATAATTTATGAATGAAAATAGAGCTAGCAATATTACAAGTAGACCAATCACTGAAAGTATGATGATTAGAAAATATTTGATAATTCTATGTCTTTTAAAAAAGTTAACTTTATTTCTAGCTCTAGTCATATAAAAATATTAACACAGTAAGCATAAGTTTTTTTCTACCATCGCCAGTACGGATGTTTTTTATATCCAATGTTATAATTAGATTATGACTCCTAGCCAAGAAATTGATAATGTTATAGCTCAAAATAAAGATTGGCGAGGAGACACGCTGGCATTAATTCGCAAGTTAATCCTGGCTGCTGATTCAGATGTTATAGAAGAATGGAAATGGCGAGGAGTGCCTGTTTGGTATAAGGAAGGAATGATTTGTACTGGTGAGACATATAAGGCTGTTGTTAAGATGACATTTGCTCGTGGCGCATTTCTAAATGATCCAGCTCATCTTTTTAACTCTAGTCTAGATGGTAATATGCGAAGAGCAATTGATATTCATGAAGGTGAAAAAATAGATGAACATTCACTGACTCAGCTTATTAAAGAAGCAATACGATATAACAAATCAAAATTAAAAAAGTAGATTATTATATTATTTACAGACTTTACTTAAGATAATTTTTTTTAACATGATCAGCATTAATGCCATTAACTAAATTTGTAAATCCCATCTGTTTTAGTAGTTGTATTGAAGTATTCGATCTACTACCGGTTTTGCAATAAACTACTATCTCGGTATCTTTACCTATATTACTAAGCAATGGCGAACCTGACATTAACTCAGATGGAGGTATGTTTAGCGCACCATAAACATGGCCTGTATTGTATTCGAATGGTTCTCTTGCATCAATGATAATCATTATTAAAGTATATCAAATCAATTATGCGAATATAAAAAGTCAGAACCGAATTAACAGTTTTGACTTTATCTAATGTGCGTTGGCTCTCAGTAGTGTCGGAAGTTAGAACTGTAGTAATGCGTGGTGCTACCGTTACTGGTCGAGCTTTGCAACTATAAAACTACAATGCGTGAGCTAGTTGCTGTGCCTGAATGATTGGTAGTTCGTCTGTCTAAAAGTGCTCGTTTTAGTCTCGTCACTGTGGCTGCAGGTCTAGCCGACGAGGTAGTTGTTGGCAAAGAACAACATAAACCACCCTGCAAGTAGTGCACTACTTAAAATGTAAACAGTGCGTATTGGGCGAGATATATCTTTTTTGTTGGCAATCGCAAAAACTAAAAATAATGGAGCCAGGTTGAAGAGATACCGGTTGAAGCCAGTAAAGGTTCCGCTAGAAAGTGGCAATAGTATATAGGCAAGAGAGTATATAAAAAATGGCTTTTCTATATGTCTCCACATCAATCGTAGTCCTGCCCCCGCCACAATCAAGAACCATAACTCTATCGGCCTAAAAGACTTAAGTAGGTTAATTAGCAGATTGCCCCCAGCCCTTCCCCATTCTTTTTCAGCAGTAATAAAGTGCGTGGCCGACCCGGTATCTATCTTTAAAAAGATCATGTATCCAACCAACCCCGCGCAAGCGCCAATCGCAGGAAGTAGCTTCTTGTAATCCCTGGGCCTACTGAGGTAGAAGTCTGAAGCAAACAATACGAATAGCAAGACTCCCTGATAGCGAGTAGCGCTTGCTAGGCCACCCAGGATAGACGCTAGCAAGTACTTTTCTTTTCTGTAGAGATAAATAGCACTGACGTTTAGGAGCATAAATAACCCATCAGTGTAGGGCATAGCCAAGTACATGCTAGTAGGGAAGATAGCCAGAAGGCCCATGGGCATCCATGGCGATATGTTCTTGCCTAGTTTCTTTATCTCAAAATCAAACCACTTGTAAAGCATTACTGACGCAGCACATAAAGCTAGCCAGCTGAATATGATCGCCGACCAGTTGTAGGACATTCCAGTGGTAGCCTTGAAAAATCGTATAGCCAAAGGGTATAGAGGCAAAAAAGCATAATCATTCAGTGATCTATAGCCATATTGGGCAATTCTGAGGAACCAATTAGTGTCGTAATGAATAAATGTTCCGGTCACGGAAGCTGTGTTACCGATCCCGGAAGCCGCCACGCCCAGATGTTGATAGTCATATAAGAGTACGTTGGCGTAAAGCAGAATGCAACTCAGTAGAAATATAAAAGTGATCGTCGCTAATACTACAGATAGAATAGTGTGCTTACGTGCAAAAATTCGCAGTCTGGATATCCACCTATCGATGATTTCTTTTTCTCCCATATGGGATCAGTATATATTATGTAATGCAGTCGGCCTATACTGGCCAAGCATAAGCACTCTGCTTTCGCAGAGTGCTTATGCTTGGCTTCCCTAGTGGTCGAGCTTCGTAACTATGGACCTATTGAATCCAGGGACGCTTTGGGAACAGAGTCATCAAATATTCTTCCGGCCATATAGTTACCTAACTCAGGAAATGAAAAAAGACCCTCTAAAGAAGATCTCCTTTTCTTTGGCTCCGGGGACTGGATTCGAACTAAATTACAGGGATAAAATTAAAGAACCGCCCTTTCTGTATTGAAGTTTAAACTTTTTGTAATTATATATATATTAACTTATATGTTCCCACAACTTATGAATTCCACTCATGCATTCTTTAGGTGATGTAAATTTCTAGGCTTAATAGTTATTCTATATCGATAACGCGATTTGTAGATACATCACTAAATTTATTGAACATTTTTATGGATAAATCTCTAGATACTGTATCTACACATTCTGGTTTACTATTCTCTTTTTTGATGGTAAAAATTCTTGCATCCAAAAGTCTTTTTGATGCTCGCTTTAGTATTAAATCCTCCCATATTTTAGTCGAGCTATTTCATTAAAAACGTCCAGTGGAATCTCACCAGGGGCTAAGAGGTGAAGCGTATTAGCAACTTCATCGCGATGCACGACTACCATCCCTTTTATCGTGTTTAGTGGTCACCTGTTGCTTCCAGACGCCGTTCTTGTCAAGTAACTCCCTAGACTCTTCTTTTCCGGCTCGGACTTTCGCCAATACACTGTTGTACATGCTGATGAATCTATCAAAATCGATGCCGCGAGCAATGCTCGCTTCGCGCCACTCTCTATCAATCCACGATTCGGGATATTTCTCGTTTGTCCACTTACGGATCATAGGGATATATTTCGATAATTCAGGAAAGGCGTCGCTTAAATCGTCATGGGCAAACTGATATCGCCACTGTTGTTTGTAGTAATCATCCCATGTTTGTGGAGGGATAAATCGAGCCATGTAGTTTTTCGTCACACGGATGGTCTGAAACCCATAATCTCTAGTAAGGATCGCAGTGAGCCAGTTATCTTCATGGACACGCGCACCGGCTGGGAATCGAAGTGGATGGCCTTCAATCAACAAGTCTTTAGACCATCCTAAATATGCTCCGTGTAGCCAGTATTTCTCAGGAAAAGCATGTCGACGTAATGCATTCAGTTGGATGACAAGTGATAGTTCTTGGTCATCTGGAAGCATTCCTTCGATTGGTGCATGATGCATACTAACAACAGTTGTGTCGGGCTGATTAATCGCATCGACAGTCCAGGCAATAGATCCTGAATCCATTATCAAGTCACCGTCAATCAAAATCAGGTACTTACCACTTGCAACGTCGATGCCATCGTTTACCGCAAACATCTTTCCGGCAATTTCACAATTTATTACTTTTCCAGAGACAAGATCATTCTGAAATCCTTCAGACGCAAATACAGATTTTGCTACTTCATCAGTTATACCTTTGCAGCAATTCGCAATTACGATTATCTCTGCTTTTTTACCAAATCTAAGGATATCCTCTCGAACTGAATTCAAGGTAGCCGGAAGGCAGTCTGCTTCATTCTTTGTAACCGGAATAAGGACAGATACTATTGTTTCTTCTGTGGTCATTTTAGCTACTCCTGTCTAGTTTGACACGTCTCACAAGTGCAGATGTGCTTATTTGACTGTACTGCACTCGGTCGAAAAAGGCACCTTCACTCTCATCCACGATGTGAAAGACTCTGTCATTATATCGATCTCTTGTCGCTTTATTAAGCGATTTTACGATTGTTAGATCTGCACCGGTTGATGCAACACTATAAGTTTCATCTGAATGCCAGCACGAATCATCACCGCAGATATTACATGCACCAGGACCATGTTTCGTAATAAAATCTATCAAATTATGACCAGATCGAATTGACTGCAAAGCAAGCATACTCGCACGCGTATCCCAGTCAAACAGTGGTCTTATTGAATCACCAGTTTCTGGTCTAAAAGATTTATTGTTTCTTATAGCCTCGTTAGTATCTAAAGATACGATAAGCCGTATTTGATCAGAACTAGCCAGGTCATGTATTGCGTTTATATCTTCGGTTGAGCCAAGCTTATACGCAGCTCCAATAATCCTTGCTTGAATTAGCCCACGTAGATGGTTAAGACCTAGCGCATCGTAGGCACCCGCATTGGCAACGACGTACTGTCCATCACTATGCCACTGTTCAACTTTTCGACTAGCAGCTATCGCTACGCACTCGGCACCACCACTGAAACCAGTTATACGGCCTTCTATCGAGGATGTAATGAAACTATTCGTAAGGTCGGAGTTAAGATCCATACTTTACCCTCTTTATTATCGATGTAGAACTGATCTTGCCGCCTATTAATGAATCTTGGTATGCCAGCTCTTCTTCTTCGATAATCCTCAAAGTATCCGCCATGAGTACCGTACTTTTTTTAATCTTATCAACAGTGTCCGTACTGGTGCTAGTAACAACGATGACATCAGGAATAATCATTTCAGCAATTGTAGTATTGTCGTCGTGTGGACAACGCATACTTGAACAGGTATCAGACCCATGTTGAACAATCATGTCAACCAGGGCATCAGTATTGCGAAAAGACTGTTTCGCTATCATCAAAGCTCTTGAATCCCAAGATAAAATAGGCTTTATTGTTTTACTTTTTTCTTTTACAAAAGACTTACTTTGTTTGACTCTTTCGTCGGTATCTATTGAAATAACGAGCTTTACTTTATCACCACCAATCAGTCTGTAGTGATAGAGAGCAAGGAGGTGATTAATGGTGAATATATCAAAAACTCCGGCCGTAAATACAATTTTATAGCCGTCTTTTTTCCAATTTTCGACAGTTTGCACCAGAGAGTCGATGTTGCACATTTGAAGATTTGAGCTAACAATTCTGCTCTCAAGTTGTTCTTCAAAGATATCGATCACACTCTGAACGTTCATTAACGTATATTTTAACATATCTTTATTACAATAGCAATATGGTAAAATAGACATATGAAAGTTGTAGCAAAGGCACTTATAACAGACTTCGACGGCAAGTTGCTTCTTCTTTACAGGGGCATGACGCATCCGAACTTTCCAGGACACCTAGATCTACCCGGTGGTGAGATTGAAGATGGTGAAAAATGGATAGATGCCGTTGCTCGTGAGATCGGGGAAGAAACTGCCATTCAAACCGACTCTACACTACTAGAAAAAGTGTTAGAGAAACAATACCCTGATGTAATCCATGTTTTGTACACCACAACACTCCCCCTAAACCCACCCGAGATCAGCCTTAGCTGGGAACATAGCTCCTACGAATGGCTCACGAAAGAAACTCTCCTGCAAACACAATTACCCCTCGGGACTGATCGCTACTTTCTAGATGTAATTGAGTATTTAAAAACAGCAGCCTAAGCTTCCCGCGCCAAAGATTCGTACGTGTCATGACGCGCCTTTACGATTGAGGCATTTTTGTCGCCACTCTGTCCATAATAATACGAATAGCTAGCTCCGAAAATATCACCTGCACCAATAGGGTTCTTCATCTCTTGGTCGCTCGCACTTACGGTGGGCACTTCAGTGCCATGTCCTTTTGTAAAATCAATAGACCCTTTTCTATTACGAGTGACTATGACATGCAAATCAGGGAATTGTTCTGACCATCTCTTTGCCGTCCGTTCAGAATATTCACTATCTTCATCTGATTGGATCGATGTTGTGAATTGAGACAAAATATTTGCATATTCTTTAAATTCTCGCTTAATAATGGGCCGGCCTAATCTTGCTTTCCTCAGATAACCCTGCGGAAGAATAATCTTCAAACATTCTGATGGTAAAATCTTTTCAATAGCCTTTAGATACGCCGCTTTATAGTTAGGGAGTAAGGGAGCAAAAATAAATATATCCGTGCTCTTTAATGTTTTCTTCATTTCTGGAATCAATTTAACTGGCCCAGAGTTTAAAGTATTAACGCAGGACTGAATCCTGGCATCACCACGAATACGATTGCGGTATCGTAATGTATTAAAGCCACTCGGCTTATTTAGAAGCAGTCCAGTGTTCACATATTCAGCAAGGTCTTTGCTATACGGAGCGATAAGCACTGGCCTTATATCGTGCTTTTTTATGAAATATTCTGCCATGTAGAGCAAAGGTGACCCCCATCTGACAGTCCGCTCTCCGTCTATCGTATTTTCATCTACACAAACATGTCCGATTATCGCGATCCTTGGCGTCATTAACTCTTACTATCATATAGACCCTTCCGTCAGAGAAGTCTGGCGACGGCAGACCACTTTATCAAATGTGCATAAATCGAGTGAATATAGTATCATCAATCATATGCAAGATATCATAAACAGAGCAGCGCAAATTCGAAAATTGTACGACCAATTGAATGCCGGGAATGGCACAAAATGGAACGGAACAGATTTTATGTCTGGCTTTGTAGGTGATGTCGGTGATCTATCTAAAATCATCATGGTCAAGAGTGGCTTACGTTCGGATCAAGGTGAAAACATTGACGACCTCCTTGTTCACGAACTCGCAGACTGTCTCTGGTCTATATGTGTATTAGCGGATATCTACAATGTTGACGTAGAGGCGGCATTTTCAAAGACTATGAACGAACTTGAAGCAAAACTAAATAAACAACTTAACTAGTCGTTAAATTTTCGCCTAAAATTTTCTAGGTATTCATCATAAGAGGCCAGTACTTGATCTCTATCGCGTGTAATGTGTCCGTATCTCACGGGAATACCTTCAGATTCAGGACTCCAAGCTTCTCCAGCATCATTCACAAAGAAGTACGCACCCGCACCTGTTCTGGAATCCCTATTGCGCAGATCTAGCCGCATGCCATCAAGAGCCATTTGTCCTAAATTTTGAGTCGCTGCTTCAAAATCTTCATAATCAATTCGAAGGACTTCTTTCTGCCTAGATGGATTAGGGCCTGTCGTGTCATATTCAAATACATGCCATTCAAATGCTCCGAGAGACAGTGCAAGGTCACCTATCTCTTTTACTTGATCACTGTTCTTTGCGTGAACTACTGTATTGAATCCGAACTTTACGCCTGCCTCTGTCAATAGATGTGCAATTGCTTTCGTTTCTTCAAAAATATTTTTACGACCGCGCCTAAAATATTCGATCGTTCCCTGATCAACGCCATCCAAAGGCAAAGTGATACTTTCAACCGAATCCTTGATTGCATCTATATCAACTCTAGGAGTTAATCCACGACCTTTAAATATGATCATTGAATCTTCAAGCAGTGAGGTTCCAACCGTGTCGATCTTTACCCTGTAGGCAATGTCATGCAAAGCATTCACAATGTCTACAATTTCGGGGTGAAATAGTGGATCTCCCCCAGAAAGAGTGACTCCATCAATACCCCTTGATCCAACCTCAGCTGCGAAATCGGTAATTTCGTCTAGCGTAACAAGACCACCCGTCGAAAATGTGTCACCAAAACTGTTGTAACAACCTTCACAACGGACTGGACAGTTTGGTCCAACAGCAAGGTTAAGGCGTGGTTGCCTAATAATTTGAGCTTTACCCTGGCCTTCACGTCTCTCAGTAGTACTCATGGCTATCCTCTTACGATTATCGCTTTATGTGTATATTATACAATATGATTGAACTATTGCAAGATTGTTAGCCCCTTAAGCTAGGATTCATAGATTGAAACTATGTTATAGTATATTTGAAAGTTAAACATATGTATTCATATATACTTACCGAAATTTCGATACCCGTCCTAGATTATCTTCTCATTGCGGATGTATATACAACGAATAACACTAAAAATGTTCTATTATTTTTTGCCGGGTATGGATCAGACAAAGAAAGAAACCACGAATTCTTAAAAGGTCTTGTTGAAGCTACTGGGCTAACAGTTGTATGTATGAATTTATCCGGTCATGGCATTCAACATGTGTTTGATCTTAACGATACTCGTCCATCTCAACATATTATCGAAGCTGCGAGCTTATACGAATGGGCGCAAGATCGCTTTAAGAACACACCAATCATACTTATGGGCAATAGCTATGGTGGATACATTGCCGCTCAATTAAGTACCTATAAAAAAATTAATGCATTGATTTTGAGAGCACCCACCGTGTACCCCGCTAATATCCTCATGTCTAAACAACGTGATATCGATAGAGAAACTATTTCAAGTAACTATCGAAAAGATGAAGACGCGCTAAAGATTAATCCACTTTTCGTTCAACTCTCGAAACCGCACAAGTTCGCAAGTCTCGTAATGGTGCACGATGAAGACGAGGACGTCCCAAAACAGACAACAGATTCATACAAAAACGCACTAGGTGGATCATCCTACCTCGGGGGAGGTATTCAACACTCTTTCGGATCTCCAAACAATAATAAGGAATCAATCTCTTTGTACCTGACATTCCTGTATAAATGGCTTAAAGATAACACAAATGACTAACGTAGAAAGGATAGATAATTCCGTCATCACGTTTCAGCCCCAAAGTACTGCACCGTTAAGTGCGGAGATTGTATCGGGACGAATACAAAGCCTCCTCGATAATATTACTGAGATTAATACCCGCTCAGACGATACGTATCTATTCCCAATGTCTGCAATGACCGCAGGTCTAGCACTAGATTACGGTACTGATGACGAGGCACATGTGTACGGAGCTATCGTACCCGAATCAACCCATCAGGCCGACAAAGGCATGCTCCACACACTTGTATCTGAGGATGCATTTCACCCCAATTGGTATCTTCCTTCTTTCGCAGATAATATTACAGAAAACGTTATGCCCGGCTTTACCATATTCAATGATAAAGATGCCCTTGCTAGCTATGACCTCCTGACGAAGGACGGAATGATGGTGCGCGCTAAAGACCCTTCCGCAAATGGCGGTGGGCGACAGATACTTCTTACATCAAAGGAACACCTTGAAGATATCTTGAGTAAGTATAAAGACATATCTAAGATAGGGCTCGTTTTAGAAGCGAATACAGATAGAATTACGAATATGCCAACAGTTGGACAAATTAACCTGCTTGGCAATAAGTACAGCTGGATAAGCCATAATTTTAACGTTATAGATAACACAGCATTGCGCTTTGGAGGCACCCACCTATCAATAGCAAAAGGTTCACACAGCGACTTATTACAGGAGTTTGAATTTAACGATGGTGATGTAAGGGCGATTAAGGTCGCGGAAGCGGTACTGAAAGAATATAGGGCTTCGAATATAAAGGTGGGTAGGTGCGCACTAGACGTTCTTCAGGGAATAACCAGCAATGGTCGCCAGATTAATGGAGTCGTTGACCCCTCTTTACGACCAAGTGCTTCGTCAGTTGCAGAGATAAGAGGTATCGAAGAGATTCACGAATCGAAATCGTTAAGTTCTTCAGTAAAGCTTTCTTTTCTGTATGACAAGCTATTACCAATACCCGATAATGCAGAAGTTTTTCTAGATCACGAAAAGCTGCGAATTGCCGTGGAAGTTATTCCTAAATAAGTTCACTATATACCATGTGCATGTAGTCGTCTTTCGCACCCTTTGCCTTCTCTAAGAAGACATCTCTACTCACCCAGTCATACGACGCATGTTCTGCGCTAAGTACTATCTTGGGGTGGATAGATAGTTCATAAATATATAGCACATGCTTTGCACCATGATGATTGTAATCAAATCCCTGATAAAATGGAGGTATGTTTAGCGCACCATCAACATGGCCTGTATTGTATTCGAATGGTTCTCTTACATCAATGATAATCATTATTAAACCTTTTCACATTTTTCTGATTTCCCGCTTATAAATAATAATACTAAATAGCAAAGAAATTATGCCACTATTAATAAAATACGTTATCAAAATTGCAACTCCAGCATGAGTATTGTGTGTTATTCTACTTAATTTTAAAATAATTTCGGATATTAACATAACAGACCAACTATAGATACCTAAATAAAAGACCACCTAATTCCATAGATGGTCAAAAAGCTTATGCTTGGCTCCGGGGACTGGATTCGAACCAGCGACCTAGTGGTTAACAGCCACCCGCTCTACCGCTGAGCTACCCCGGATTATTAATTAACAGATTAAATTATACAAGAAAACATCGTATGATAGCAATACTCATCTTGAAATAGTACCTATAATCAAAGAACTATCTTGTGTTCGTATGTGGTAATTAGATTCTCATAAATTTTTAAGATCTTATCCGACTGTTTTTTGGCAGTGTATTCCTTAGATATATTGATACTATTTTTACTCATTTTTGAACATTGTTCGCTAGACTCTAGGATAGATATGATCTTACTTGCCATATCGTCTGCATCAGGCTTACTGAATAGCCCATTCTCACCATCTTTAACTACGTCCGTAATTTCATGGTCTATAAGTACTATTGGAAGTCCTGCTTGAGCTGCCTCATTAAGCACTAGGCCTTGAGTGTCAGACTGTGATGGGAATGCAAAAACTGTTGATAGACCATAGAGAGCGCCAAGTTCTGCGTGTGGTACGTAACCGGTAAATATGATATTGTCATTTTTCATATGTTCATTAAAGTTATTTGAATTGTTAGAATCAACATCTTCTGATTGGCTACCTGAACCACCTATAACCAATAATTTAACATTGCCAAGCTCTCTTGAGATTATTTCAAAAGCATTAAGCAGTAGTCCTAAATTCTTTTCATTACCTAGTCTACCTACATAAGCGATAACTTTAGTTTCAGTACTAATATTTAATTTTTTTCTCCAGTTATTCGTTTCGTCTTTGGTTGCCGGTATTTTATCTACTCCAGTTGGCAGTATGATAATTGGGCTTGTCGTATTCCAGCTTTCTAATTGATTTTTTATTTTGAGTGATGGAGCAATTACTATATCACAAGCATTATGAAGTGTTGTTACAGCCTTCTCAACAATCTTCTGATTCCATTCATCGATTGTTTTTTCAGGCTTAATATTTAATATGGCAGAACGATAGTCTGTTAATCCTCCACCTGTTACTACAGGAGTTATAAGTGAAAGAGCCATGACCCCAGGAAGAGTTTTCTTATAGTATGTAACATACTGATAGTAATCGGTATGGTAGGTAGATACGAGCGGTAGATTCCTTTTCATGCCATAGTAAGCGCCAAGAAAACCAACCTGTCCGAGCGTATGGTAATGGACAATATCTAGGTTTAGCTCATCTATCTTTTTCATAGCCTGTAATGGTAGAAACAGACTAGTTAGATAATCCTCATAAAATAATCCTTTGAAGGCAGGAAATCTAATAATCTTATCTGAATCCTCTTTGTAGGTTAGGTTTGGCGCAGGAGCAATTACATAAACATCATGGCCTTGTGCTTCAAGTTGTTGCTTAAAAGTTTCAACCGAAATAGCGATACCATCACGGCTGGGTAGATAGTTGTCTGTGAAAAATCCTATACGCATCAATTTATAATACTATCATAAATTTTTAAGTGCTCGATTGATTTGTCGAGTTTCGTCTCTTGTTTTTAGTGTTTGTCGTTTGTCGTAATTTTTCTTACCACGACCAACAGCTATTCTTACTTTTATATATCTACCAACTGGAATGATTTCTATTGGGATTATGGTATTCCCTTGCTGTTTTCTAGATAGTATTTTTTCAATCTCACTTCTTTTAACTAGTAGCTTTCGACTTCTGGTTTGCTCTTCTTCGGATATTGGTATGCCTTGAGCTCCGTTTATGGTCGCATTGATGAGCCATAGTTCACCATTTTTCTCAGTTACATAGGCGCCTTGAAGATGACCATGTCCCATTCGAAGCGACTTAGTCTCAGCTCCTGTCAGCATAATTCCAGCAAGCAGACTATCTTCTAGATAATAATCATGACTTGCTCGCTTATTAGTTATCCGTTTTCTCTCGGTTTTATTCTTAGCCATAACCCTAGTATTATGCTCTAATTAGCTATTTTTTGGTAGTTTATTCTGTCGCTTGCAAAAAAAATCATAAGTTGTTTTATTGGATTTTAAAGATTATTGATTATTTAATTTTTGTTTTAGTTGCTCATTGCTATTATTTACTGACTTCATTTCATCTTTAGCTACGTTCCAGAATCCAGGATTTTTATTTTGCACGAGTTCTTGGTACCACCATTCGCCACCCCAAAGGTCTATGTCTTTAATCCCAGATTTTTCAGTATACTTTATTCTTTCTTTGAGTAGTTTGGGTGTCATAGATTTTGCAAGTTCTAACTGAGACGCATCATTGATTCCTTTGGGTGGCCAAGGTTCGGCCTGTAGTTCATGAACAAGACTAGATTTGCCAGTTAATAGTTCAGTTACTCCTGCTCTGGCTGAATACCACCAAGACGGAAATGGATACTCAAAATATCGCTTAGTTATATTCTTATCCCATACTCTTTTATATACAGATACCCCATAAATATCTGGTCTTGGTTGGCCAGTTGGAAAACCAATGTAATTATTAGACAAGCTTATTATTACTGGTTTATTCCGATCTATTGATTTTACTAAGTTGAATTCATTAATTAGTCTCGATCTAGTTGAGTCGGGACAGTTAGCGAATACATTTAGGAAATATTCATTCTCTAGCTGATAACTTGTCACTGTTGGATTATCCTTATACCTCGTTACGACTGCTGTCATAAAATTTAAAAGCTTAGGATACCAATATGAAGTTGGTGTATCTTGAGCCCACGTTGGGATATGACATTCAGGCCACCTTGGTTGCCTCATTCCAATTGCCAGACTTACTGATCCGTGAACTTGACTAACCTGCTTGACCTCCCAATCTAGTTCGGTGAAGTCATAGTTACCCTGCGTTGGTTCAATGTCATTCCAATAACTAACCAGTCTAAAATGTTTATAGCCTATGTCGTCTCTTAGTGCTAGCATTGTTTTGTGAGGGTCTACTCCGAGGTAATTAGCATAATCTGCAATGAAAGTCATACCTAGGGTAATTGGTTGATTTTTATGTTTTTGTTGGTACCAATAACTAAAGGCGTAGAAAATGCTAGTTAATGTGCCAATTGTTAATAGAATAATTATTAATATTTTATAGCTTAGTTTAATTTTTCTCCAATAAAAATTCAGACTCTTCTTTTGATTTTTAATACCCCTATTTTTGGTAACTGTTTTATATTTTTTCATTTATAACTTATGTATAATTTGATGTCTTTGCTAATATTTGATTAGTGAATAAAAATATTAAAGCACTAACGCTATCTATAGTTATACCAGTTTATAATGAGCAAGGCTACATAAAAGAGTGCTTAGAGTCTATAAAAAACCAGACAATAATGCCCAATGAAGTCATACTCGTAGATAATAACTGCACAGATAAAACAATTGAAATAGCAAAGCAGTTCAAATTCGTAAGAGTTGTCAAAGAATTCAAGCAAGGTATTGTCTTTGCGCGCAATAAGGGCCTATCGTCAGCTAAGGGAGATATTATAGGGAGAATTGATGCAGATGCACGCTTAACTCCTAATTGGGTATCGGTAGTCCTGCGAAGCTTCTTGGACGATGATTTAGCTGCCATAACTGGACCAGGAGTTACATCCACCTCTCCCGTAATTAAAGGTAAGCAATTATTTCCAAGTCTTAGAACTGCTTTTTGGTCAAAGACTTATCTATTTGTTTCTACTGGCATAATGAGAGTAACAGTTTTATGGGGAGCCAATATGGCTATTCGTAAGACATCATGGGAGCTTTTAAAAGATAAAGTATGTAATGATGAAAAATTGGTTCATGAAGATCAGGACCTATCCTTGTTACTGGCTGGATTTGGAATGAAGGCTAGAATAATTCAGGGACTGGATATTAAGACTGATGGAACAACATATTTCTTTTGGCCTAAGTATAAGGAATACATCATTAGAAGCTTCAATACATTAAACTACCACAAAAAGATTGGTACGCTAGACAGCTCTTTAGCAATTAAAAAATCATTATGGCTTAAAGTGCTAGCTATAATCCTGGGACTTATTCCCGCAATGATCTTTAGCATCTGTAGTTTTCTATTTTTTACTATACCTAATTTAATACTTAGAATTATTAAATCTTTTAAAATTAATAAGTAGTTGACTATGGGTTTTTTAGCGTAGTTACAACTTTTATTGGTGTGCTGGCATAACCTACTTCTAGTGATGTACCAACATCTAGTTTCCAATTTTCACCGTCAACCTGAGCTAGTACGTCTTCAGATAATACGGTAAAGCTATATGGTTTAGTAAGGTATTCACCGTTAGCTTTTCCAATTGCTAGTCTTGCTATTGATGATACTACTTCCCTAACTTGTCTATCTTTTATTTCTAATTTGTAAGCTGGGCCGGTTAACTTAACATCTTTAGCATGAATTACTTTAGCGATCTTAGGTGAGTTAATGAATAAAATATCATAAGCTTGCTTGAAGCCATCTCTTTTGTCGTAATAGATATAAGGTCTAGTCTGCTTTAAACTTTTTAGCACTCTAATTGGATCGGTAATGATTTCACCATATTTTCTGTTTCTTAAATGTGATTGCCTATACTCAGAATCATTTAGATAACTAGCTGCTAAAGCCATAGCACCAACGCTAAATATACTAGCTGCAAACATGTCTTCTAACTCACCTTTGCCATTTATTGATTTAATATGAAGTGGATAAAACTCACTAATGGTACCAGTTTTAATAACCTGTTCAGGATGACGATAATCAATGCGATCAGTTAGTGCCTTAAATAAGTTTATTGCATTGCCTCCACCTGGTGTCCAAATCGGTGAGTCTTTTACGATCGCTGGAACGCTGGGATCTTGTTTTATGAGCATGTGATGGTTTAGTGATCCATCGCCAGAAATAGAGCCAGTAATAGTATCTCCGTCTTTAGCTTCTATGGCATTTACGACAATCTCTTTGAAGTCATCAATATTGGGAGGGGTTTGATGATATTCAACTCGTGGCCCATTTTCCCAATGACTAAATCTTCTTTGGACTAGTTTTCGAGTTCGTTGAGCATTCGTACTGGCACCGTTATAGAAAATGTCTATATTATTATAATCGTTGGCCATTTCTCGAAAATTATCTGACATATTAGTAATCGATGCCTTTGTTGGCTAGAAATTTATCATCAAAATGATGCTTAACTTTGGTCATATTAGTAACAATATCTGCCATACCAATTAGTTCATCTGGAAAATTTCTACCAGTTAAACAAATACTTGTTGTCTTGGTTCTAGCATTTATCAATTTTTCTAGATCCTTAACAGTTATTAATCCATCATGAACGGCATTATTAATTTCATCACAAATCACTAATTCAAATTTTCCACTGCTAACGGCTTTCATTGCTTCATCATAGGTGGTCTTAGCGGCTTTCTTATGATCGGCCTCGGAAATATTACCGTCGCTAAGATCGCCTGCCTTATAAAATCCCTTACCACCTTTATAGAAGTATAGATCGTCTTTAAATAATGGAGCTATGTCTCTGAGCATGACATGTTCGCTGACACCCCAATATTTAATAAATTGAATAAAAGCTACATGCCAACGATTGCCGAGGGCTCTAACTAGTAAACCAAGCCCAGCGCTAGTTTTACCTTTGCCTTCACCTGTATATACAATTACTACTGAATCTTTAGTCTTAAAATCTTCGAATGACATATTATACTGTTATTCTACACTATGAAGCTGAAGGATAGTCCAAATCTTTTTTATTATCTTCTAAATAATCTCTTCTACGGTAGAAGTAAATTTGAAAGCTTCTAAGTCTAATAGCTTGAGCAATCTTTTTCTTTTTTTCATTGGTTTCATTGCTTTCAATGAAGTTAATCTTATTAGAGACAACTTCGTTTTTTTCAGCTATTAACTTCTGAATGATTGGATCGTTATCTATTTTATCTTCAGTCTGTTCATCGTAAGTAATAGCTACGTCAGCATCATTCCTCTGGGCTTCTATAAAAGCTTGAAGCATTTCATTTTCGGGTTCGTCGGCTGAGTAAAGCATCTGTAATTGTTCAGGATCTTTTCTGTTAACAAGTTCAAAAAGCTTATTTAAAATTTCTTTTTTATATTCGGGTATGGCTTCAGAAGCAATTATTTCAGGCTCTATATTATGTGAATTTAAATTTTCCATATTTTCTCCAAAATTACGTACCCATATATTAACACATTTTGGTATATATCTCAATTTTGTTTGTTAAGAAAGTTATTTAATTATTTTATGTTTTTTTAGTAATTTATCTAATTCCGGCCTATTGAATCCTATAATTATATCTCCCTGAATATCTATAACTGGAATCCCAAGTTGTCCAGACTTATCGGCACACTCTTGGGCAATTGCCTTGTCGCTATCAACATCCTTGTCGGTATATTTAACGTTAATACTATCTAGATAATCCTTAGCAGCATGACAAAAAGCACACCAGGTTGCGCTATATACTATGACTTTTGGACTATCACTCATATATTAAATTATATATTAAAATAACCTATACTGCCAGTCTTGCTTATAGACTCATCAATCTGTTATACTGAATTGAAATGAAAAAAAGAGCCGCGCCGAAAGCGACGTCGACTAAATTTAACGAAAATAAGCAAGCCAGGCTAACTATTGCTGCGAGTAATAATTTTATTGTTACGGCACTATCCATGAGCTGGCAACTAGCATTTATTTTTCTAGTACCAATCATAGGTGGTTATGAATTAGACAATAAACTACATTCAGATCCTTGGTTATTTATAATTGGTCTAGTGATTGCATTAACCGGTTCAATTTTATTCATGAGACATTTATTAACAGACTATAACTATAGAATCACTAAAAGGACCCATAAGTAATGATAGGAATTTTCGCAGAATCAGGACCAGCAGTACACATTACTTCAGGTGGCGTATTTAATATTGGTCCTTTGGTCATAACTAATGCAATCTTATATGGTTGGATTTGTTCCATAATTATGTGCGTATTTTTCATAGTTATTGCTAGAAGAGTAACTATTCATCCTAAAGGTGGCCTGGTCCAAGTTGTTGAAGCTGGAGTCGACTTTATCTCAAACCTACTAGAATCAAGCTTTGAAGATAAGGAAAGAGCATATAAGTATGTCCCATATTTCGTTACTGTATTTTTCTTCCTACTAATGAACAACTGGTTAGGCCTTTTACCTGGAGTTGGTGAAGCCTTCTCAATCGGAGGCAACCCACTGCTACGAGCCTTTACTGGTGATCTTAATGCTACTCTTGCTGTCGGTATCATAACTATGGGATATGTTTACTATTCATCTGTTAAAGAGTCAGGTATAAAGCCATACTTTGGCCATTTCTTCATAGGTAGTCCATTAAACCCACTATATCTAGTGCTTGGCTTGCTTGAGATGTTTACTGACCTGACTAGGGTTATTAGCCTATCGCTTCGACTTTTCTTGAACGTTACTATCGGTGAGATTATAATTTCTGTTTTTTCATATCTCGGTGGCTTCATAGCTCCATTAACTGCTTTACCGTTTACCCTAATTGAGTTGTTTATATGTGCCCTACAGGCCTATATATTTGTTATCTTAAGTGTCATGTATCTAGCCATCACCGTAAATCACGCTACTGAAGAACACTTGACCGATGATAATATTCCTGAAACAATTAACCCCAGAGCCAAGACGGCATTAAATTAAGAGCATTCATTTTATGCATAAGATAACTAATAATAAGGAGATATAAAAATAATATGTTAATACTAGCAGATGCAATCAATACAGCAATCATTGGTAAAGGTCTTATGATCGGTGGAGGACTTATTGGTCCTGCTATCGGTATCGGTCTAGTTGGCGGTGCTTATATGCAAGCCGTAGGTCGCAACCCAGAAACATCAAAGTTTCTAGGACAAGCTTTGGTATTTATAGCTATCATCGAATTAATGGCACTATTAGCATTTGCCTCGATCTTTATCGTTAAATAAGAAAGAAATATAAGTATAAGTAATGAATATAAATAATTTTGCAGCAGAATCTTCCGGCATAGGTGCACTTGGTGTAAACTTGCAAGCACTTTTAATACAGCTTGCAACATTTCTACTAGTCCTTTTTGTTTTAAGAAAATATGCCTTCAAACCAATTCTCAAAGTACTCAAAGAAAGACGAGAGCTTATTGAAGCTGGAGTTAATCTTGGAGCTGAGATGCAGAAGAAAAATGAAGAACTTGAAAGACAAGCCGAAAAACTACTTCGTGATGCTCAGGCTGAAGCAGATAAAATAGTTGGAGCCTCTAAGGATGAAGCTAAAGAAATCGTTAACGAGTCAGAAAGCCAAGCTAAGTCTAAGGCTGATCATATACTTGAAGATGCTAACAAGTTGATTGTCCAAAATACTCTCAATGCTAGAAAGAAGCTGGAAAAAGAATTAGTTGGACTAATCTCTGAAGCCACTGAAGCTATCATTGATGAAAAACTTGATGCCAAGAAAGACTCTGCCTTAATAGACAAAGCTTTAAAAGGACAAAAGGCGTAGCTAAACATGAAAACTTCTATTTCTAATATCTCTAGAGTTATTACCAGTCAAACTAAATCTGGCACTATCCCTAGTGAGCTTCCTAAACAGATAGCTGCATATTTATTAGAAGAAAATAGAACAGGTGATGTTTACTCAATACTCAGGACTGTTCAGCAGGATTGGGCTGACGGTGGTAATGTTGAGGCCATCGTAACTTCTGCCTTCCCTATATCTTCCTCAACCCGTAGTGACATCATTGATGTTCTAAAGAAGAGTTACCCTAACGCTAAGTCATTCAAAATCATAGAAGAACTAGATCAGTCGGTCGTCGGCGGCGTTAAGGTTAATACCGCTAACGAACAATTAGATCTTAGTATTGCCACTAAACTAGGTAAATTTAAGCAATTAACATCACAAGCGTAATAAATAGCTGGAATAATAGAAAGGAATTAAATTGAGCGAATTATCTATCAAAGAACTATCACAGGACATAAGATCAGCAATTGCTGAGCTAAAGAATAGACCTGAAATCGAAAAAGTTGGCGTAATTACCAGAGTTGGAGATGGTATCGCATGGATCTACGGACTTCGTAATTGTGGCTATAACGAGATTATCGATATTGAAGGTGCAGATAAAAGTAATATGACTGCATTTGCCTTTAACTTAGGCGAAGATGAAATCGGAGCTGTAATTCTTGGTGACGATTCAAATATTAAAGCTGGTGCCAAAGTTAGATTAACTGGCAAAGTAATGGAAGTACCAGTTGGTCCAGAACTCTTGGGTAGAGTTGTTGATCCACTTGGAAACCCAATGGATGGTGCTGGCCCAATCAAAACTAAGCAATCATATAAAGTTGAAAAAGCTGCACCTGGTGTGCTTGATCGAAAAAGTGTTAATGAACCACTAATGACTGGTATTGCAGCCATCGATACTATGGTTCCTATTGGACGTGGTCAGAGAGAGCTAATCATTGGAGATCGTCAAACTGGTAAAACAGCGCTAACTATCGATACTATGATTAATCAATCTAAGCAAAAAACAGGTGTTGTTAATATCTACGTAGCTATTGGTCAGAAAATGTCAAAAATCGCTACATTAGTTGAGAGACTTAAGCGAGAAGGCGTCATGGACCAGACTATTATTGTAGCAACTAGCCCTTCTCAGTCTGCTGCCTTGCTATATCTTGCTCCTTATTCGGGTTGTGCCATGGGAGAATACTTCAGAGACAATAAACAACACGCACTAATTATCTATGATGATTTATCTAAGCATGCTGTTGCATATCGCCAAATGAGCCTTCTTTTAAGGCGTCCACCGGGTCGTGAAGCCTATCCTGGAGATGTATTCTACTTGCATTCAAGATTACTCGAAAGAGCTGCCAAGCTTAGCGATAAGCTCGGAGCTGGTAGCTTAACTGCTCTTCCAATCATTGAAACCCAAGCTGGAGATATTAGCGCATATATCCCAACTAATGTAATTTCTATTACCGATGGTCAAATCTTCATGGAAACTAACTTATTCTACCAAGGTATTAGACCAGCTATCTCAGTTGGACTATCTGTCTCACGTGTCGGTAGTGCAGCTCAGACTAAGGCGATTAAGTCAGTTGCTAAATCACTGCGAATTGATTTAGCGCAGTTCCGTGAATTAGCTGCTTTCTCACAGTTTTCTACAGATCTAGATGATGAAACTCGTCAAAGAATCGAAAGAGGACAAAGATTAACAGAACTTCTAAAACAACATCAGTATTCACCTTTGGCTATATGGGAAATGTATTGCTCATTACTTGCAGCAACTGAAGGTGTTCTAGATAAAGTACCTGTCGAGAAAATCAAAATTGCTCAAGAAAGCATACTAAGAGACATTAAGAATAGTCATAGCGATATATTAGCTTCTTTGAAGGATGGCAATGAGCCAAGTCCTGAGATGCAGAAAAAAATATTAGAAATTTCTGAAAAAATATCTAAGACTTATGCTCATAGCGAGAAAAAAGCTGGAGATAATAAAACTCAATAATGGCTAGCACTATCGCCCTCAAGCGGCGCATTTCATCAGTTAAAAATACTCGCCAGATTACTAAGGCTATGGAACTTGTTTCTGCAAGTAAGATGAGACGGGCTCAAGAGAATGCTAAAAAAAGCCGTGAGTATCGTGAGCTTGCCTATAGTCTGCTAGTTAGGCTTAACTCATTGACTGAAGTTATTAGGCATCCATTGTTCAAACAAAGACCGATTAAGACTAAATTATACCTAGTTATTACTTCTAACAGCGGTCTTGCAGGCGCATATAACTCCAACGTATTGAAGCTTCTTAGTAAGTCCTTATTAGAAGATGGATCTAAGGGCATAAAAGCTAGAGTTATTACGATTGGAAATAAAGGTGCGCAGTTTGTAAGAAGATTAAACGGAGTTGAGTTAGTTGCTGTATATGCTGCTTTTGGAGATAATCCATCGGCAAATGAAATCCGACCTATTATAAATACAATACTTAGTGAATATAAGGAAGAAAAAGCTGACGATATTGATCTAATTTATACTCAATTTAAGTCTAATATTATGCAGATAGCTACACCACTTGATATATTGCCTGCTTCTATAAAAGAAGAAACAATTCCTATTGAGTATAAGTATAACTTTACTACATTTGAGCCTTCGGTAGAGACGGTCATAGATAAAGTTGCGGAAAGATTAATCGAGGTTCAAATTTGGCAATGTTTATTAGAGAGTTTAGCCAGTGAGCATTCGATGAGAATGATGGCTATGAAGAACGCGAGCGATAACGCCAATGATATCATTGATGATTTAACATTAGAATTTAACACCGCCCGGCAGGCCAGCATTACGCAGGAGTTAGCCGAAATATCAGGCGGTGTGGAAGCATTAAAGGACTAGGAGGAATTATGGATACAAAAGTAAAAAATAAGAATGGTGTGATAAGCCAGATAGTTGGTGTTGTAGTTGACGTTGAATTTGATTCAGACAACTTACCGAAAATTAATAATGCCCTTCACATTCAAAGAGAAGAAGGCATAACTGTACTTGAAGTAGCACAGCACTTAAGTGAATCGTCTGTAAGGACTATCTCTTTAGGTTCAACTGATGGACTAGAACGTGGAACTGAAGTTATTGATACTGGCAAAACAATTAGTGTGCCAATTGGTAACGAAACATTAGGTAGAATGTTTAATGTGCTTGGGCATCCTATTGATGGAAAACCAGATAACTTCAAAAATTATTCTGAAATACACAAGGATCCGCCTAAGTTAGTTGATCAGTCTGGTAATGTTGAAATCCTTGAAACTGGAATTAAAATTATTGATTTAATTTGTCCTATCACTAAAGGTGGTAAAGTCGGTTTGTTCGGTGGCGCTGGTGTTGGTAAGACCGTACTTATTACTGAGCTTATAAATAACATTGCTAAGTTCCATAGTGGATACTCGGTTTTTGCTGGTGTTGGTGAACGTACCCGTGAAGGTAATGATCTTTATTATGAGATGGAAGAGTCCGGTGTATTGGATAAAACATCACTAGTCTTTGGGCAGATGAATGAACCCCCAGGAGCGCGTTTACGTGTTGCATTATCGGGACTAACTATTGCTGAAGGATTCAGAGATAAAGGTGACGACGTTCTGCTTTTCGTAGATAATATCTTTAGGTATACCCAAGCTGGTGCGGAAGTATCTGCTCTTCTTGGAAGATTACCGTCAGCTGTAGGCTACCAACCTAACCTTTCTCAGGAAATGGGCGCCCTACAAGAAAGAATTACTTCAACAAAAACTGGATCAATTACTTCAGTTCAAGCTGTCTACGTACCAGCCGATGACTTGACCGATCCAGCTCCAGCTACGACTTTCGCTCACCTTGATTCAACTATCGTTCTATCTCGAGCTTTAACTGAACTTGGACTATATCCAGCAGTTGATCCTCTAGATTCAACTTCAAATATTTTGGATCCAGAGATTGTTGGTGATGAACATTATGCTGTTGCCCGAGATGTGCAAAAAATCCTACAAAGATATAAAGATTTACAAGATATTATTGCAATCCTTGGAATGGAAGAATTATCTGAAGATGATAAACTTACCGTATCTAGAGCTCGTAAAATACAAAGATTCCTGACTCAACCTTTCTTCGTTGCTGAAGTATTTACCGGAACTAAGGGAGAGTATGTATCACTAAAGGATACTATCGTTGGATTCAGAGAAATTCTTGATGGTAAGCATGATGATATGCCAGAGTCAGCTTTCTATATGAAGGGAAATATTTCAGGAGTGAAAGTATCTAAGAAGTAAGTATGATTCATTTAAAATTAGTAACACTATCTGGAACCAAGTTTGATGACGATATCTATGAAGTAATCGTCCCTACTCTCGATGGCCAAATAGCAGTTCTAACAAATCATATGCCTCTAATTAGTGCAGTCAATAACGGAATTATTTCTATCAGGAAGAATCCTAAAGATAATGATGCACTAATGGAACACTTCGCAACCCATGGCGGTGTTATTGAAGTTGCCGACAATAATATTAGAATAATCGTCGATGAAGCTGATACTGGTGATGAAATTAGTGAAGCTGATGCCAAGAAAGCCTATGATCTTGCTACCAAAATGAAGAATGAAGCTAAAGATCAGATGAGTTTAGATCATGCTCAAGAAATGATTGATAGATCTAGTGTTAGAATTCAAGTTGCTCAACTAAGACGACACAGAAGAAACTAACTAGCGTCCTGGTTATCAAAAATTTATAATATTTTCGATTTTTTTCAATTATGGCAGCAATGTCGCTAACAGATGGATCACTAAAATTATTATTGAACTCCAGATAACGTCAGCTCTTAGTTGAAGACAATACGATAAACTAATTAGTGATTATTTACAATCTGATAGTATTTATGATAATATTTAACTACTAAATTAATATTCCCGGAGGGTAGAAAATGTTAAATAAAAAAGTAGTTGCAATGCTAGCAACGGAGTTCATCGGTACTGCACTTTTGACTCTAACAGTATTAGCAGTAAAAGGTTCTGCAATTGGAATACCATATTTTATAGCACTAGCTATTGGTCTTTCGTTCGCAGGATTAATATTCCTAATTGATGGACAATGGATTGGCCAGTTTAACCCTGCAATCACAATTGGTCTATGGACAGTAAAGAAAATTAAATCACTTGATATGATATTCAACATATTATTTCAGTTCCTTGGTGCAATCGTAGCTGGACAGCTATATTCATACCTTATTAGTAATAAGGGTGTAAGTATTTCTGGAAAGTACTCGACTCACGTATTAGTCGCTGAAGCTGTAGGTGCATTCATTTTTGCATTACTACTTGCTGTAGTTGTCTATCGTAAGCTAGAAGGTACAAGCGCAGCTCTTGCAGCTGGTCTATCACTAACAATTGGTGTCATTATTGCTTCAATCGGCTCTAACGCACTAATTAACCCAGCAATAGCTCTTGGTGTTAAGTCATTTGGCTGGAGTACATATATTCTAGGACCAATTCTTGGTGCAGTTATAGCAATGAATCTATATTCATTCCTATACGCAGACAGAGTAGTAAAAGCTAAAGTTACTACTAAGAAAAAATAGTAGAAACAATCTTTTAGTAAAAACACCCTCGCTCTGAGGGTGTTTTTATTTATCTTATTTATTATCTATAAGGTATTGTTCGAATTTTTTAATCCCTGCTAATGTATCTGGATAAATAGCAATATCGGGCAGATCAAGCTTTTTAATATGACTGTATATTGACTGAATCAAATCGGCAGTTTCCTGTTGTGTTTTATCGTCGAAGGTTATGTGTAATTTATTTACTTTACCCTCATTGGTAGCCTCAACAAACTCTAGGTAGGCATCCACTACTTTGTATTTCTTATATGTTATAGAGTTCTCTATAAGTAGTTTATAGAAATATAGTTGTCTCTCATAGTTATGGAGTTTAATCTCGGGCTTCCATTTGGTGTAGCTTTTACCTGTCTTATAGTCAACGATGGTTATAGTCTTACTCTTAGGGTCGATAATTAATTTATCGATATTACCAGAAATAAGCGCATCTCCAATTAGAACATTTTCCCGGGCAAAGCTTACTTCTGCTAGTACCAGTTGACCTTCGTGAAAATTAATCTGATTTAAGTATGTTTTAAGATGTCCAATCCCCCGCTCTTCGAGTCTTAGCTTTTCTTTTTCCTCAATATCTTTTGTAATCATTTGTTTATGGAAATAATCGAGTAGACTTTCGATTGTTGGTTTTTCTTTCTCAAGGGCATATGTTTTTTGGAGCCATTCTATGCTTTTATGAATAGCTGTGCCGTACTCTGCAATCGGAGCTTTAGCTTTAGGAAATCTGAGCAGACTATCTATAAAGAAGTCTCTAGGGCCACCGTAAGCAACGTTAGTAAACTTATTAAGATTTGTTGGGCTAAGCTTAAAAGATTCAAGCCTGTCAGCTAGTAGAGTTTTTAGTGATATGTCTGATCCAAACTCGACGTGTCTTCTTTGCCAGTATGATACGATCTCATCCATACTTGGAGTAGAAGCCTCAATGATGTCTACGATCTTATCGTTACCAGTTAGATAGGGGCTTATTACTTGACCTTTTTCATCTTCATATTCACCTAGGTATTGTAATTTTAGCGTAGATTTATTATTTCCAGTTTTTGAATAGCTTGTGATTATTAGTTGCTCGCTAGCTCTGGTTATGGCTACATAGAATAAACGGATTCTTTCGTCTTCGTTTGTACCGATTGAGCGTAATGATTCTAATCCTGGAGGAGCTGATATCTTATCTGAACTATCTTTAGACTTACTTCCCCATACCGACTCCAAGGCATCTAGGATAAATACAGCTTTAAATTCTAGTCCCTTAACACTATGAGCAGTAGATAAAAATACTGCGTCATCTGATTCAATCAAAGGGCTATTGTTGGTGATTCTTAATTCTGAACTGCGGATGTCTTTAATGTACTCAATAAAATCATTCAATTTAAGGTTGCCATCGTGATTGTCGCTAAAATCTCTTAAGTGTTGCCGAAGTACCGTTAAGTTGTTGAGTAATTCCCAGAATGATAGAGTCGATTCTGTTTCTGCCTTCTCAGAAAAATGATAATCATAGAAACCAGATTTCATCTTAACTAAAGTATCTTCTTTTATGTCTAGTTCATTAATACCAACTAGGTAATCGAGCATTGTTTCTAAAGTCTCATCGTTAACCATTAGAGATAGCCGATAATAGAAAAGACATATATTCTTTGTTGCTGGATTATCTATTAGAATTTCGCGCCAACTAATCCTTGAATCATGAGCTTGCCAGGAAATATTCCAAATTAATGAAGTTGGTAAGTTATAGAATTCGGCAGATAATATTTCTGGCCATAACTCATCAAGTTCACTCCGTTTGTGATCCTTAAGGGCTAGTACTAATTTAGCCATTGATATAAGTAGGTTAATGGCAGGATCATCTAGTATATTTTCTTTTTTATCGTAACGTAATTTAATATCTTGTTTGTGCAAGAAAGGCACAATAGGAGTTAGATATTTATGTTTTCTAGCTATTATGGCTATTTCATTGCCAGGTATACCTGATGCTAATAATTGTTTTATCTGATTGGCAACGTAGGCATATTGAGATATATCTGATCGGAAATCTATCCTCTTCAGAACGTCTCGATTATGCTTCTTTTTTGATACTAGATGTTTCTCGGTTTGACCTGGCAGAGTTAACCGTTCATTGATTTGCATGCTAACTGAGCTAGCTAGGTCTAGAATGGATTTATTAGAACGATAGTTGTCTACTAGGGTAATAATTTTAACGTCCCTATATAGACTGTAGAAATGTCTCATGTGGGAATAGTTCGCACCTTGGAACGAGTATATGGCTTGATCATCATCACCAACTGCGAGAATATTAGGTCTATCCTCAAATATGGGGTTCGAAGTTAACAGCTCAACTAATTTGAACTGTGAACCATTGGTATCCTGGAATTCATCTAGTAATATATACTGGTATTTTTCTTGAACGTTGAATCTGAACTCATCATTATTCTCTAGTGCCGTTAAAGTAAGTCCTATCATATCGTCATAGTCATAGATACCTTGGTCTTGTAGCTTTTTCTCATACTTACTATATATATCTGCCAAAGCTTCCATCTTAATGTTTTGGTTAATTGCTTTAAAAGTAAATAGATTATCACTATTCTTTTCTAACCATTTATCTTTCCATTTTGTTAGATGTTTTGTGGAGCCGCTTATCTCAAATTCTGTAATAGCATTTTTTAAATCTTGTGCAAGAATATCTGACAGCATATATTCATCTTTCTTAGTATCAAGAATGAATACAAGCAATCGTTTGAAATAATCGATGGCTTTTTTATCTACTCGCTTGAAACCTTTAAAAATAGATTCTAATTTTTTATCGATAAAATGAAGATAGATGAGATTTGATCTAGATTGGGCCAAGAGTATGTCTGGACTTATGAATTCTCTTTTTGAATTAGAGATCATGGTCTTAATTGATCTTAGGAAGATATCGTTTTTTAGTGGATTACCATAAGGCAATTCAGTCTGTATCTGCCTTACTATTTTGTCTAATGTTAATTCCTCGGCTGGTTTTGTAATTCGGAAATTTGGAAAATAATCATAATATTGTTTTATAAGTTCGTTACCAAATCCGTGATAGGTATTAATGTTAACGTTATATGATTCCCTTCCAATCATATTGTTTAGACGGTTTTTCATATTACTTGCGCCCGATTCAGTAAAAGTTAGGCATAATATTTCGGATGGGTCAGTATCTGTTTTTTGTAGGATATTAGCAACACGCGTTGTAAGAAGTTGAGTTTTTCCGGTACCAGGACCAGCTATAACAAGTAATGGACCTTCGATATTATCGACAGCAGCTTTTTGTTCAGCGTTTAATAGACTATAAGATTTTTTAAACTCCATATACCTATATTCTAAACTATTAAACGCACAAAGCTAATCAATTAGATGATCACAAATTGGGCATTTATTTTCATGGTCAAATTCATTCATCCATTGAGACCCAGCATTCCACCAAGGTTCTAGATCATGAAAAGCAATTAGATCAGCAAATTCCCTTAGGACCCAACCTAAAATACCGTGAATTTTAATATTTCCCCAAACGACTGCTGCCCATTTATTTCCAGTTGGTATTACGTAGATTGGTCTTACGGGCTTAAAAATAGTAAGCGTTTTATTGTTGGCTTGTCTAATTATGTTTCTTGATAAATCTACTGCGTTATTTAGAGCTGTTTGTGCCATACCAGAATACTCAGTAGCAGCATTATCGCCTATTACATAGATATCTTTCTCTGCCATAAAATATTCATCAATTATCACTTTGCCGTGTTCGTTTAAATTAAAACTATTGTTTTTAAAGAAACTATTATTTGTAACACCTGCTGTCCATATAACTGTATGGCTCTCGATTGGTTTATCGTTAACTATGAGATCATCTATTGATTGAGACTGAACTGCATTATTAACCATTAGATTAACGCCAATATGTTTTAATCTCTGAGCTACTGCCTCAGATGTCTCTATAGGCATTGATGGCAGTAATCTAGGAGCTGCTTCGATTAAGTCTATTTTTATTTTCTGGTTTTTTAGTTTGTGTTTCTTAACAATATCTCTCAGATAAAAACTCAGTTGACCTGCAAGTTCAATGCCAGTTGGTCCAGCACCAATAACAATGTAGTGCCTATCGGTACTTTGTTCTACGATTAAGGTTTTATGAAGGTGTTTCTTTAGTCTCTCAGCCTCCTCCATCGACTTGATGCCATATGCATATTTATCTAGTCCCTTTAAACCGAAGTAATTAGTTTGAACGCCTAAGGCTAGAATTAATGTGTCGTAACAAATCCTGATTTTTTTGTCGGTTTCAATAAACTGATCTTTTCTTTCTACTTTTTGAACATTACCAATAATTATTTTTACATTCGATTTACGAAATATATGACTTAGTTTTATGGATGTTTCACTTGGATCTCCGCCTGTTGCAGTATGATATAGCCTTGGATAATATCTGAAAGTCGGTTTATCTGATACTAAAATAACATCGAAGAGATCACTATTATCTAACATGAGGGCAGCTTTAATACCGCCGAAGCCTCCACCAACTATAACTATTTTTTGTCTCTGATGTTTATGCATTAAATATAGTATACAAAATATTCAATAATAATGCTTAAGTATAAGCCAATATTTTGATATTATATTAATAATGGAAGAAATAAAGAAATTATTAGTTGAATCTGGTTTCAATGGTGAGTTACTTAACGACGAGTCAACTCTTGAATTTTATTCTCATGATGCAAGTTTATTTGAGATTAAACCACAACTAGTTGTTAATCCTAAAAATTCTAAAGATGTACAAACTTTAGTTAAATTGGTTGCTGAAAATAAGTATAAAAAGCACGATCTTTCACTAACTGCTAGAAGTGCTGGAACTTGCATGTCAGGTGGAACAGTCAATGAATCTATTATTGTAGATTTCTCAAAGCATTTTACTAAAGTTGAGGAAGTAACGAGTGAATATGCTAGAGCTCAACCAGGCGTTTACTATAGGGACTTTGATAAAGAAACTAGAAAAAAAGGTGTTATCATGCCAAGCTATCCCGCATCGAGAGATCTATGTGCAATTGGTGGAATGGTTAATAATAATGCGGGAGGTGAAAAGTCGCTGGAATATGGTAAGACTGAGAATTTTGTTAAAGAATTAAAAGTTGTTTTTGCAGATGGCAATGAATATATAGTTAAACCACTCAATCATATACAACTAGTTAAAAAAATGGCTCAAAAAGATTTCGAAGGCCAAGTCTATAAAAAAATGTTTGATTTGTGTAATAAGCACTATGATAAGATCAAAAAAGCTAAGCCTAATGTAAGTAAGAATTCTATGGGCTATAATCTTTGGGACGTTTATGACCGAGATACAGGTATCTTTGATTTAACAAAGATTATCGTTGGCTCTCAAGGAACCCTGGGTTTTGTCACTGATATAACTTTCAAACTCGTTCCAGTTAAAAAACACTCTGGATTACTCGTTCTCTTTTTGAAAGATATTAATGATTTAGGTGAAATAATACCAAAAGTATTGGAATCAAAACCTGCTACTTTTGAAAGCTTTGATGATGCAACTTTAAAATTATCAATTAGATTTATGCCAAGTTTCTTAAAAATGTTAGGCCCTAAAAAGTTTATTCATTTATTACTTAGCCTAATTCCTGATGGGCTTCAATTATTTAGGGGAATTCCTAAGCTTATATTAATGATTGAATTTGATGGTTCTACTGAAACTGAGGTCAGAACTAAAATTAAAGCTCTTCATAGTGAACTCAAAAAGCATCGAGCAAGGTATGAAATAAATGGATTTGAGGAAGATCCTACAGAACTTAAGAGTGAAAAATTCTGGATAATGCGACGGCAAAGTTTTAGTTTGCTGAGAAGTAAGGTTAAAGACAAGCATACTGCCCCTTTTATTGATGACTTTGTGGTTAACCCTGAATACCTAACTGACTTTTTACCAAAAATTCGTAAGATCATAGAGAAGTACAAACTATTTGCTACTGTAGCAGGCCATATGGGAGACGGTAATTTTCATATAATTCCACTCATGAAACTAGAGGATCCTAAAGATAGAGCAAAGTTATTGCCTGCCATGAAAGAAGTGGACAACCTTGTTCTTAGCTACAAGGGTAGTCTTAGTGGTGAGCATAATGATGGTTTAGTAAGAGGCCCTTGGCTCAAAGAGATGTTCGGTGCTGAGGTTCTAGGATACTTCAAAGACGTTAAACAAATCTTTGATAAAGATAATATATTTAATCCTCACAAGAAATCTGATGCTGATTGGGATTATAGTTTTAGTCACATACGAGAAAAGTTTTGATTACTTCTCTATAGGTAAAACTATACTCACCCTAGTTCCCTTCTTCGGATTACTATTCACGTTAATTGAACCCTTATGCAGTTCTACTAGAAATTTAGCTAAAGGTAGTCCAAGCCCGTATCCGCTATCATTAGTATCTTTTGTTCTTGATTGTTCGGCTCTATAGAATCTATCGAAGATAAAGGGCATATCTTTAGCTTCTATACCAATTCCATTATCTTTAATTTCAATCAAAGTATTAAATTTTCTTTTCTTCAGATTTATATCTATAGTCTGGTCTTTTTCTGAGTACTTAATCGCATTGTCTAATAATATATTAATGATCTGGATTAGGTTCTCTTTATTGCCTAGAGTACAAACAGGAGCTGTATTCAAATTTAGTTTTATATTCTTGGACTTCAGTAATTGCTTATTGTTATTTGCTGAGTCTTTGATAACGTCTTCGAGATTTACCTTAATAAATGATTTCTGTAAATCTTGTTTCTCTAGTTTAGATATTCTAAGCAAGTTATTGATTAGACCTTCCATGCGATTGACTTCTTGTATATTAGAATTTAATTGAAGTCTGAGCTCATTTGTTGACATAGCTTTATCTAATAAT
Source organism: uncultured Candidatus Saccharibacteria bacterium (assembly GCA_903925195.1). The sequence goes on along the minus strand of CAIYEO010000094.1, from coordinate 24,586 downwards.
GCTACCTCAGTCTCAGTTTTAATAACTGAGAGGGGTGTTCTAAGCTCGTGACTAACATCACTAGTAAACCGTGCTTGTTGTTCGTGAGCAGCCTCTAGAGGGCGCAAGGTCTTTTTGGCTAGAGCATAGCTACCGAATCCAGCAATCATACCTGCGACTAGATTAAAGTAGAAAAGGTCAATTAGTAGATGATGGGAACGTTCTGAAATTTCTTGGTTAGTAGCTGACAATGAAACAGACGGATGTCTTTTTATTATATTGCCCGAGAAGTCTATCTCTATCCTATGCACCTGATTATTTAGTCCAGTTGAAATCTCTCGGGATGATACATGATAAAGTAGAAAACTAAATATAAGACATAGGCCTATAATTATTGCCATATACCATAATGTTAATTTTAATATTGCAGATTGAAACATTATTTACTACTTAGCTTATAGCCAAAGCCCCTTTCTGTTTTTATTATATCTTCTTGGCCCTTGAAAGGCTTATCTATCTTATTCCTTAGGTAACCAATATATACTTCAACAGTATTGGGCAGTATGTCTGAATCTCCATCCCACACGTGGGTTATGATCATATCCTTAGTTAAAATTTGATCTGGATTTCTCATTAAATATTCTAATAATGAAAATTCTTTTGCAGCAAGACTTATGTTCTGGCCATCTCTTCTAACTTCATATTTAGTAGGGTTAAGCTCTAGGTTACCTATTTTAAGCACGCTACCCACTTGTTTATGGGGTCTTCTTAGTAAGGCTTTAATTCTAGCTAATAATTCATCGAAAGAAAAAGGCTTTACTAAATAATCGTCTGCTCCAATATTAAGTCCAACTACTTTGTCATCAATTGAACCTTTAGCTGTCAGCATAAGAATCGGAATATGAACGTTCTTCTCTCTGAGTTCTTTTATGACTTCAGTGCCGTCCATGCCTCCAGGCAACATCCTGTCCATTATAATTAGGTCATAATCTGGATCTAGGCCATATGTAATAGCATCTTCTGAGTCATGAACCATATCTGCGGCATAGCCACTCAATTCAAGTCCTTTTTTAATAGAACTGGCTATCTTAATTTCATCTTCTACGACTAGAATCCTCATTAATATTAATTATACACTTTTAAGTTGAGAAGATACTGTAATGGTTTACTTGATGAGTTTACCGTCTGATAGCTTGAATGATTTGTCGGTCTTGCCAGCAATTGTTAGATCATGTGTTACCACTATTATGGTGGTCTTTTCGGATTTTGAGAGCTTGTGTAGTAAGTTGAATATCATCTTACCGTTTTCAGTATCTAGGTTACCGGTTGGTTCATCGGCAAGTATAAGTTTAGGTTTATTAGATAGAGCTCGTGCTATTGCGACTCTTTGTTGTTCTCCACCGGAAAGTTTTCCAGGTTTTCTATTATGCTTGTCCTGACTAATACCAACTTCATTTAATAGTTTTACGGCTCTATCTCTTCGATACGATTTAGACTGATTTGCAAATTCCATAGGTAGCATAACGTTTTCTAAGGCACTCAAATTTGGAATTAAGTTGTAGGTTTGAAAAACAAAACCAATAGTATTACAGCGATATTTAATTAATGCATGATCATGAAGCTTTGCAATATCGGTATCGTCAACTATGATTGAGCCAGATGTTGGCTTATCTAATGCCCCAAGTAAAGACAGTAATGTACTTTTACCACTACCACTTTTTCCTATTATTGACACGAAAGCATTTGAAGGTACTTCAAAGCTTATGTTGTTAACTGCATTTACTTCCGTCCCGCCTGAATTAAAAGACCTTACTAAATTATCTATTTTTAACATTATTCTACCCTCATAACTTCTGCTGGTCTTACTTTTGCTATCAAGAAGGACGACACTAGACTACCAACAAGCGCAATAATTAATGATGCAATTAAGCCATATAATAGTATATTCCAACCAACAGCTGCATGTATTTGTTTGAGATTATTTACGCTCGCTCCACCAAACGCTCTTCTACCGAAGTTACCACCAACTGAAGTGCTCGAACTAGCAGAATTGTTAACTAGTAATGTTGTTATGGGACTACTACCAATTACTCCAATTATTATTCCGACTATTGCTGCTATTAAGGTAAATGTTACCGATTCAATTGCAAATTGCATCATGACGGTGAAATTTGAAGCACCGATGGCCTTAAATACTCCTATTTCTCGCCTTCTCTCTCTAACGATCATAATCATAGTTAGTAAAATGATTAATGATGAAACAGCAACTGCTCCGATTAAGCATATCAATGATAGTTTAGAAACACTTTGTAGTGGCGCTATAGCATTTGTCATTTGAGTTTGAGAATTTACTACATCAGCTGTACTCCCAAGTTGTTTTGCAATTGCTGCAGTTGTTGAGTTCAGATTATCTACTGAATCAATCGAAGCATTTGCGCTGGAAACTTGATTAGGCTGTGAAGATAACTTTTGAACTACCGACAGAGGCATGATTAGGCCTGAATTAGAAAAAGTATTATTTGGAGTATCGTAAATTCCAATTACTTCAATTGATGTTGAGTATACAGTGAAGGTAGAGCCAATTTTTAGGTTATTTTTTGTTGCTAAACTAGAACCCACAAGAGCTATATTGGAGCTTGACGACGCATCAATATTAGTACCAGCCGTTAGGCTTGCATTAGTGGCTCCAATTGCTGATGCTAGGTTGCTTGTACTATTAATGCCAGTTAGGGTTACTGGAGGTTTAAAGTTAGCAGGATCAAAGTTTGCTCCAAATCTTCCCCCGCCATTTCCGCCAGGAGCATTAGACTGATTGTTTATATTAGCTTGACGTTGACCGAAGCTACCTGCGGTGATGGATGATTGTAATGATGTGTTAGTTGAAGTTAATCTATCGTTGAGAGTTTCGGTTATAGAAGTAACGTGTGGTAATAACGCAACTGGTTTAAGTTGATCTGTTGTAAGCAAATTACCACCACCTTCAAATCCATTAACTCCAGCAGGACGTATAGACACACTATTACCGATACTGCTTTTAGTTTGATTGATTTTATCATTTACAGCTGACCTAGATATAAGCATTATCAGAGACAACCCGATACTTAACCCAAGTATGAATACGACAGAAAAAGTTCTTATTAAATTTCTGAATGTATTTCTTATGCCCTGGTAAATATGTTCATTGAATAAAGTATATTATTCTATACTGAGAGACTGCTGAGAATGCTTTTTAGTCTTCTTTTTCCCAGGCTTTTGTAAACCATAGAAGATAAATAATTGGAATAATGCCAGCTGATTCGGTTATGAGAAGAATAATGAACCAAATTTTATGTTTATTACGACTAGCTCTCCATAGAGCAAAGCCTTTAAGTATTAAATCAAACACGAATACGCATCCCAGGATAATCATATATAATTTATTGTTAGTAGATAATAGACTTTGCATTGATTCCCCTTAAACTATTTTTTAATACTCGATTAACAATAGTATAACCGAAATAGAAAAACTATGAAATAAAGATTAGTGTAAATTACTAATAAACAAAGACTTATATATTAGAAGGCATAGGCTTAGTAATATAATCAATGAGAAGAAGAACATTTGTCTTGCCCATTTATCTGTATCCTTAGCAGTAAAACCTTTAATTGATATGTATATCCAATAAACTGATAGTGCCATCATTATGAATAAGAATATATAGTCTTTGAATGAGTAATACCAAAATAAGATAATAATAACTAAAAATAGTATGGAGTATACTAACATTTCTATTTTTGTTCGGTTAACTCCCCTCTTGACCGGTAAAACTGGTAACTTTGCTGCATCATAATCCTTCATCCTATATATAGCTATCGCATAGAAATGTGTCATCTGCCAGATCGTCATAACTGCGAATAGGAGTAGTGAAGTTAAGTCTATTGTTCCAGTTGCAGCTGTGTATCCAGCAACAATAGACGCAGAACCAGCTAAGGTACCTATGAGTGTTGAGTGGCTAGTCCTACGCTTAGCTAGACCATATAAAATAACATAATCTACAAATGCTATCACCCCTATCGTAAATGTAATCCAATTAATGAATAATCCTAGGATAACTAACCCAGAAATTCCTAAGATAATTGCAAAGATTACCGCGTTCTTAATAGATATCTTTTGGGTAACCATTGACCTTTTTTTGGTTCGACTCATGTGAGAGTCTATTTTTCGATCATATATATTATTAACAACGCAGGCTGAAGCAATCACTAAAGAAATTGAAAATAGTGTCAACATTAGATAAGCAATGCTAAAATTTAATTTCGCTCCAACTATATAACCTGCGAAACCGGTGATTAAATTACCGTATATAATTCCTGGTTTAGTTAATTGGTAATATCTAGATAATACTTTAAAGTCCATCTTGACTATTCATATAACTATTCACTGACTTAGTACTCGGCATCATACGGTTATTTAAATTATTCATAATCCAAATTGATCCTACAATAATGATAGTTACAAAAAGCGTCATACCAAGAAATACTATGAGTCGAGCTCTATCGTCTTTCCTGAAGCTAAGATGAAGGAAAAAGCAAACCTGTATAATGAACTGAACTATTGCTAGTAATCCTATGCTCCAGATTAGGTACCAAAAACTACTTTTAGTCGTAGCTAGGAAATAAGCAGTTAAAGTAAGGATTATGCAGGTTACATATCCAAATAAGTAATTCATGAATCTTTGATTTATATTATTCATAATCCAACGTGCCCCATTAAATAAACTACACTAAATATGAAAATCCATATTACATCAAGAAAATGCCAGAATATGTTTAGCATCGTAAAACCCTTAACAGTTTTTTTGGTAAAGCCTTTTTTGACGATAAAGATTATAAGAATTAGCATCCAGATTAGACCTACTAAAATATGTAATCCGTGTGTCCCGACTAAAGAAAAATAAGAAGACAAAAAGCCACTTCTCTGCCAGCCATTTCCTTCTATATATAATTTATGGAATTCATTAATTTCTAATAAAAGAAAGGATAAACCGAGGCCAAAAGTAGCTATAGTCCAATAGATAGTTTTTTTAATATCATTTTTTCGTATAGACAATATACTAAGCCCACTAGTTAAGCTACTTGTCAGTAATATAAGAGTTTGCAATAGAGCATAAGGTAGTGAGAATAGTTGTTGGCCTGAAGGACCTCCGAAAGTATTTTTATGTAGCACTGCATAGACTGCAAATAAGCTAGCAAAAAGTATACAATCGGTCATTAGATAAATCCAGAAACCTAGTAATGTTTTAGATTTTTCAGCATGTACTATCATAGATGTAGTTTGTTCGTTAGTATTACTCATTTATTGGCTCCTAAACCGGCATTATGGTGACTATCAATAACTACTAATGATTCGGTATTCTCATCAAGTGTTCTTAGAATAATGGTTATAAGTATGATGAGAAGACCAACTATTGCAAGCAATAGAATATGCCAAACAGCTCCAAAACCTAAAGCGAATGATCCGGCTGCTATAAATAATCCTTTATAGCTATTATTCGGCATATTGAATGGCTTTATATCCTTTAACTGTTGTTTATCTGAGTCACTCTGCTTATCTTCCCAAAATTGATCAATTTGTGACACCTCGGGTATTACTGCATAGTTATATGAAGGAGCGGGAGATTTGATTGACCATTCTAGTGTTCTGCCGTTCCAAGGATCTCCAGTGCGATCTGCATATTCTTTTCTTTTTATGACACTAAGAGCTACTTGAACTATTTGAAGGAATAATCCACTACCTATAATTAGTACGCCTATACCTGCTACTATAAATAACTGCTGATAGCCCATGCTTACATCATAATGATCCATTCTTCTGGTAGCTCCCATAAGCCCCAGGACGTACAGTGGAATAAAGGCAGTCATGAATCCAATAATCCATAAGTAAGCAGCATATTTTCCTAGTGTCTCATTAAGCTTAAAACCAAATACTTTAGGGAACCAATAGGTAAGACCTGCAAAATATCCAAATAAAACTCCACTGACAATCATGGAATGAAAATGGGCAACTAAGAATAAACTGTTATGCAGCTGGAAGTCGGCTGGTGGTACGGCTAATAGCACGCCGGCAACACCACCTATCGAGAATAGTACTATAAAGCCTATAAACCAAAGCATTGGACTGGCAAAATTGATCTTGCCCCTGAACATTGTAAATAGCCAGTTAAATATTTTCACTCCGGTCGGAACGGCTATGATCATAGTCATTATTCCAAAGAATCCATTAACATCAGCACCTGCTCCCATTGTGAAGAAATGATGTAGCCAGACGGTAAAAGATAGGATTACTATTGCCCAAATCGCCCAAACCATCGAAGTGTATCCAAATAATCTCTTTCTGGAAAAAGTAGATACAATCTCAGAGAAAATACCAAAGGCTGGTAAAACAAGTATATATACCTCAGGATGTCCCCATGCCCATATCAGGTTTACATACATCATGGCATTTCCACCGCCGCCTGCAGTAAAGAAATGTGTTCCTATGAGTCTATCCAGATATAGTAGAGTAATAGTTACTGTGAGTATCGGAAAAGCGAAAATAACTAATGTCATTGATCCGAAGACACTCCAGACAAACATCGGCATTTTCATTAGATTCATACCTTTTGCTCTGTTCCTGAGTATTGTTACGATAAAATTAATACCAGAAAGTAAGCTTCCTATTCCCGCTATCTGTAGGCTCCAAATCCAATAGTCAACGCCTACAGTTGGGCTGAATTGTAGTTCCGATAATGGTGGATATGCTAGCCAGCCTGCTCCAGAAAAATCGCCTATAGCAAGTGAGGTATTGAGTAGCAACATCCCCGCCACGAAAAGCCAAAAAGAAACGGAATTTAGAAACGGAAATGCAACGTCTCTCGAACCTATAAGTAAGGGTACACCTATGTTTATAAGACCAAACATTAATCCCATAGCAGCAAAAAAGATCATAGTAGTTCCATGAGACGAAAATATTTGTTGATAGTGAGATGAACTAACTATCCCATGATTACTACCAACCGAAATTGCCTGTTGAGTCCTCATTATAAGTGCATCAGTACCGGCTTTAGTTATCATTAGAAGAGCAACTACGATATACATGATTCCAATTCGCTTAGGATCAAGTGAGGTTAACCATTCGCTAAAGAGCCATTTCCATCTTTTGAAGTATGTTAAAGCTAAAACTACAGATACGGCAGTTAAGCTCATAACAGCTACTCCAATATTCTGAACAAAGTCATGACGAAATGCATCGATGTTTAAGAGCCCTAGTAAACTTGAAAATATCATCATTAATTCATCATCCCATAATTCATAGTATTATTCGTAGGATTATTATACTTATTCATAATAAAATCAAATATTCCTGGATCAGCGAATGAATATTCTGTTACTGGGTTATTTTCACTTGGCATAGATAGCATCTTATAGCTATCTAGGTTAAGTACATTATTAGACTTCTTAAATGAATCTAGCCAGACAGAATACTGACTCTGCTTCACTACATTTACTTTAAAAATCATACCCGCGAAACCTTTGCCACTAATATTCGCCGATCTCCCAGTATAGATACCTATATTTGTAGCTTCCAAATTAAGTTGAGTCGACATTCCTGGCATTGAATATATTTGGCCACCTAGCTGAGGAATCCAAAACGAATTCATTGGAGCATCTGATGTTATATCAAATACAACAGGTGTATCTACTGGAATAGTAAAGCTATTAAGGCTTGCTACCTGATTGTCTGGGTATATAAAAAGCCATTTCCAATCCATGGATATCACTTGAATGTGAACTGGTTTTTTATCAGATACTATGGCTTTATTTGTATCTAAGCTATGACTACTATTCCAGGTTACAATAGATAAGATTAAAATTAAGACTGATGGGATTAGCCACCAAACAAATTCCAATATCTTACTGTTTGAATAATTTGGACTATATTTTGATTCTTTATTAGATTCCCTGTACCTGATAGAGAATATAATAAGCATTATAAAGACAGGAACCAGTACTAATAATGATAGCGATAGAGCAAAAAGTATTAAGTTCTTCTCTTGGGTGGCAATTACACCTTTCGAATTGAAGACTTGTACATTGTGATGATTGAAATAGTTAAAAAGATAAATAAATAGTAATAGAGGCGGAATTGATAATAAAACAAATTTAAATTTATTGAACATTTTCCCCTCACTAATATATAAACTTAATCATTTATATTGTAGCATTTAAATGTATTTAAGAATTATTTTATTTTGGCTTTTGATTCGGTCATTTTTCTGTAGCCTAAATAGGTAGCCAAAAAGATAACACTATAAGTTAGACCAGCGTAACAGCTACTTACTAAGCCTGCGTGGAATAATACTACGAGTAAAGTACCAGTTGAAAGTAGTCCGATTAGAGAATAGCTAGAAAGTTTTACTAATGTTTGTGCTTTATCTGATCCTAGGTATTTTATAAGGATTGCAACTAGCATCATAGGTATGGCAATTACTGCAAAAATAATATGTATAATTAAAAACATAATCATATTTTTATATTAACATATCCTTATTAGCTTTAACATCATTTTTTTTATTAAGTCGTTCTTTAGGAGTAAGCCCACCCCATATTCCGTAATTTTCTTCATTTTCAATAGCGAAGTTAAGACATTCATCTCTTACGAGACAACGTGCGCAAATAGCTTTAGCGGCAATCATTAGCAACTTTTCATCTTTAAATGGGTAAAATGTTCTAGTTTCCTCCCCGGCACAAGCAGCATAGTCGGTAAACTTTAAATCTAGCTTTTTGTCTGGAGTATGTCTTGTATCGATACTAGCATTATTATGTCTATCGTTGGGGATTAAGGGTGTGTTATTACCTGAAGTTCTTTGGTTAATCTCTTGGTATCTTTTTAACGGCTTAACTGTTTTAAGTAAGGCCGTGCCAGCTATCGATGTTAGTATTCTTTTTGCCTGCCTATGATTTAGAATTTCTGGGATCTCACCACCATTTTCTATGTAATTAATTATATCGTTCTCGCGATCTATAGCGTGTAGCTCTAAGTCTTGTTCGAGAGTAGCGTAGTCATGCATGTTATTAGATACTTCCATTTTAATACTTCTATTCTTCGGATAATTTTCTACGTTTTAATTCCGTTTTTCTATCACTGATATTCATACCACCCCATATTCCATGATGCTCTTGACTATCTAGGGCATTTTCGAGGCAAGGTTTTTTAATTGGGCAGGAATTACATATTGTCTTGGCAGTAATATCGCTTTCGCCTTGTTCTGGGAAAAATACATTAGCGTCTACACCAATGCATGCAGCAAGCCCAGATAAGGCTAGATACTCTCTCTGAGAGCTAGTTAGTTCTGGGCTGCTAGCTTTCTTAATGTAACTATTGGTTCTTCCTATGAAAGATAGTGGCAAGGCACCGAAGTTTGATGCGCGTTGCATATTACGAGGCTCTAGAATTATAGGAACTATTTCGTCCTGTCTTTTATTAAATTCATTAATTGTAAATGTCTGCATATCAAAAATGTCTTTTTGATCATTGCCTAAACTAATTGGTCTATCTTTATTTATATCCATTAATTTCCTCGTCTTATTCTTAATATACTATTATTATCAACCTTTTATTAGATTCTATCAATACCTTTATTGGATTCATTTGTCTTGAAATAAATTTTGTTTGCTTATAGTATTTATGGTTAAATTACACTAAGCATTAATACGATTCTAAATATTTAATGCAAGTATCTAAATAAATAAAGGAGTAATCATGGATATTTCATCAACAATAACAAATTGGCTTTGGGTAGGTTTCTTCGGCATGCTCGCAGGAACAGCCTTAATATATATAATCGGATCAAATCTTAAGCTTAGTGCTAAATATCATATGTACCTTGCAATGGTAATTACTTCGATTGCAGCACTAGCATATTATGCCATGGCAAATAGCCAAGGGATATTTATGATTAATGGCAAGGAAATATTTGTTGGTAGGTATATTGATTGGGTTATAACAACACCTCTATTACTGCTTAGTCTTATGTTGGTTGCTTTACCAGCTGTAAAAGATATATCTAAAATCAGAGAAAGACTAGGCCTTATGGGAACTATTATTTTTGCTGATGTAGTGATGATTGTAACCGGTCTATTTGCTAATTTATCTAGCGGAACCGATAACAAAAGATTTTGGTTCATAATTAGTTGCTTAGCGTTTTTTGCAGTCCTTTATTACATGTTTACAACCGTTAAGGAATCAGCAGCTGCCTCAGGCCCGAAAGTTAATAAAATCTATATGAGACTATTAACCTATTTAACTGTTCTGTGGTTTATCTATCCAATAGTTTGGTTATTGGGAACAAGCGGTTCTGGTTCAATCGATTTGGGTGCAGAAGTAGCTATTTATGCAGTTTTGGACTTACTAGCAAAAGCTGGATTCGGTGTAATGTTAGTTATGTTTTTGATTGATTCAAAAAAGACAGACTAAATAATAAAATAGAATCATTAAAAAGAGGCAGCATTTGCCTCTTTTTAATATAGAGATAGTTTTGTATTGATATATAATGTTTTAAATGAAACAAAACAAGTCTGAACTATTATCAGTTGTAGTGCCAGTATTTAATGAATCTGGCTCAATTCTTGAGTTTAATAAACAATTATTTGATACTTTAGAAAAATTAGACATTGAGACAGAAGTTATCTATATTGACGATGGTTCTGTAGATGATTCGGTCAGTCATATAAAATCATTGCATGAGCCGAATATTAAGTTAGTTAGTCTATCTAGGAACTTTGGTAAAGAAATAGCATTATCTGCAGGTATCGCCGAGGCTAAGGGCGATGCAATACTTATGATAGATGCTGACGGACAACATCCAGTAGAATTGATACCAAGATTTCTAGATGAATGGCGAAAAGGTTCCAAGGTTATAATTGGAGTAAGAACTAATGAAAAAGACAACAGTTCTTTCAATGCCTTCAGCTCACAAATATTTTACAAGTTATTTAATTTATTTTCAGACCAAAAATTAATACCCGGATCAACAGACTATAGACTTATAGATAGAGCAGTGGCTGATGAGTTTAAGAGTATCTCAGAGCCAGATAGGATGACTAGACTTCTTATCGACTGGATTGGTTTTAAACGCACTTATATTCAGTTTAAAGCTAAAGTTAGGATCCATGGAAAGCCAACTTATTCAAAGAAATTACTCTTAAAACTAGCTCTTGATAGTATAGTATCCATGACACAGGCACCATTATATCTATTCGCATATCTTGGAATCTTTATTAGTATATTGTCAGGATTTTTTGGCTTAATTATATTTATAGAACAGATATTGCTCAATGATCCTCTGAGTTGGAATTTTACAGGAACCGCATTGCTAGGTATTTTAATTATATTTCTAGTTGGCATTGTGCTTATGTCTCAGGGTATAATGTCGCTATACATTGCTAAAATATTTAACCAGAGTAAAGGACGTCCATTATATGTTGTTGACCACGAAAGATCAGTTGGTATCGTTAGCAAAAAAATATCTTAACACTAACTTAAAAAGATACATTGTAGTCGGAGGTTTCGCATACGTAACTGAAATGATGGTTATCTTTTTGGGTGTCAAAGTCTTTAATTTGAATAATGTTCTCGTTGTAGGTATTAGTTTCTGGATAGGTTTTGTAGTTGCATTTATTCTTCAGAAATTAATCACTTTTGGAAATTTAGATAAAAGGTTTCATATAATAGGTAAACAACTAACTATATACGGCGTTCTGATTGCTTTTAACTACCTACTAACACTTATGGCTGTTAATATCTTCTCTAAGTATATGAGTGTATATCTTATTAGAACTCTAATAATCTTATTTATCACAGTTATAAATTTTAACGTCTATAAGATTATATTTAAGAATACTAAGTAGTACTTTTCTTTGATAAATTGTCTAAAATATCTCTTGAAAATTCATTCAACATCGCTAATTTACCTATAGTGTATGCTTTTTCTAATCTGTTTTGAGTTATTGATTCTAAATCGTTTGTATTCTTATGAACTGCAATTTCTGCGTCTAAAATAAGCATCTGATCATTAATAAACTTCATAATATCAGTTAATTGAATCGATTTATTATTAATATTTTCCATAATTATATTATACAATAAATCCAGTATATTAAAAGTATTTGATATCTTTTTGCAGACTTAGTACTTGATTGGTCTTTTCTTTCGACCATTTGGACTGTTTAATTAATTTTATTAGGCTATCAATATCATTTTCATCTAATATAGAATTTTCATTGTTCATATTTGTTAGTGAATTATTCGAAAGACAGTATGATTCATCATCAATAGTAATAAAATCTATATCTCCGACACTGCTATCGTAATAATTATTAAGTTCTATATCTACATAAGTTTCAATGTTATTTGGTTCAACATATGGAAAGTTGCCACAAAGTACTACAATACTCGTCGCATTTCTGTCATTGATGTCACCCAAAATAACAACCTCATCCGAAAAATCAGACAAAACAGACTTAATCTCATACTTTAGTTCAAATGGTTTATGGTATTTGTGACTTCTTTCTGGATTATTCATAATCAGTTGGCTATATCGAATTGCTTGAGTTTTTTCTTGCTGGCTTCTGTATGGCCTTTTTGTAGCTTAAGGAGTTGATCGTATATGCCACCACTCTGAGCTAATTCAGTTGGGCTACCAATCTCATCGACTGTTCCCTGCTTGATAGTGATGATCTTATCTACATGTTCAATTGTGCTTAGTCTGTGAGCAATAATAAGGGTAGTTCTGTTCTTCATTAGACCTTCAAGTGCTTTCTGTACAGATACTTCACTTCTACTATCCAGGCTACTAGTTGCTTCATCAAGTATTAATATGGGAGCGTTTTTAAGGAAAGCTCTCGCAATAGCAATGCGTTGTTTTTGCCCGCCTGATAGCTTAAGTCCTTTTTCACCAATTTGTGAATCGTAGCCTTTTTCAAATTTCATTATAAAATCATGGGCATTTGCCTCTTTAGCGGCTTTAATAATATCTTCCTTTGAAGCATCAGGTTTTGCATAAGCAATATTTTCAGCTATGTTGCCTGAAAATAAGGCTGGCTCTTGAAAGACCACACCTATATTGTCTCTAAGGCTGTGCTGGGTTACATCCGCAATATCTGTGTCATCTATAAGTATAGTGCCCTTAGAGGGTTCATATAGTCTCATAAGTAGACTTGTAATGGTAGTCTTGCCTTCACCACTTTCTCCAACTAGTGCAGTTTTTGAATTATAGTCTAGTTTAAAACTAAGATCAGATAGTACTTTTTCTTTATCATATGAAAAATTAATATTTCTAAATTCAACTACTGATTTTTTCGGAGATAATATAATAGCATCGGGTTTATCTTTAATTTCTGGTTTAACATCCATGACTTCAAAATAATCCTTAGTATTAGCAATTGCTCTTTGACTCTGATCTATTAAGTAGCTAATAGAGAATATAGGAATTCTAATAAGCATTGCATATTGAATTAATAGAACCATGGTTCCAACGCTATATTTACCATGGGCAGTTTCTGTGAAGATGTAGGCAAAAACCATTAAGAAGATAGTATTTAGTACAAGCCTCCTGTAGGCGTCCCTTTTGTGCCAATAGATGCTTTGAGGTTTCGTTTTATTTATTACTTTATCTAATTGTTTATTGAAGAATGTTATTTCTCTTTTTTCTTGAATATAACTTTTTACAACTCTAATTTGCGAAACAGTTTCTGCAAATCTACCACTAGCAATATCTAGATTATTGTTAATCTTTTTTTGATATTCCTGCCAAACTGTACTTGTTCTAGTTGTTAGGAAGATAAATATTGGGTAGATAGTAAGTAGCATCAGTCCTACTTGCCAGGAATATATTGAAACAATAATTAATGAAAATATAGACGAAAAAAGAAACTGCATAGAGTTATTACTAAACATTTGCACAAAGTCAGTAATCTGATTTATGCCACGACTCATTCTATTAATTAGCTTTCCAGTAAGTTCAGAGTCAAAATAAGACTGAGGTAAATCCATTAAATGAAGGTAATATCTTTGACCCATGAGCTTCGTGAGTTTAATGCTCATCATATCGCCGAGATAGCCACTATAGTCACTAATGAGTGTTGATAATACGTCTGAAATAAATATTGAAACTGCAAAAATAATAACTAGAGTAACATTGGCATGACCGCCACCTATGATTTTTGTTACCTGATCTATGGCTGCTTTGGTGAATAAAGGATATAGCTGATTAAGTATAGATATAATTATCGTAAATATACTTATGGATATGAAATACTTTGATAAGCTTTTCGAAAATTTAAATAGTCGTATTATATTTTTCATTAATGATTAATTATAACCTAATATTCTAATAATTACTTAACGCTATAGACTTTTTGAAGTTATCTAATGCTTTTATTCTAGCAACTGCGTGATCTACTATCGGCCTAGGATAGTCTTTTCCAACTATACAATTATATTCCCTCTGTAACTCTTCACTCATTAGGCTTGGATTATCTATAAATTCTAAGGGTACATTTTTTAGTTCTGGTACATATTTTCGAATATATAATCCACTAGGATCGAATTTTTGACGTTGTAAACTTGGATTAAAGATTCTTCTAGCAACTGGGGCTGGGTCAGTGCCTACGCTAGCTATCCATTGCCAGTTACCGTTATTGTTAGCCATATCTCCATCGACTAATTTTTCCATAAAATATTTTTCACCTTCTCGCCAGTCTATGAATAAATCTTTCGTAAGGAATGAACCGACAATTAATCTAGAACGGTTATGCATCCAGCCTTCAGTATTTAGCTGTCTCATAGCTGCATCAACGATTGGATATCCAGTCTTTCCCTCTTTCCAAGCATTAAGACTTGTTTCATCAGAAACCCACTGGATGTTTCTATATTTGTTTTGGAATTCATGTTTATTATTGCCCGGAAAATTAGCTAGGATGTAGTTATAGAAATCCCTCCAGCATAGTTGTCTTTGCCAGGCTAGCTCACTTTCGCTAGCTCCAAGACATGATTCTATATAGCTTGGAGATATGCAGCCAAAATGTAAATATGGACTTAAATGAGACGTCTTATTTGCAGATGGGTCATTGTGAGCTTTTATGTAATCTTGAATATTAATCTTTAGGAATTTATCTAGTATTTCTAAAGCCTTAGTCTCGCCACCTTTTACTAAGTTTAAGGATAATTTTTTTTTATCTATTTTGATGTCTTCAATTTTTATTCCAAAATCAATATTCTTGGGCAAATTTATTTTCTTTGGAGATTCTAATACTTTTCTTCTTTCTGTTTTTAGCCATTGGTTATAGAAAGGAGTAAAGACCTGATAGATGTTACCTGTTTGAGTCTTTATATCTTTGATATTCGGTAAGACTAGTCTTCCAGGGAATATCTTAGTTGTCACTCCTATATTAGTCATTTCTTTATCTACTGCGCCGTCTCTTTTCGTGGCATAAGGGCTAAAATCCTTAGCGTAATATATAGAATGAACATCATATTTTTTACATAAATCTTTTAGAAGTTCTATTGTCTTGCCTTCTAAGACAACTAAACCACCAGATATTTTATTTAATGAATCATTCAAATCTGTTAGTGATTCAACTAAGAATTGATTTCTATTAGGGCTCGCATGAATGCCGCTAAAGATTGAATCGTTAATAATGAATATAGGAATTACATAGTCCGCATCATTAATAGCGGCCATCAGTGCTGGATTGTCATTAATTCTAAGATCATTCCGAAACCACATTATTACTGTTTTCATAATTTATATTATAAACAAAAATTGTATATAAGTTATTGTTAAATTTAATAATATTAGTAGATTTTGTTATTTAACATTAATATTAAGTAATGACACAGGAAGAAGCTTTAGATATATTAAAAATGGGTAACAATGTTTTTCTAACAGGTGCTGCTGGTAGTGGTAAAACATATGTTCTTAATCAATATATTAAGTATCTTAAGAAAAATAAAATTAACGTAGCGATTACAGCATCTACAGGAATTGCCGCAACCAATATGAATGGTAAAACTATTCATTCATGGGCACATATTGGTATAAAAGATCACTTAACGGATGCTGATCTTAACAAGATTTTCAATCGAACTGATTTTCGAATGCAAATATTAAGTTGTCGCGTCTTAATTATTGACGAGATATCTATGCTGCATCATTTTCGTTTAGATATTGTAGATAAGGTACTCAAAAAGATAAATGAGAACGACTTACCATTTGGTGGGATACAAGTTGTCTTATGTGGTGATTTATTCCAGCTACCTCCAATTACGCCCTATGGTAAGGAGATTATTTACATTAATGAATCTTCTATATGGCCAGATATGAATATTCATATTTGTTATCTAGAAGAGCAATATAGGCAGAAGGACGATGATTTCATAAGATTATTAAATGAAATACGGCAAAATGAAATCAGTACTAAGTCACTAGAGCTTTTATCTTCAAGGCTTAATAAGAAATTCGAAGATGAGAATATTACAAGGCTATTTACTCATAATGCTGATGTCGACACTATAAATAAACTAGAACTAGATAAACTCTCAGGCAAGGTTCATAACTTTTCGATGACAAGTAAGGGCGATCCATATGTGACAAAGAGTCTTACGGATACTTGTTTGGCTCCAAGTGAATTAAAGCTTAAAATTGGTGCGACTGTCATGTTCGTTCAGAACAACTACAAGCTAGGATATGTAAACGGTACAATTGGTAAGGTTGTAAAGTTCGATAGTGAAACCGGATTCCCAGTCATTAAAACTCTTACTGGTAAAAAAATACTTGCAAGCCCTGGTGTATGGAAAATGGAAGAGGGCGAATCAGTATTAGCTGAAATTAGTCAGGTACCGCTTCGATTAGCTTGGGCTATTACCGTTCATAAGAGCCAAGGTATGACACTTGATTGGGCTGAGATAGATTTAAGTCGTTCATTTTCAAGTGGCATGGGATACGTTGCGCTATCGAGAGTAAAATCATTAGATAGACTGAATTTAATTGGTATTAATGACAAAGCACTACTCGTTGACCCTAAAGTTATTGAATTTGATGTTGATTTTAAAAAGCAGTCGAAGGGTCTAATAAAACACATATCTGATCTTGGGAAAAAACATATAAAACAAAGACATAAGGACTTTATACGAGATAACTATTAACTAATTTATATTGGTAATAACTTAACAAAATTAACGACTAAAAAGTTTTTAGTTACTAATATAAAAAAAAGTGTTTAACCATTCCGTAACTTAGTGTATAAGTATAAGCAGTATGAAAATTCAGGGTAGGTTGAACATTGTATTACTTGCAGTCTTTGTGTCTGTTAGCCTATTTATAGTTTTTCAGAGAAATTCTAATTTAAATAAGAATGGTGCCCTACTTGCCGGTGAAGTCAAAAATCAAGAACAACAAATTACAGCCGATTTAGAAAGCGAAGGTCAATTACTCAAATCTTTACAGGTAGACTATTCATTTTGGGATAGCATGGTCTCACTCGCCCAAGATAATCCTGCCAATTTATCGAAGGATAATAATACATTTGCACAGCAGAATATCGATACCGCCCTGCCAACCTTTAAAGCTGATGCAGCATGGGTTTATAATACAAATGGTAAATTAGTCTACTCTTCCATGAAGGATTCACAATCAGGCATAATTAATCTACCGGTTTCTGACGCATATTTCATGAAGATTAGATCTAATAAATCACTGGATTACTATCTAAATACGCCAAAAGGCTATCTAGAGGTTCGAGCATCAACAATTGTTCCAGGTAGTGATACTGATCATAAAACTCCAGCAAAGGGATACTGGATAGTTGCCAGATATCTCGGTAATGATTTTATTAGTTCTATATCTAAGCTCTCACAGTCTAATGTAGTTCTTTATACTTCTAAAACAGATCTAAAGAATTCTGCTTCGAATTCAACTGTTAAAATTAATCATGATTTATTAAATTGGGATGGTTCTGATTCGTTGTATCTAACTTCGATAATTAATATTACTGCAATAGATAATATAAATAAGTCATTTAAATCTGAACTAATATTAATTGGTTCATTGGCTATTTTGCTAGTCACCATACTCACAACATCAATCTATCTAATAGTATTGAGACCACTTAAAAAAGTTACCGATTCTATCGTTCTAAATAAGCCATCATTAATTGAAGGTGTTATTAAATCTTCTTCTGAATTTGGTACATTGGCTAGAACAATCAAGGAATTCTTTGCTCAAAAGGCTAAGATTGAACAGACCACCGCTGATCTAACCAAGGCTAATGAAGCTCTTAAACAACAAGATTCTGTAAAGAACGACTTTATTTCTATGATCTCTCACCAATTAGGTACTCCTCTCGCGGTAATGGATGGTTTTTTAACTTTAGTTGTCCAGGGCTTCTATGGTAAGACTAATGAGAAGATGCAAGATGCTCTTGAAAAAACTCTATCTCGTACTAGAAACATGAAAGGCCTTGTCTTTGATCTCCTTAATATGTCTCGCATGACAGCCGGTAAGTTCTTCCTAGAGATCTCAGACGTTGACATGTCTAAAGTAGTCTCAGAAGAAATAGAAGAACTACAAAGACAGGCTCATGATCGTAACGTAAAGCTTAATTATCACCCTGCAGAACATTCTATGCCTACGATAAAGGCAGATGAACCTAAGACTAGACAAGCTATCCTAAACCTCATCAATAACGCTATCTATTATTCGCCTAATGGAACAGTGGACGTTTACTTGGATTCGGACTCATCTAACGTTATCTTCAAAGTAGAAGATACGGGTATTGGTGTGCCAGACGAAGAGAAAGAACACTTATTTACTAAGTTCTTCAGAGCTGACAATGCCAGGAAAGAAAGCCCTAATGGAACTGGTATCGGTCTTTATCTAGTAAAGAGAGTCATAACTGATCATCATGGTAAGCTTATATTTTCCTCACAGGTTGGTAAAGGATCAGTGTTTGGATTTAGCCTTCCAATTAGTGGTGCAAATGAACCAAATTCGCCTGAAGATATAGCTACTCATAAAGTAGTTGTATCACCAATAAATGAAGCTAAAATACTAGATAATAACGGAATTCAAAAACCAGTCAATGGGTCGGTTCCAACACAGAATCCTGAAGCTAAAGATACAAATCTTGAAATAAAGTAATGTATACTAATCAACTATCAATAGGAGGATATGACAATAGAAAAACTAAGCAATGAAGACTACAAGTTATTAAATGAATTAAGAGAGCCTACAGAAATACTATTGAATAATCATATGAGCAATGCCAAAGAATGGTACCCTCATGAAGAAGTACCATTTACTGAGGCTATAAGTTTTGATTCGAACAATCCTTGGTCTCCAGAACAGTATCCTCTAAGCGAAGGCGTCCGCAGTGCAATATACGTAAACCTACTAACTGAAGATAACCTCCCCTATTATTCAAATACATTACTAACACACTCAATACCAGATCATCCTCTTCGAGAATGGAACCATCAATGGACAATGGAAGAGTGGAAGCATTCAGCCGTTATGAGGGACTGGGTTCTAGCTACTCGTGCTATCGATCCAGTTTTACTTGAAGATGGTAGAAGAGTCCAGATGAGGCTTGGTGAAGTTCCTGAACCAGATAGTCTAGCTGATTTGATTGTATATACCAGTTTTCAGGAGTTAGCGACTCAAGTAGCTCATAGAAATACTGGTAAGGAATTAGGTAAGGATAAGCTAGGGAAACGCGTAATGGCTTTGGTAGCGGGTGACGAAAAGTTACATCATGAGTTTTACGTCAGTCTTAGTAAGTATGCTTTTGATATAGATCCATCAACCATGGTGTTAGCTGCTCTTAAGCAATTAAAAGGTTTTACTATGCCCGGCACTGGCATACCAGATTTTGCATCGCATTCAAGAAAAATTGAAAAAGCAGGTATATATAATATTCCTCAGTTTTTTGATAATGTCGTAACCCCAACCCTAAAGAGATGGGATATCGAGGCCATCACAGGTCTTTCCAGTGATGCTGAACACGCTAGAGATAGGTTATTCAGGCATGTCTCTCTCCTCGGCAGAATCGCCACTCGTTCACTTAGATAATTTTACTTTTCTATTTTACGTATTTCCTGTGATATTTGGCTTAGTATCTTGTTGCCAACAATGGCGTGATTCACGAATGTATTAACATCAATTCCCTCTTCCATTGAAGCCCTATATATTGCTTTGTTTTCGCGGCACCAATCAAAATACTTCATAAAATACCCAATTGTTAGATTGGCAATATAATAGTCTTTCTCAGAAGTCAGGACTCTAACACCCTTATCTAAATTAGATATAAACTCATCAATTATATAATATCCATTAATAAGTGTAAGATCTTCGGTCGCTAAACCTTCAGGGTTATTTTTGATGATGCCTCTTAGATATATTTCTGATGAAAATTTAAGAGTATCTATCTCATCGGTACTATCAATTAAATACCCAGCAATTTGATTATTATTTCTATTACGGATCTCTTCCATTGAAGTATATTATAGTCACTTATGTTATTTATTGACAGATTGATGATTAGATTATTATTTTACCTATAATTAATGTATAAATAGTATGAATGAAAAATAATAATAAAAAGTTTATTAAAGCGCCTAGGTACTTATTCAGAAAGTTAAATATATTAGACCTAGTTAGTACTATTGATGTGAAGACCTTTATAGATATTGGTTGTGGTGCTGGTGAACTAGCTTGTACATTAGCTGAGCATGGACTCATTGGAAAAGGATTAGACTATTCAAAAGGCGCCATAGAAGCAGCTAATAAGATTAAACTAGAGAGAGATCTTAATAACAGTAATATTAATTTTGAACTTCAAAATTCTAGTAAATCTGAAAAATATAAAGATAAATATGATTTAGTAGTCTGCTGTGAGGTACTTGAGCATGTAGAGGATGACTATAGTTTGTTGAGTACTTTAGTTAAATTATCTAATAAATATATCTTACTATCCGTACCGGCTAAGCAAAGGCTTTATGATTCATCAGATAAAGCAGTTGGACACTTTAGACGATACGAAAAACATGAATTATTAAAACTATTAAAATCACAGAAGCTTGAAATTGTATCACTTGATAACTACGGATACCCTTTTACTAATTGGGTAAGAATACTCAGGAAATTATCTTTTTATATTAAGAATTATAAAAATAGCCATGACTCAATGGATACAAAAAGCATGGATAGTGGCATTAATCCTGTTAAATTACCGGCTTTCTTAAATTCTCTAGATACAGAGAGAGCCATTAAGCCCTTCTACTATATAAGTAAATTTTTCAATAAAACTGATCTTGGTGAAGGTTATGTAGTTCTTTGTAGGTTAAAATAGTTTACTAAAGATATCTAGTGTAACGATTATATTCAGATACACCTTTATCCCACTCTGAATACCAACCTTTACCCCACAATGTATCTAGTTGTTCAAAGTAAGCCTGATATAAGTATTTAATTCTATCCATGCTGAAATTATCGATTGCGTATTTTCTAATTACTTCCGGATTTAATTTATCTAAATTCTTAGTCGCCCAAATTGCTTCTCCCAAGGTACGAGTTCTATATCCAACAATCCCATGAGGTATATTTTCAGGGAATGCACCCCAATCTGTAGTAATAACTGGTGTGCCGCAAAATAATGGTTCAATTGAAGTGCCTCCAAACGGCTCAAGATAAGTTGAGCATACGAATACTGCCTTGGCGCAACTCATAAGTTCACCCCGCATTCTAATGTCAGCATGACCCATATGAATTATATGGTCGCCTTCTACAGTTATCTCCTTAGAAATAATCTTATTGCCCTCTATTTTGTCTACTCCTTGACCAACCATAACAAGTTTTGATCCGATTTGCCTAGTAACTTCAGCCGCAATTGCCGGTCCTTTACGCTCGATCATACGACCTATGAATAGATAGAAATCTTCCTTTTTTTTCTTGTATGGAAATTCGCTTGGATCGAAATAATTAGGAATTACTGTATCGAAAGAGTAACCATTATCATCATGTAATGTTCCGCTAACATAATGCATATGCGCATAGCTTTCATAAACTTTATATTTTGAGAATACTCCAGTATAGCCTATACCAAATTCGACATTCATATGTCCAGGTAATCCGTCAGCTATTTGTTTTTGGCAAAGGCCAGCAATTAAACAAATAAAGTCTTTTTTCTTAGCTCTTTTTTTGATTTCACCTATGGCTCTGCTATTAACAGTTTGCCAATAATCTTTTATAGGATCGTAGTCAATATTAAAAAATTTACTTTTATCCTCGTGTCCACCAAACCATTTAGACTGTTCATCTTTGCTAACTATTTGAATCAGCTCATCACAAGGAGCATCATTGTCCTCAGAAGCATATAAATAGACCTCATGACCTAAGGATTTCATCATCTTGCAGAATTTAATGACCTTCATTGTGTATGCGCATGCATTATATTCAGATGTTGTCTGAGTATGAGGTAGTGAGACTACATGAAATCTGAATTTTTTCATAATATAAACTCCTTAGTCTAGAGAATTATACATTAAAGTCTAAAGCTTTGGATATTTTTAAAGGCCGTAGTGACTATCCTTAGGGGTTGCTGAGCTATCGGAACCACTACTGAAAGATAATAAATTCTTGATAAGACTACTTATACCAATAATACCTAAGAGACCGATACCTAAATGTTTCATGAATTGTTGTCTATCCATAGGTTTTTCGTTGAGTTCTTTTATGAGATGCTTCATATATTTTTTTTACTTATCTATCGGTTTCTTTTTTAATTCCGTAAGATGTCGATCCGTAACCATCTTTTCTTATAGGAAACCCTGTAAAGTTAATCAGATTTTTTGTAAGTTCTGATATTCCTGTAGCTGCCACTGCCCCAGCACCAACGGTGAATAAGAAATGTTTCCGGTTCATCTTCTTAGTAAGGAGTTGATCTACTGGTTTAGCTAAACTCTTCTCATTCATGCATAAATAATAGCATAACTACTATGATTTTTATATAAGTTTAAGGAGTAATGCTAATCTTTTTTAGCCTTTTTTTCCTCGTCTTCTCCGTTGAAACCTTTCTTAACTTCTTTAACTGACTTACCTATATTTTTTGCTAGTTCTGGAATCTTTTTTGACCCAAAAAGTAACATGATTATTACTATTAATACTACTATTCCTTCTATTTTTCCAAACATTCGATCTCCTATTAGTTGTATATATTATATTTGTTATACTTAAGAATGTAAACTATGTATAAAATAATACTCACATTCAAAAGATTTTTATTAACGTTTATTTTAGCAGCCTTTTTATTTTATCCAGCAAGTGTTTTTGCTGATGCAACATATAGTAATAGTTCATATGGAGATTGCTCATTCAGTTCAAATTGCCCTTCAGCTCCGACTAATTCTACTAGTTCAGTCCCAAAATCTTACACAAATAATACTAGTTCACCTACGGTAACTCCGCCTGAACCCCAAACCCCACAATCTAATCTAATTGTAGATGTTATTGGTGGGAATATACTTACATCTTCTAATATTGATACACTATTAAAAACTAGCAATACACCTACAGTCAATGGCAAGGCTCCCGCTAATTCAACAATAACTGTAACTTATCATCCAGTTGACTATACTTGTATCATCTACGCAGATAATTCAGGTAATTGGAGTTGCACACTAGATAGGCCACTGAAACCGGGCATTTATACTGTTGAGATTACTGCTAAAACACAAACTGGTCAAGTTCTATCTTCGCCAATCTATAGAATCCAGGCTATAAATGTTAGCCTCAAACAGCCTATAAAAAAGCATATTAATGTATACCTTATTCCAATTATTGTTTTAATTTTATTCTTAGCTTTATATCTACTAATAGTAGCCAGAAATAAAAACAAAAATTTATGATTTAATCTACGTACTTATGCTATAATCCTACTATAAATAAGTGGAGGTAACACCTTATATATGGCTAGATTGCCTACTCCAGGTGGAGACACAGGAACCTGGGGAGATATATTAAATCAATTTCTAGCCGTTGGACATAATCCAGATGGTTCTCTTAAAAATACCGTTGATCTTAATTCAAACCAAGCTATAGGTGGCTCAAAAACATTCGTTACATCTCCAACAGTCCCTACTCCTACTTTTGGTGGAGATACTGCTAACAAATCCTATGTAGA
Source organism: uncultured Candidatus Saccharibacteria bacterium (assembly GCA_903925195.1). The sequence continues at coordinate 352 of CAIYEO010000094.1, read as the reverse complement.
CAATATGGTATCTACCGGGCCTACTGGACCTATAGGTGCAACTGGACCTATTGGCCCTACGGGAGCAACAGGTGCTGGAGTCACAGGTTCAACTGGACCACAAGGAATAGCTGGAACTAATGGAACTAATGGTGCTGTCGGTGCCACTGGACCTATCGGATTATCTGGACCCGCTGGTGCAACTGGCGTTGTCGGTGCCACAGGTGTAGTCGGTTCAACTGGAGTTACTGGTGCCACTGGAGTCACAGGTTCAACCGGACCACAAGGAATAGTTGGAACTAATGGAACTAATGGTGCCGTGGGTGCAACCGGAGTAACAGGTTCAACTGGAGTTACTGGTGCCACTGGAGTC
>CAIYEO010000093.1 GCA_903925195.1 uncultured Candidatus Saccharibacteria bacterium | reverse complement strand
TGGTGCACCCGACAGGATTCGAACCTACGACCTTTGGCTCCGCAAGCCAACGCTCTATCCAGCTGAGCTACGGGTGCATTTAAGAAGTAATACTAACATGTTTTACCCTATTTATCCAGAGTGAATACCTGATACAATATAAAACTATGGAGAGGTGGCCGAGTGGTTGAAGGCGCTGCTCTCGAAAAGCAGTATATCGGAAACGGTATCGAGAGTTCGAATCTCTCCTTCTCCGCCATATCGTATTACTTACAATAAAGTAATACGATTGACAAACGCACTACTTATTATGTATAATATGACCATGTCGGTAACACTTTCAACGAAATATCAGATAGTGATTCCAAAAGATGTTAGAAAGCAGCTTGGATTAAAATCTGGTCAGAAAATGGAAATTAATAAGATTGATGAAAATAGCATAGTTTTAACTAAACAACTTACCGCCGATCAATATATTGAGAAATATTCCGGACTACTAAAAAACACTCCTTGGATTACAAAAAAAATCGATGCCGCAGAGTATCTTCGCAACGAAAGAGATAGAGACAGATGATCTCTCTCGACACCAATATATTTATATACTGGCTTGAGAAAAATACTGACTTTTATGAGATTAGTGCCCAAATTATCAAGAAAATATATTCTGGAGAGATAAGCGCAACCTGTTCGTCTCTAGTATTAGCTGAAATATATAACAATAACCAACTTATCGTTGAGGCAATTAAAAATTTACCTAATCTTAAGATAGTTAATGTATCTGATGAAGTGGCTGAATTAGCGGGCAAACTTAGATTTGGCTATGGATTAAAAGTCATAGATTCAGTCCATATCGCCTCAGCAATAATCTCTGGTTCAGATTCATTCATTACAAATGATGTTTATCTGTCTGAAAAGAATATTTCCAAAATATCAATAATTCTGCCAACCAAATTCTTATAACCTAAACAATAAAAAAGACTAAATCTTTATTTTTAGCCCTTCGGCTGGTAATATTAGGCTATGGATGAGAAAGGGTTGGGAGCACGTCTTCAGAAAGCACGTCAAAATGCAGGGCTTACGCAGCAAGAACTGTGTCACAAGTCTGGTCTCAGTTACTCTACGCTTGCTAAGATAGAGCGAGGTGCTATAAAGTCACCTTCTATTTTTACAATACAAAAAATTGCCGATACAATTGGAATTGATTTAGACGCGCTTGTTAGTGGAGATACTAGCCGAATAAGGCATATGAAAAAATCTAAGTCCGGACTTAGTTTTATATATTTCGATGTTAATGGCTGTCTTGTGCATTTTTTCAATCGAGCATTCACGGAACTGGCTCATATGAGTGGTAAACCCTCCGACTTAATTGAATCATTGTTCTGGCACTATAACGACCAGATTTGCAGGGGTGAGATGCCACTTGAGGACTTTAATAAGAAGCTATCGGAGCTGCTTGAGATAAAGGATATAGACTGGAAGGAATATTACTTTAACGCTATTGAACCAATATCTGATAGCTATGATTTGATCACATGGGCTTCAACCCATTACAAGGTTGGGCTTCTAACAAACTCTATGCCCGGTTTTCTGGATGAGTTAATTGCAAGAAATATTATCCCCGACCTAAAATACGATGCCATTATTGATTCCTCTAAGATTGGTCACATTAAACCCGAAATTGAAATATATCATGCTGCAGAAAAAGCTGCCAAGTGCGACGCCAATGAAATATTGTCTATAGATGACTCAAGGGCAAACCTAATGGCGGCTGAAAAGCTAGGCTGGCATGTTTCGTGGTTCGACGACTATTCAAGTGGGGATTCGGCTTCTAGAATAAGAAATCTTTTAGAGCCCGCTTAATCTAAAATCTAGTAGCTTCTTCTTTGAGTGCTGCTATTTCTTCCTCAATCTCTTTGAGGTTTTTCTTGGTATCTTCAATAAGCTTTTTAGGTGCTTTTTCGATATATGACTTATTGGATAGTCTAGCTCTTAAATTTTCCGCCTGTGTTTCACGTTGTTTAACTTTGTCTTTAACCTCGTCTAGATATTGATCAATAACTGATTTGTCTACGTCAATCCAGGCAGCCATTTCGGAAGAAGTTAATTTTATTCCCTCCCCTGTTTCAACTTCCTTAATATCCGACAGATTCGCAAGTTTCTTAGTCAGATCAATTTCTTCCTGATCCACTTCACTCAATTTGGTCATTGTTAAGCTTGGC
>CAIYEO010000092.1 GCA_903925195.1 uncultured Candidatus Saccharibacteria bacterium | reverse complement strand
TGCAATAAATTTACCCCTAGAAGCATCAATACCTTTATTTCTCGATATTCCCGCACCACTATTTATTTTATTATCTAATAATTTAATTCGTGAATCTTTTGCCTGATATTTTAATACAATTTGCCTACTATTGTCAGTTGATTGATCGTTGACTAAAATTAATTCCCAATTAGTATAAGTTTGGTCTAGTACAGTTTTTATAGTATCATGCAAAAATTTCTCAGCATTGAATACAGGCACTATTATGCTTACTAAATCCAAGACTTGATTCATGCTTTTGAGCTATCCCGATTAATGTAAAAATCTCGATCTAAAAACTTTATAAAACTTATGGCTTTCTTAAAATAAAAAGAGACGCTATTTTTTGCGTATCTTTTTTTGGCCTTGGGATTCATTTCGATCCTTTATAGTTTCTTATTAGATTTTTTAGTTTTAGTTGGAGACTTATTCTTTTTCTTGTTTATTGGCTTTTTTGACTTGGTGTCATCGTTGTTACCATAGCTAACTAGTTCTGCTTTTATTTTGCTAACTATATTTTTAGTAAATGGAACAATCTTCTTTACTAGTCTTATTAGGTTCTTGTTGTCTAACTTTGGAGTTTTTCTGTTCTTCTTGCTCTTCTTATTGTTTAGGTTGTAGTCGTAATGGAAGAAGATAGCTATTAAGGATATAAGTGTAAATACTGCTGTGAATAGTGCTAGCTGTAGTAGTGTATGGACGTTATATGGAGTGTTGTTAGTTGAAGCATAATCTACAATTTTAATATTATTTTTACCATATAATTGCTTTATCTCTTTTTGGAAGGTAGTTAGGGTTTCGTTTAGCTGACTTGTAGCACTACCGCTGTTACTGTTAACCATAGATAAACTAATAACTAAGTTAGTACCACTATTGGTAGCTGACAGTGAACCTGCAAGATCTTGGTAGTTTTGTTTTAGGTGTAGGTTGTTAATTACAGGTTGAAGTGTGCTTTGTGACTTAAATAGAGCGATATAGTTGTTAATAAGGGTTGTGTTGTATGTTGAGACAGATTGGTCAGTAGTTACTAGCAGAAGTGTTGCCTGACTCTTGTATAAGGGTTTTTGAATCCAGGCGTTATATGCAAAACCTGCACCAAGACCAATTAGCGCACAAATAATTATAGCAATCAGATAGCTCTTGTAGTGTTTTAATAGATCATATAGGTTGATTTCTTGCACGGGTCTTTCCTCTTCCAAAACATTATCACGTAATACTTTTGTATTATGTGAAAGCATATATTATAAAATACAACTTAGGCTATCATTTATAACATAATGTTTACAAAATAGCAATATATCAAGATGATTCTATTTATTTAACTTTTGTGACTGATTCCAAGATATCTTGGTTAGTAGCCCACCATAATAATATGGCGTGAACTTATCATCTATAAATATTGGATAAACTGGTGTTTTTTGATTCATTTTCTTGGCTAGCGTTTTTGGTAGTGGCTGAAAGGCTTTAAGGTTTAGCTGTCTTAGACTGTATATGTCCCTGTCCTCATTGGTTATGCGGTAAATAAAGCTGTACTTGCTAATCTTAGGAGTTACTTTTAATTCATCTAGTTTAGATAGCATCTTTATTCTTTCATACCATAACTGCGTATTATATAGATCACTTTTCAGGCTAATCTCTATAGATAAGCAGTTACTAGCATACTTATTCATGCAGTCATAGTCTGCGATGATTATCTTATCTAGGTCGAGTAACCAGGCAATATCGTAAAGTTTTTTGTCTGAATCTTGGCCCACAAAGCCACAGTCATTATCTGGACAATAGGTATTGTGGAAATCCAAAACTAGATCATATTTCTTAGAGATTTTAATCAGCTCATAAGCCCGGATGTCTTCATAGGATCCCTTTATATTGCCTGGAAATGATCGGTTTAAATCTTTTTTGATGAATCTAGTACTCGCCTCTATGGCTCTTTGGTTTGCGAGAATTACTTGAACGTTAGGAATTGGTTTTTCTTTTATGTATTTAACAAGATCAATGCCCAAGAGTTCATTCCCGTGCATACCACCTATAACTAATATTTTCATAATTATCTCTCCTTGTTTAGGTTTATGACTATAAGGTCACGGTTATCCGGAACATCATTAAGTGCATTGGAATCAAAATCTCTATTCGCTGCTCTTTTGAGCGCTAGGTTTTTAGTCCTAAAAGCAACTGTTTTATTGTCTAAGATATCTGAAACTTCTCTGATTGTTTGACCAAATTTGTCTAAGTTACGATTTTTCTTTAAAGATTTTACTGCAAATATTTCGTCCATCCAGATAAACTCATCTATATTCATATTTTGCTCTAGCCATGGTCCCATTTCTGGAACTGCTGAATATTTAGAAGTGTATAGCTGCTCATTGTTTGTAATCCAAAATAAAGCGGCTAGAGTAATGCCTAGTTCGTTTCTTTCTATATACCAGCTAGTTTTTTTGGTTTGACCTATTTCATTAAAATTATCTATCAGTTCTTGATTTTCGTAGGCTGGTGAAATAGTTGTGGCACTACATTGAGTGCAGTACATATTTACTTCTAGTGCACTAAATCCACTTTCGCATCTTACTTTTGTCCCAACGCATTTTGACCTTTCATACCAGGGCTCATCTGCATAGGCTTCTTGATAGGCAGGTATTATCTCTGGATAGTCTTCCTTAATATCCTCTGAATTTATAAATTCTCTCCGTTCCATATTCTCTCCTTTAAATTAGATATATAAAAAATGCCAGCTTAGTGCTGACAATTCTTTTATTTTTTAATATCTAATTAATCGGCACTATCTGGCTGAATATGTAAATGATGATTATTGATTATATCTATAGCTAGGAGATAACCACCATATCCTTTTTTAATCCATTGACTAATTCGAGCAACAGTACGGCTGCTTAATTTTGTTTGCCTAGTTATATGGGTATATTTAACTCCATCGCTAAGTAACCGGGCAGCTTCAAGTCGAGAGCT
>CAIYEO010000091.1 GCA_903925195.1 uncultured Candidatus Saccharibacteria bacterium | reverse complement strand
TGGCGAAGTAATTTTACGCATATGGAGTGGAAGGTTCCCATATATGGCATAAATCCTCGGTTATTCGAGTTATCTCCTAGAAGCTTGCCAACCCTTTCTCTCATCTCTTTAGCAGCCTTATTGGTAAAAGTTACGGCTAGAATATTAAACGGAGTAGCTTTTTGATTAGCAATTAAATAAGCGATTCTATGGGTTAGGGTTTTTGTTTTACCACTACCGGCACCCGCTTGAATAAGCAAAGGGCCTTCGATAGATTGAACTGCTCTAAGCTGCTCTGAATTTAGGTCTTTAACTATTTCCTCTTGAAGCATCTGTATATTATACCAAGATAAGGCTATTTGATGTTAACTAGTTTTTTAATCTAGTTTGATAAACTTTTGAAGCGACATCTATAATCCCTGTGAATTTGTAGTAATTTAGACTTGCAGCACCGACTAAGGCGCCATCACAATCTTTAATTTCAAGATAAGAACCGACTGTTTCGTCATTGACACTTCCACCATAAAGAACCCTGATACGCTTAGCAGTAGACTTACCAAAAAGGTGACTAATTACAAATCTTATATGACTGATTGCCTCACTAACGTCGCTAGGCTTTGCAATTTCTCCACCAAAAGTAGATATTGCCCAGACTGGTTCGTATGCAATCACTACATCTTCTATTTCTGCCGATGTTAGATTGGCAATCGCAGTGGTTAACTGATCATGAATAACCGTCTTGGTTTCGCCTGCATTTCTCTCAGTCTTGGTTTCGCCGATACAAATAATTGGTATAATTTCATTTCTAACCGCTGCAGTTACTTTATCTCTAACCGTTTCCAGTGTTTCATTAAAGTATAGTCTTCTTTCTGAATGCCCAATAATACAGTAACTAACCATATCTCTGAGCATTGTAAAACTAGTCTCTCCTGTATAGGCTCCTTCATCCTTATAATAGGCGTTTTGCGCGGATAGCCTAAACTTACGTCTATCTATTTCCATGCTAACGGGCTGTAGGCATAGCGTAGCAGGAGCTAACACCATTTCCACTCCTCTATGCAATTTTATTCTTTGATCGAGCCTATGGACCAGTATGCTTGCCTGAGAGACATTAAGATTCATCTTCCAGTTTCCAACTATGAGTATTTTTCTTTCCATATTTAAATCCTAGCCTTTTCCTTTTTATCTAGCAATGCCTCAACTCCAGGTAATTTTCTACCAGCCATCAATTCCAGACTTGCTCCGCCGCCAGTAGATACATGATCAAAGGAATCTACAAGATTTCTATTTTCAATATAGCCAACGGTGTCACCACCACCAACAAGACTAAATGGCCTGTTGCCAAATTCCCCCAAAATACCATCTACCAATATTTCACTGCCCCTAGCATAGGGACCAATTGGGCCATGCAGACCTTCTACTTCAGTAACTCCCATAGTTCCATTCCAAATAACAGTTTTAGAAAGTTGTAAGCTTCCAGCGATAAATGCTGCCGAAAAAGGTCCTATGTCCAAAATCTGCTCGTCTTTTTCAATTCTGTAATCTTTGGCATCTGGATTCTTCGGATAACTTTCAATATCTGCAACAATGTGTGATGACCAGTCAACAATTCTAGTATGACTATTCGA
>CAIYEO010000090.1 GCA_903925195.1 uncultured Candidatus Saccharibacteria bacterium | reverse complement strand
GGACAAGCAAGAACTAGTTATTGGGTAAGGTATAAAGCTGGAGATATAAAATTGGATTCAACTGAATTAAGAAAATCATACTGGGTTGATGAGTATGATTTAGCAGGTTGTCTTTTGGGGTTATTTTCAGAGGGTTATATTAAATCACTCTCTCTTGAGTGGGAAATTATAAAAAATAATCATTCTGAGTTATTTAATTAGTAGATATCTATATTTTCTTAATAGATAAAAAGAGCCAGTTATTAGGAGTAATTCATCATCTGATTTTAATAGTTCGGCTAACGCAGATAATGGATCGGCAATAAATGTAATTTTTATCTTATTTGTTGATTTATTTGAGTTATAGAACTTGTCTTTTAGCTGATTATTATCCAAGTCCAGCAACGTAGTAATTATTAAATTATTCGATAACTGAAGAATTGATAAAATAATTTCATTATTTTTGAGCAAATCATCTGAATCTAGAGTAAGAAGAACTCTCATAGATTTACCTGGATATATTTTCTCTATATCATGAACTAAAGTTCTAATTTTCTGAAGATTATGTGCCCCGTCTAATATAACTGTTTTTTTATTATCTTTAATTACTTCAAATCTTCCAGGAATTATAATACTTGCAGCTTTTTCTAATTGTAATTTATTCAGTTCAGCCTTATTATTTTCAACTATAATATTGCTAACTAAAGAGTTTGCAAGTATAAAATTTCTTTTTTGGAAATCATTTAGCGGTAAAGCGTATTTTCTTTCTTTTGGATGATAGACTGAGGCATTATTTAATTTAGCCACTTTTTGGATTATGTTGTTTATCTCATTGCTCTGTTTATAGCAGAATACTTTACTATTCTTTGTAATAATACCAGCTTTTTGCTTAGTTATTTGAGCTATGGTATTACCCAGTAATTTAGTATGGTCTAAACCAATATCTGTAATTACACAAATTTTATTTGGATTATCGACTACATTCGTTCCATCAAGCAATCCACCAATACCTACTTCAATAACTGCATAATCTACATTTTGTTTATTGAAATACCAAAATACCAGGGCTATTAAAAATTCATAATATGTTATCTTTTCATCAAAAGTATTTATAAGTTCAATAAATTCGTTGAAAGCTTTTATATAATCCGTTTCATTCAGCGGTGTAAGGTTTATCTGCAGTCTTTCATTAATCTCATCAATGTGTGGCGATATTGATAATCCAGTTGAGTATCCAGCTTGTTTAAGAAGTGAGGCTATATAGTAACTAGTTGATGTTTTGCCTGATGTTCCAGCAACATGAATTATACTAAGTTTATTTTGAGGATTGCCCAGAAACTTCATCAAGTCTTTCATGCGTTTCAGATTATATGGCTGGGTAGTTGATATATGTTTAAATCTTTTCAGGTATTTATCTATATCTTTAAAGTTATTTATGTCCTTCATATCTAGGATATTATCCTAATTTTATTAGAATACGCAATATATATAATGGAAAATTTCATCTAAGCAATTCAATATGTGATAATTGGAATGAGGACATATTTTAATATGAATAATATTATACAGATAAAAACATTACCTAAAGTCCCATATATAGATAATGGAGATAATATTGCTGATATAATTATTGCTTCTGCTGATATAGCCAAAATAACTTTTAAAGAAAATGACATATTGTGCGTGTCTTCAAAGGCAGTGTCCATTTCTGAAGGCAGAATAATGTCTTTAAATGATGTAGTTGTTAGTGATATAGCAAATAAAATCCATAAAAAAATTCCTCGTAAAGATCCTAGAACAATTCAGGCAATAATAGATGAGACCGGTTCTCCGGATGGAAGTCGAATAGATTTAGATATTAACTATATAGCAGGCTGGCTACCTAATGGGTTAAGGTTAACAAGTTCAGGTGTTGATAAGAAAAACTCAGACGAGGTAATATTACTGCCAAAAAATCCAGATAAAAGTGCCAGGGAGATTGGTGAAAAAATTTATTCTGTATTTGGAGTAAAGGTAGCAGTTATTATAACGGATAGTGATGGTCGTGTTGAGAAGCGTGGAGCTACGCAGCTTGCAATAGGATTATATGGAATACCGCCTATCAGGTATGCTGAGTCAAAAGATGAAGAAGGAAAGATAAATAAATCCGAGGAAACAATTTCGGATATGTTAGCTGCTTCTGCAGGGCTTATTATGGGCCAAAGAGGAACAAATAAACCAGTTGTTATAATCAGTGGATTTGAATTCGAATTTGATGATAAAAGTACAATTTTAGAATCACTTAGTAGGGCTAATCTTGTATAGATGTAATATAGTTTAAAATCTCTTCAAAATTATCATAATTATGATGAATATTTCTTACTTCTTCCGTGGGGATAAACATACGTTCTGAAACTTCATGCATTGGAACAAAGTCATTAACCTTAATAGCATCAGCAATATAAAGTAACTGAAAGCCTTCATCGGGATATATCTTATTAGATTCTAGTTTTTTTAATTTTTTTGTCTTCCAATAGCCTATTAGTTTAAGATTACCTATTTCAACTCCGGCCTCTTCAATACATTCTCTCCTTAAGCATTCTTCTGGAGATTCATTATCTTCAATATGACCACCCGGTAGTCCCCAGCCACGTATTGGTTTAGTGAGTAGTAAATTACCGTCATTGAATACTGCGCCCATTACAGAAGTTATATTGTCTGGATTGTTAGGTAGTGTATTTGCAGGATGGAACATTACCTCAGTAGAATTATTCTCGCCCCAGTAATTGACATTAAACTTCATAAACTCCATCGAATCATAATATTTATATTTTTTATACTACTGAGTTATTGACAAATTTACAATGCTTTTCTATAGTTGTAGTATGAGTTCAACAATAATTAGCTCAACATATTACGTCCGCATGTATTTGGCGGACTATTATTCTGTATCATAATAAATATAAATGAATCGAGACTTAACCGCCAAAATGGCGGTTTTTTAATTTAACAAGTAAAGGAAAAGGAATGAATAAAAATACTAAATTTGGAGTTATAGGGTTTGGAGAGTTTGGGAAGTTAGTCATAGATAAGCTATTACCAACAGAATCTAAAATATTCGTAAATGATAAAAATAAATCACTGAATTTAAAAAGCAATATAAAGTTTGATGATCTTAGGACTGTTTGTTCTGCTAACGTAATAATACTAGCTGTACCATTTGATGCCTAT
>CAIYEO010000089.1 GCA_903925195.1 uncultured Candidatus Saccharibacteria bacterium | reverse complement strand
TTGTTGATGGATCAGTGCTATTAATCTTTTGATATGAATCAGGAAAGATTAATCCATCAAGACCCTGGCCCTTAGGGACATATGTCAATACTGGCATATCGGAATAAAGCGACACATTCATAGAACTATCTACCGAAGACGGAGTAAAGCCATTATTGATTAAAGTATTTTTAGTCTGCACTAAGCTTTCTCCAGGTATTATCGTTACTAGTTTTGATGCAACTTTACCATGAGTCAAAATAGACACAATACTTTTAACATCCTGATTAGGAGATAGTGCATAGGTGCCTGCTTCTAGACTTGCTCTTAGGTTCTGACTATCTACATATTCCTTAAAAACCATTGTACTTCGGATTAAGTTGTTGGTTTTTAGAATATTGGCAATCTGAGTTAGTGAAGATCCTTTAGGTATTGTCACTAATATTGTCTGAGATGAACTACTGACAGGCTTAAGGCCTTGTTCGTACTGATATCTCACAACGACAACAGCTATTATTAGAATAAAAGTAAGTAGTATTAAACTCATACCCAGCCAAGAAGTCCTTTTATACTTCTTTTTTAAGCTATATCTATTCTTAATTAATGCCACGTAAATAATCCTCCAGTATATAACTAGCTGCCAACGAATCTACATCAGATTTTTGATATGGTTTTTTTCGTTGAGCTAGTTCTTCTTTAGCTTTAACGGAAGTTCCAGCTTCATCTATGAAATACATCGGTATATTAACTTCTTTTTTTAATAACTCAAAGAAATGTCTAGTTTTGGTAGTTTGTTCTGTTTCTTTGCTATCTAGTCCTCTTGGCAGGCCTAAAACTAAAATATTTGCCTGATTATCCAAAATGAGTTTTTTAATCTGACCGATTATATTATCGTCTACCGTGAGCGTAATCAACGGACTGGCTATTCTAGCAATACTGTTAGCGATTGCTACCCCAATCCTCTTATCTCCAACATCAAGTGCTAAATATATTGTAAGATTATCGGCCATGAGTAGATTAAGACTTAGAGATATTAATTGTGATCTTCTTCTGATTTGATGGAATTGAATTTACCCATGATGGGAAGAATTTAACTGTCACAGTATTAACACCCGGGTATGCTTTTATGGTTGACTCAACATCACCACTCTTTTTGCCAACAATCTGGCCTTTTATTGTAGCAACATCTAGAGTCGTTCCGACTAAAGCTGTATCCTGCATATTCACCTGGGCTGTAGTGGCATTACCTTGTAACACTGTATATTGAGCGCTAGAAATTCCATTATCTAATATAGACTGCTGCGAAGTATTGATTTGCTTATTAACACTTGCGGTAACTAGAGTATTTAAATAATTTTTCTGAACTCCTAACATAGTATATGGAATGACTTCAGTAACTGTTACGTTGTTGCCCTGAGAACCAAGAGTTGGTGCAGCCGTCGTGGTTGGAGTACCTGCATTAAATGTTCCTTCTATCGGTACGAGACCAGCTTGAGTTAATTGGTTTTCTAAAGCTTTCTTAACAGAACTGGTGTCAATTGTACTGATTTTTTGGCTCGCATTATTTATGTCTGTTTGAGAAACAATATTGACCATATTATCTGTTCCACCAGTAAAAGTACTTCCATTACTACCAGTAAAGCCGACATAAGCCGATCCAGCTATTGAGAAAGTTGAGCCACTTGCAAGATTTCCGTTAACGCCACCGTTTTGTGCAGTTACAGCGACATCGCCCTTAACCTTACAGGCATTTGGATCACCAGCTGGTGTCTTTAATGAGACGCCTGTTTGAGTTATGAAAATTATTCCACCCGAAGATATTCCGGTACCAGCTGCTACGGTTGGGTAGCTAATCCCAGCACAGGGGGCGCTTATAGTGATAGTGCCAGTTGCCTTATTTCCGTTATTCTGTTGCCCAGTAGTCGGAACTGACTGCGATGAACTCTTTGAACTAGACTGGGAAACAGCTGGAACTGTCGAGTTTGCGGTATTGATTGTTTTGGCACCAGTGTCTAGGTTGAAGGTAAGATTAACCTTAACTGGAGTAGTCTGAGTAGAAATATTTACAGTTGCCTTATTAAACGTGCTGCCGAAGATGAAGAACAGGACTATCAGAGCAACTAAGCCCAAACCACCAAAAACAAGTATTTTTCTAAATTTGTTAAAGTTAGGAACTTTAAGATTCTTATTCTTTTTATCTTTTTTAGATTTCTTAGATTTTTTGTCACTACTACCAGTTGCATCGTCAATGAGAGTATCATCAGCAATATCTATGGTTTCATCTATGTCATCTGGTTTGCGGGTATTAATTGGTATTTCTGAGCCAGTTGACTCAGCAAGATCTCCAACTGGAACATCTTTAGATTCAGATAAATCTAATTCCTCTGCTTCATCCATATCCAGATTATCATCTGACTCTGAGCCAAGAGGCCCATTAGGATGACTTGGAATCATAGGTTTAGACTGCAAGGTTTTAGCAACATGAACACCAACCATTCCTGCTATTGGTAAAAGACTAGATTCGCTTGTAATAAGAACGATATTTTTGGAATTTTTTTCTGAAGCTCTTTTGAGAAGCTTAAGGTTTACGACACTCTGAAAAACACTGGCTCTCTTTGGCAAGACTAAAGCCACTACTTTTTTTGAGCTTCCTTGAACTTTGTCAATTATGCCAGTAATGTCTTCGTCTACATCAATATATATTGTATCTTTTATGTCACTCATGTTCTTAATATCCTATCTAATCTTTCTCGTATTGAACTTGTCTCGGTATTGTTTGTTTGCGCAAGAGTGTCTAATCCGACTCTGATTAAACCAAGAGCAGTTATATATGTATGGTCGTTTACTTGACCGGTTTTGTCAACAATACCCACAACTTGTGAAGGCTTTATATACTGAACAGTTGGTTGTTTTGTAAAAGGTAATTGCCTGTACCATTTTGTTTTCTCAAGTTCTTCCATTAGCATGTCCAACGAAGAGCCACCGCCACATAGAAAGATTCTATTAGGAAGATGGTCAAGCTTAGGAAATTCACTTAATGCAAGTTCGACACCGCTAATCCAAACATCTAGTGTTTTCTTAAGGGCAGTTTCGACGGAAGGTATTTTTTGTGATGGCGTCTGATTAGTTGCAAGTCCTAACTTTAATTTTTCAGCTTCTATAAAATCTACTGCCAGTTCTTTTTCGACGGCTTTAGTGTATGCTCTACCGCCTATGCCAAACATCTTAGTACCCTGAACACCACCGTCATTAATCACTGCAATATCTGTTGTTCCACCGCCTACATCCATAAGTATTGCACTCATACTAGCGTTAGGGTCATCACCAATAACTGATCTAGAGACTGCAAAAGGCTCGGCGGCAACCGCTAAAAGATCTAGGTCTAGCTGTTGAGCTGTGCGTTCAATTGCTCCAATATGAATCATTGGCGCAAAAGCTGCAAATAATTGAATAACCACATCTTTGCCCTGGAAACCTACAGGATTAGTGACTGGATAGCCGTCAATATCTATGCCAACTAAAGCACTATTTACAAGTCTAACTTCAATGTCTTTTCCGCCTAGTTCCCAACTAAGTTGCTGCTTGGCTTTATCCTGAGCTTTTTGTTGGACTAACCTAATTATCTTTTCGATTTCATCAACATCTATAGGCTTAGTAGGATTGTTTCTTTTAACCTTGACGGTGATAGTGGTGCCTTTTACTAGTTCACCAGCTATTCCAATAACAGCGCTTCTTACGCTAAGACCGGCCTGCCTTTCAGCTTCACCTAGTGCTTTGTCGCAGTTCTCAACTACACTAGTAATGTCGGATATTGCTCCAGCTTGCATATCACTAAGTGATTGATGAGCCCTACCAACACCTATGATTTCAGTATTATCCTTGCCGACTCGAGCAATCAAAACCTTCACAAATTCAGTTCCAATATCTAGAGCTACCAAATATTGTGAATCTTCTTTTTGAGATCTTAAAGTCTTTTTACTAATATTCTTTATTTTGTTAAGCATAATCTAATAACAATTATACCTCTTTTTGCAAAAGATGTTAACCTAACTTAAAACTGCTTTTATTCTTCGGATACCAGATGATGAAGATTCTTCTTTTAAGATTTTAAAACTTTTTCCGCCTTCTACTAAAGATGCAGTGTGATCAACGTGAGGTCCTCCGCATATTTCTAAGCTAAAAGGCTTATCTGCATTTTTTTCTTGCATCCTATAAACTTTGACTACATCTCCATATCTATCCCCAAAAGCCCCTAGAACATGCAGGTCTTCTTGCGCTTCTTTTGTTGGATGTTCCTCAAAGGTAACAACTAAATCTTTATTAATCTGCTGATTAACGATATCTTCGACTTGTTTGATTTGATCTGGTGTCATTTTTTCTGAGTGAGAAAAGTCGAAACGTAATCTTTCTTCGGTTATATTACTGCCATGTTGAATCACATGATCTCCGAGTACATCTCTTAGCGCCTGATACATAAGATGTGTCGCAGTATGATACTTCTTGTGTTGCAGAGTTTGACCACCTAGTCCTCCTTTAAAGGTACCTTTAGTAGCAGTCTGACTTCGCTGTCTTTGTTCCGACATCTTATCGTCAAATTCGTTTTGCCAGTTTTTACTAAGTTCATAGTTCTGTATCAGGGCTTCCTCGACACTAAGCTCTGAGGGGAACCCATAAGTATCATAAAGAGTAAAGATATCTGATCCACTCAATTGTCCTTTGTCTGCCATTTTCTGTAGTTCACGAACTCCTTTTCTGAGTGTTTGTCTGAAGACTTTTTCTTCCTTTAGCAAGATTTCAGTTAGTTGGTCTTTTTGGCTACTAACTTCTGGAAAATCTGGTTCATATATGCTAGTAATCACTGGGACTATATCTTGCAGGAAGTTCTGCTCGATACCAAGCTCAAATGCAAAGCGGATAGCGCGTCTAAGAAGTCTACGCATAACGTATCCTTGTTCCTTATTGCTAGGTACAATTCCATCAACTGCTAGAAAAACAGCACCTCTAAGATGATCTGCAATGACACGCATATTATTAGTGTATTGATCGTATTTCTTATGAGATATACTCTCAAGCTTTTGCACTATTGGAAGTAATAGAGATATCTTAAATACATCAGCGTCATCAAGTGAAGCAGCAGCAATTCTTTCTAGTCCTCCCCCATAATCTACATTCCGTTTCGGTAGCTTGTCGAATCCTTTTTCAGTTTTCTTATATTCCATGAATACACTATTACCGAGTTCAATATATCTTCCACAATCACAATTAGGATGACATAGACTACCATATTTTGTGTCATGTTTTATTTGAGGATAAAGATAGAACATTTCTGTGTCGGGACCACCGGGTTCACCAACTGGCATTTTATCTGCAGAACCGGCTCTGCACCACCAATTTTTATCTTTATAGAAGAATATCCTTCCGCCCTGTTCACCCTTTAAATAACCGTTTTCTTCACTACCAATCTCAACAGTTTTGGCATCAATTCCCTTGGATTCAAATATTTGCGTCCATACTGATTGACTATCAATATCTTTAGGAATAGATAACTCTTCATCTCCGCTATAGCAGGTTACAAAGATTCGATTTGGATCAAGTCCTACTACACTAGTAATAAATTCAAAAAACCAGTTAATCTGTTCTTGCTTGAAGTAATCCCCCAATGACCAGTTACCTAGCATTTCAAAGAAAGTAGTATGTCGATTATCTCCAACTTCTTCTATGTCTTGAGCTCTTAAGCAAGTTTGCGAATCAACTAATCTACTGCCATCGGGATGTGACTCGCCTAATAAATATGGCAAAAGAGGTTGCATTCCACTACCGGTGAATAATGTGGTTGGATCATTTTCAGGAACTAATCTTGCTCTATTAATAACAGCATGATTCTTATCCTGAAAAAACTTAATATAGGCTTTTCTAATTTCTTGTGCAGTCATAACTTTTATATACTTTATTGTATCAGATTACTATGCCACCACCGACAACTCTATCGTTTTCATAAATAACAGCCGATTGCCCAGGCGTGACTGCTCTTACTTCATCTTTTAGATTAATCTTAAGCAGGTCATTGGTAAGTTCAAAACTATCTATATCAATAAGATCAGCCCTATATCTAGTTCTAACCCTATACTTAGCATTTTTTTGGGGTGGCAAATTTATCCAGTGAATATCTGTAAGTTCTAAGGTTTTGTTCCATAGACTCTTTGAATCTAAATCGGTAGTAACATAAACTTCATTTTTCTTCATGTCTTTAGAGGTCACATAATAAGGCAAACCACCGCCAACATTTAAGCCGTGTCTTTGGCCAATTGTGTAATAAATAGATCCTTCATGAGAGCCAATAGTTTTTCCATTTTGGTCTACGATATTGCCAGGTTTTTGCGGACCTATCTCAGACTCCAAAAACTCTTTGATGCCAACCTTGCCTACGAAACAAATTCCCTGAGAATCTTTTTTACTAGCAGTACTTAGGTGTAGATCTTTGGCGATTTGTCTAACCTTAGGTTTTTCAAGCTCACCGATTGGCATTATACTTTTTTGTAATGATTTTTCAGTGACTCGGTACAAGAAATAACTCTGATCTTTATTTTTATCTAATCCGCTAAGCAATTGACCATCAGAAATTCTTGAATAATGACCAGTTGCGATCATATCGGCACCGTCAGCCAGTGCAGTATCCAAAAATAGTTTAAATTTAATCTCTTGGTTACACATAATGTCTGGATTAGGTGTTCGCCCAGCCTCATATTCAGCGACCATATAGTCTACTACCAGGGACCGATATTCTTTCTCGAAATCATAAAGCTTAAATGGGATATCTAGCTGAGTAGCAACTTTTTTAGCGTCAGTATAGTCCTCTTCCCACGTACAGTGGTGACCTGGCAAATCTTGACTCCAATTCTTCATATAGACACCAGTCACTAAATAACCTTGCTGTTTTAAAAGAGCAGCCGTAACAGAACTATCTACTCCTCCTGACATACCAACATAAACTTTTTTTGTCATGGTTAAAATTTTTCCGTAATAATTTCAGTTATTAGGTCTATGGCTCTTTCCATATCTGACTGGGTTGTTTGTCTTCCAATAGTGATTCGAATACTGTTTCTAGCATCCTGATCGCTAATTCCCATTGCTCCTAAAACGTGAGATGGTTTTTGGGAACTTGCACTACAAGCTGAACCAGCTGAGCAATAGACACCAGCCGAATCTAATAGAAATAATAGTTTTTCATTATCTATATCAGGCAATGTTATGTGTAGATTATTAGGTAGTCTTTTTTTGATACTGCCATTAATAACAGCATTTGGTAATTTATCTTTTATTAAGCTAAACCCGTTTTGTTGGATCGTAGATAATCGCGTGTACTCAGCTTTTCTATTTTCCTGAGCTATTTCTAAAGCACATGCAAGTCCTATGCAACCTGCAACATTCTCGGTTCCACTTCGTAGATTGCTCTCTTGTCCACCACCTGAAATTAAAGGCTTCAATTTTACTCCTGACTTAACGAATAAAATTCCAGTTTGCTTTGGACCGTATATTTTACCGCCATTTAATGACATTAGATCTACGCCAAGCTTTGAATGATGAAGGTCTAAATAATTAGCAGCTTGTGCGGCATCACTATGAAGTAGTAATGGAGTTAAATTCCCTGATTCTAATCTCTCATGCCTGATAGAATTAATTCTTTTAGAGATTTCATTAATGGGTTGGATTGTTCCGACTTCATTATTGGCCTGCATGACTGAGATTAGAACTGTTTCGTCATCCACTAGTTCAAACAAACTATCTATTACAACTAAGCCACTGTGGTCTACTGGAGCTTCTTTGTAATAATAATTCTTAGCTACTTCTAAAACAGAATCGTGCTCGATCGAGCTAACAACTAAGTTCTTTCCTGAATAGTTTGTCATTATGCCGTGAATAGCTAGATTATTGGCTTCACTGCCACCAGCTGTAAAAATTATTTCTTCGGGTTTTGCACCTAAGTGGAAACTAATTTTTTTACGAGCTTCGGTTAATGCTCGCTTTACTTCTAAGGCTGGAGAATATGTTGCAGATGGATTAAAAAAAAGATCATTAAAGAATGGAATCATTGCCTTAACAACAGCTTCATCGGTTGGAGTTGCTGCAGCATAATCTAAATAAATAGTTTTTTTCATAATTTAGGCTTAAATTTATATTAACAAAAGTTTAGATAATACTAATAAACTTCTGATTGTATACGTTTAAGGTA
>CAIYEO010000088.1 GCA_903925195.1 uncultured Candidatus Saccharibacteria bacterium | reverse complement strand
GCTATTCGTTTAAAGACCCAATTCTGACCGGTAACGTAACAGGACTAGGCGTTCTTAATGCTCTGGAAGCAATAAGAATAACTCACAACGAAAAGAATATAAAGTTTTATCAGGCATCAACGTCTGAGATGTTTGGCGGGCTAGACTATAATCGTCCAGGCAAGGGCTATGACGAGGATGCATTATTTCATCCAAGAAGCCCTTATGGAGTAGCAAAACTTTACGGTCATTGGATAACTAGAAATTACAGAGAAAGCTATGGTATACATGCTAGCTGTGGAATTCTTTTTAACCACGAAGGCCCTGAGCGTGGTCTTGAATTTGTCACTAGAAAAATCAGTAATGCAGTCGCAAGAATTAGTCTAGGCAAGCAAGATCACATAGAACTTGGAAATCTTGAACCAAAAAGAGACTGGGGCTATGCCGGCGATTACGTAGAAGGAATGTGGCGAATGTTGCAACAAGACGAGCCGGGAGATTATGTGCTTGCAACTGGTGAGACTCATTCAATTGGAGAGTTCCTGGAGCTTGCATTTAAAGAAATAGGAATAGATGATTGGAGACCATACGTTAAACAAAATCCTGAATTCATGCGTCCAGCAGAAGTAGATATATTGCTCGGAAATCCAGCAAAAGCTGAAAAAGAATTAGGCTGGAAGAGGGAAGTAGACTTTCCAGGACTTGTTAGTATGATGGTCCAGAACGATCTAAAGATAGAAAAAAGCAAAGACTAACTTTTTTCGAAAATAACATCTCTTAATGTGGTGTCTAGGCTTATTTCTGGCCTCCACCCCGTGTCGTTATATAGCTTTTTGTAGTCACCAAAAATAACCGGATTATCTGAAGGCCTAAGCCTAGATTTATCTAACGTTATTTTTGGGTCGACATTAGCAATTTTTATCAAGGCTTCCAGAATTGTTTTTCCACTATTTGGTGACCCTGTACAGATATTATATATCTCGCCAGACTTCCCGTCTTCTAGGAGCAATCTGTAGGCTCTCGCAATGTCTCTGACGTCTGTATAGTCTCTTTCTGAATCAAGATTGCCAACCATAACTTCCTCGCTCTCACCGTTCTTAAAGTCGACAATTTGTTTGGTTAAGTCTGGAACTATAAAACCGAGTCCTTGACCAGGCCCTATATGATTAAATGGTCTAGCAGTTACAACCTCAAAGCCAACACTCTCATAGTATTTTGCCATATCTTCTTGCCCTAATTTACTTACGGCATATGGCGAGTTAGGCAGAACAGATGATTTTTCATTTAAGGGCATTTCATTATCTGGTGAATAAATAGTCCCGCTACTTATTATTATAAATTTAGGCTTACTGTTCTGCGACTTACAGGCCTCGAATAAATTTACCTCAATACCAATATTTACGTCTATATACTGCATAGGATTTTCAAATGAGGGGCCGACAGCTGCAAGCCCAGCTAGGTGAACTATTCCATCCAAAGAACTAAAATCTATTTTGCCAACCTCATCCTTATTAGATAGATCTACGACAATATACTCGTCAATATTCTCAGGTTTATTGTTCAAGCCAATATTTCCGCCAATTCCCATAACGTAGTAGTTATTATCTTTTAGTTCCTTGGCCAGGTGTTGACCAACAAAACCATTCGCACCGGTGACTAATATTTTTTTCATGATTAT
>CAIYEO010000087.1 GCA_903925195.1 uncultured Candidatus Saccharibacteria bacterium | reverse complement strand
TTCCTACGCGTTACTCAGCCGTCCGCCGCTCGTGTACCTCCGAAGAGGCCTTACCGCTCGACTTGCATGTATTAGGCACGCCGCCAGCGTTCATCCTGAGCCAGGATCAAACTCTCCAAAAAAGAATTTAAAACTTAACTTAAAATCAAATAAATGAACTGACGTTGATTTGCACTACTCAAATTTTTAATGTCCAATTGAGAGACATTTAAAATAACCTCAAAATCTCAACTCACATATTACCCTGTTACATTATAAAAAGTCAAGGAAAGATTAATTATTATTTTCTATTTCTTCGTTTTCTTCTTCTTTGTCCACTAAAGCTAGTGCAACTACTTCATCACCATCGTTCATTCTCATGATTCTAACACCCTGAGTTGCTCTGCTGAGCTCAGGTATATTGTTAAGTCCTAATCTGATAGCTTGGCCTTGAGTGGACAATATAATTACTTCTTGAGATTCGTCCTTTAGAGTTTGAACGCCAACTAAGTTACCAGTTTTTGTATTCACTACGGCTGATCGTATACCAACACCGCCTCTAGCATGCGCAGTAAATTGTGAAATCTTTGTTCGTTTTCCATATCCATACTTACTGATAACAAAGATACTAGATTTGTCTAAGACTATGTCCATGCCAATAACCTTATCGGAAGGTCTTAGCCTTATTCCACGAACTCCTCTTGATGCACGACCCATTGGTCTAACACCAGCTTCACCAAAGCGAATAGCTTGACCTTGTGATGTAGATATCACAATTTCGTTCTCTCCAGTTGTCATAACAATCCACTTTAACTCATCACCTTCGTCTAAATTGATCGCAATTAAACCTGAGCTTCTAACGTTTTGATATTGCTCAAATGGTGTTTTCTTTACAACTCCACGAATAGTACACATGAATAAGTACTTACAGTCGTTAGCTTTGCTGACATTAATAACAGAGCTAACCCACTCTTCAGGTTGTAACTGAAGTAGATTAACTAATGCGAGTCCTTTAGCATTCAAGCCGGTAGCGGGTATTTCATAAGTCTTAATACGGAACACTCTACCCTTATTGGTAAAGAACAATAAGAAGTCATGAGTGCTTGCATTGATCACGTGTTCAATAACGTCCTCTTCTCTAGTGACCATACCTCTACGCCCCTTACCACCACGTCCTTGTTTTTTATAATCTGCTATTGGGCTTCGCTTTACATAGTTAGCTGATGTAAGCGTAACAACAACTTGTTCATCTGGCACTAAATCTTCATCACTCATCTTACCTAGCTCACCAGGGATAATCTTTGTTTTTCTTTCATCTGAGTAGAGTTCTCTAATCTCTAGGAACTCATCTTTAATAATCTTAAGAATCTTTTTCTCATCAGCTAAAATTGACTCTAAATTTACAATGATCTTTACTAACTCAGCTAATTCATTTTCAATTTTTTGTCTTTCTAGACCTGCAAGCGTTCTAAGCTGCATCGCTAGAATAGCTTTGGCCTGAATCTCATCTAACTTGAATTCTTTAATAAGATTAATCTGGGCTTCATCAGAAGTTTGACTGGCTCTTATTATTCGAATAACTTCATCAATGTGATCTAACGCAATTTTGAGCCCTTCTAAGATATGAGCTCTTTCCTTGGCCTTCTTAAGCTCGAATTCTGTTCTACGTCGGACTACAACCTGTCTATGTTTGATGTGTTCGCTAATAATATCGACTAGCCCGAGAATTTTTGGCTGAATTCCGTCGATAAGTGCCAACATGTTGAAGTGGAATGAGCTCTGTAGAGGAGTTAGCTTATAGAGTTGGTTCAATAATTTCTTAGGAAATGCGTCTTTCTTGAGATCAATAACTATTTTGACATCTCCTCTAGAGCTTTCGTCTCTAATATCACTGATTCCCGAAATCTTTTTATCCTTATACAAGTCAGCGATCTTTTCAATGAGAGAAGCCTTATTTAAGCTATAAGGTATTTCAGTAATAACAATCTGGTTTCTGCCCTTCTTATTTTCGATAATTTCGGCAACTCCTCTGACAACAATACCGCCTCTACCGGTTGCGTAAGCTGTTCTAAGTGACTCTTTGCCGTATATTACAGCACCTGTAGGAAAATCTGGACCCTTAACAAATTCGAGTAAATCGTCTACGTTGGCCTCTGGATTATCTATTAAATGAATAGTAGCATCTATCAGCTCACCGAGGTTATGCGGAGGTATATTAGTGGCCATACCGACAGCTATACCTAATTGTCCGTTAAGGAGTAGGTTTGGAAGTTTAGCAGGTAAAACTGAAGGCTCTTGTAGTCTACCGTCATAGTTCTCTCTAAAATCTACAGTTTCTTTTTCAATATCAACAAGCATTTCTTCGGCTAGTTTAGTCATTTTTGCTTCTGTATAACGCATGGCCGCTGGTGGGTCTCCGTCCATAGAACCGAAGTTACCCTGACCATTAACTAGTCTATATCTCAAAGACCAAGGTTGAGCCATTCTAACCATAGCGTCGTAAATAGCTGCATCCCCGTGTGGATGATAATCACCCATAACAGCTCCAACAACGTTTGCGCTTTTTCGGTGCTTAGCACCTGCTCTAAGGCCGTCTCGGTTCATAGTGTATAAAATCCTACGATGAACAGGCTTCAAGCCATCACGGACATCAGGAAGCGCCCTGGAAACTATAACGCTCATAGAGTAAGTCAAATAACTTTTCTCCATGACATCTTCAATAGTTCTAGGTTCAATATTTACGTGTGGTGTAGGTACAGTAGTTAATTCTTTTTCTTCCATTATATATCCTTAAATATCCAAATCTTTAACGAATTTAGCATGAGTTTGTATGAAGTTCTTTCGAAGTTCAACCTCTGTTCCCATGAGTTTATTAAAAATAGCATCGGCCTTCTCTGCATCATCAACTCTTACCTGTATTAAGACTCTTTTTTCAGGATTCATAGTAGTCTCAAAGAGTTGTTCTGCATCCATCTCACCCAAACCTTTATATCGTTTCTGCTCAACGAAACCAGCTTGTTTATATTTTTCATCACCAGGATCAACTTTGAGGCCTTCTTTCTTTCGATTGGCGATAGTTGTGTTCAAGAGAACAGTTAAATCGGCTTCATCGTAAACAAAAGTAGAAGTTTTACGTCCAGGCTTAACAAGTTCGAATAATGGAGGCTTTGCGAGGTAGAGATGACCCCCTTCTATAACTGGATTCATGAATCTGAAGAAAAAAGTTAACAACAAAGTACTAATATGGGCACCGTCGATATCGGCATCTGTCATAATAATAATCTTATCGTATCTCAGAGAACTGACATTGAAGGACTCTTCAATGCCTACGCCCATAGCTTTGATAAGATTTAAAATTTCGTTATTTGCCAACATCTTATCTAGTCTTGCTCTTTCAACGTTCAACACTTTACCTCTTAGAGGTAGAATTGCCTGTGTAGCACTATCTCGTCCACTTTTTGCAGATCCACCAGCTGAGTCTCCCTCTACAAGATAGAGTTCTGAATTCTTTGGATCTTTAGATGAACAATCAGCAAGTTTTCCAGGCATACTTGCCCCTTCCAGAATTCCCTTGCGAATTATATTTTCTCTAGCAGCACGAGCAGCTTTTCGGGCCCTAGCCGAAAGAAGAGCTTTATCTATAATTTTCCTAGCAATAGCTGGATGCTCTTCAAGATAATAATTCAAATATTCAGTCATTACCTGCTCTACATAACCTCTTGTTTCAGGGTTACCAAGCTTATTTTTGGTTTGACCTTCGAATTGAGGGTCAGGAATTTTAACTAAAATAACAGCGGTAAGTCCTTCACGGCAATCTTCACCAGAAAGATTCTCCTCTTTTTCCTTAATAAAGCCGCTTTTTCGTCCATACTCGTTTACTACTCTCGTCAATGCAGATCTAAATCCAGTTAGATGAGTTCCTCCGTCAGGGTTAAACACATTGTTAGCAAATGCTTTGATAGTCTCGTTGTAAGATTCCGTATATTGAAGTGCTACTTCTACCTGAGTTTCTTTAACTTGTTTATCAACATAGAATATATCGTCATCAATTGCATCTTTCCCGATGTTTAGGTGCTTAACATATGACTGAATACCACCTTCAAAATAGAAGCTATAGTTCTTTCCTGTTCTTTCATCTGTTACAAATGTTCTTAGCCCCTTAGTAAGGTAAGCTTGGTGTCTTAGGTAGTCTAGGACCCATTTGTAATCAAATTCAATTAGTTCAAAAATAGTGTCATCAGGATAAAATGTAATCTTTGTTCCTGTGCTCGTAGACTTCTCGCCTTTCTTAATAGATGTTTTGGGTATACCTTTTGAGTATTCTTGAGTAAAGGAATATCCATCTCGGTGGATTTCAGCTAAGAGTTTTGTGGATAATGCATTAACGACGCTAATTCCAACTCCGTGCAAACCACTTGAAACTTTATATCCGCCGCCGCCGAATTTACCACCAGCGTGTAAGATAGTTAATACAGTTTCGAGAGCACTCTTGCCAGTTTTTTCAACTTTATTAACAGGGATACCTCGGCCATCGTCCTCAACCCTTATTCCGCCATCGGCAAGCATAGTTACTCTTAATTCAGTTGCAAATCCTGCAATAGCCTCATCGACAGAGTTATCGGCAATTTCTTTTATTAGATGGTGGAGACCATCAAAACCAGTTCCACCAATGTACATACCTGGTCGCTTACGTACAGGCTCTAGTCCTTCTAATACTTGTATGTCATCTGAATCGTATTTTTTTTGTTTAGTCACTTTTTATCGCCCTCGTTGGATATATTATTTAAGGCCACCCAACTTAATTTACTTGAATATTATAGTTCTTTCATTCGCTATTTACAAGAAAATATATTCAAGAATCAGTCTTTATTGATGTGAAAAACACCACTGTCGCCTGGATTATCATCATTTAAATTAACATGTAGCTCATTTACTGGCACTGGCATTTCGCTTGTAACTTTTTTAACAGGTTCTGTCGGAACCTCTACAGGTTCCAGGTTTTGACTGTTGGAAATTAATGGATTTTGTGTGGGATTACTCACTATAGTTACTGTCTCATTCGGTACAGCAACACTAGGAGGATTGATTGACGGTTTAGGAATAGCATCAGAAGCCGTCTTCTTTGCTAGCCATTGGTCAAGGAATGATGAATTATTGGAAACTGTTTTAATCATAGGATTGCCTCCCATCACTTGACCTGGATTAGCGTTGGCCATAGGATTCATTCCAGCCATCGGTAAAGTACCAGGCTTCAGCCTTTCTTTGATTTCTTGGTCTACTATTGCTTTAGGTCTACCATATTTTGCTGCTGAGAGCTGCTTTAGAGCCTCTCCAAGCTGAGGATTGGAATGACCCTGGTCTCTTAACGTAGTCATACTAAATGGTGACGTAGGAACGCCATTAACGAGTGTTCTTACAATAGTGTCTCCAGTTGCTAGTTTTAATAAATCATCTTCATCAAAGGTTGGCTGGAAATATTTCTTCAGAGGTTCAGTATCGTCTTGGCCAATCCTGAAAGCTATTATAGTACCTACGTTACCGAAGACTGCCGACCTGATTTCATCTGTTAATTGAGTAGTAAACTGATTAGCTACTATTAAATTAAGTCTAAACTTTCTTGCTTCAGACATAACATCAGCAAATGAATCTGTTGAAAAATTTTGAAACTCATCAACATACAAACAAAAATCAACGCGATCTTTTTCATCAGGAATATCTGATCTACTCATAGCAGCAACCTGAAACTTCATTACAAAAATCATTCCTAGTAATTTAGAGTTCAGTTCACCCGTTAATCCTTTACTAAGGTTAACTATGAGAATCTTCTTATTATCCATCACCTCTCGAAGATTAAAGGAGCTCTTGGTTTGGCCGATGATATTTCTCATCATATCGTTAGATAAAAATGCACCGAACTTACTACTAAACCAACTAATCAAATCACCAAAGTCATTAGATTTCTGCCCCTGAGGCATTTCTTTTGTCCAGAAATCTATTACTGTCTGATCTTTAACATACTTTAGTTTTTGCTGTACATACCTAGGATCGGTGAATAACTTAGGGATATCAATAAATGTTCCCCCCTCTGGATCTGCCATGACAAGTAGAGCTGCGTTCCTGAAAATGTGTTCAAATCTAGCACCCATCATTCCCTGCTTATTTGGATCATACAATTTATAAAGCATATTGATTGACTCTTGAATCAAAAAATCCTTCTTCTGAGGATCAGTGAACTCAAAGATATTTAGTCCAAGCGGATTATTCATATCTGATGGGTTGAAGTATATTACATCCTCTGCACGTTCTTTAGGAACCATGGAAAGTATTTGGTCAGCAATATCACCATGGGGATCGATAAAAGCAAAACCTTTTCCATCAAGCATGTCCTGGAGAGCAAGATTTTTTAAAAGAGTAGTTTTACCTGTACCAGTTTGACCCAGCATATAGATGTGTCTTCTTCTATCGTCATCATTGATGCGAATGGATTTTTTTATGCCACGAAAAATATTATAGCCAATCAATAGACCTTTTTCGGGTATATTTCTAGGGCCATCGACCTGTTTTGATGCCTGCCTAGACAGTTGAGAAGTAGGTGTATTTCTTTCGTCCGGAAAATGAAAAAGAGTAGAGAGTTCAATTGAATTCAAAATATTCTTCTTCTTTTTAGTCTTGAAAGATCTTAAAATATAGTCGGTTACAAATTCTTCGATATTATCTGTTGCAGAATAACTAAAGCCGTTCCTTCCCTGTGCTTCATATATAGAGAAAGAAGCTTTGACATTATTAATTATCGATTGAGCCCTCTGGTTCACATTGGATGAGGCAAGCAATCTTATATTAACCTCAAACCCTGGGTGTCTAGTTTTGTCCTCAATCGCATCGATAATAGATTGATCTAAAGATGATAATTCTTTTTTATTTGCACTTCCGTTGTCATTTTTACTATCTGGAACTTTATAGAAAGATACTAGTATGTGTTTTAACCATTCTGTGAGCAAATCAAAGCCAGCCTTGGATTCTTTGCCTTTCTTTTTATCTCCAGCAATAATCGAGGCTTCTTTTCTCCAGCTAGGATCTGCAGGTCTCATTAATATCTGCAATCCTACTCCATCTTCCTCTGTCAAAGAAGCAAAGGAATTTAGTAGAGACTGTATTGCATCTCTTTTAGAGTCTTGATAGGTTGCGATTGGATAAGCATATGATTCCTTAAGGTTGATCTCTCCACCGACAGTACTATTAATCTTACCAATCTTATTAAATATATTATGATCCTCAACCTCTTCCAGAATAGCTGATGGATAAGAGCTCATAACAGCCTGTTTAACTAAATCAATAAGAGAAATAGGCACAGAAGCATAGAAATAAACTAGCGATTTAGAGCCAACTATTTCAAATGAGAAATATCTTTGACCATAGAATTTATCCTTAAAACCTTTTCGGTAGCTACTGCTAAGAATATCGTACATTATATGAGCTTGAGATATTGATTCCTCTGTTATGTCACGATTATCCCTACCATTAGAGTCTAGATCTTCACTGGTTGGAGGAATATGAATCAAGAGAGTGATCATCTTGAGACCTCTCTCATAATTTTTTTGACCACGAGCTATTTTTCTTACGTATATGAATACAGGTAATGATGCTATCAAGAATATGAATATAATTGAGAGTAAAATCGTCACTAATATGTTCATTATATCTTACCCCTGTTAATCATGATTCGTCATCTGGTATTTTAATGTCTATGTTATAGAGCTTCTTCATGTACTGAGCTTTCAGTTTATTAATCTCAAGATTTTGAACATGCGGATCATCATGGGTTTGGCTGATAACCGCTTTAGCTTTGACTATCCATTCTTTTGGTATTGAAGATTCAGCTGCATCATTAGATGAAGTGACCGCTGATGTACTGGCGCCTGCTTGGCCAACCGGGCCTGCAGGAGGAGCAAAGTTGATGGCATTTATATCTATTGGTGGCATTACTGTTTGTGGCAAATCAGAGTTATTTTTTGCAACCTCTTGGCTTGAATGCTTATTATAGTTTTCTCCTATTGGTTTTACCGTTTCCCCACCTAGCGGAGGTAAGGTTATATTACCTTGGTAATTTTGCTTGTTGTCCATAAGCTATATTATATCAGTCACAAGGACATCTATATAATCATTTATCTTGAAAATGATGTTTTATTAATATAGAAAATAAGAATTAAACAAATAACCATTAGAGTTATAAAATCCCTTACAGTAAGCTGACCGATAGACTGCATGGCAATCAGTATGGTTACTAGCAGTGAGAAAGTTAGAGAAATGATCTTACGGCGACTTTTATGATGGTTGCCTATAAAAAATACCTTACTAAGAAGTATATTCGAAGATGTTAATAGGATCAAAAATAGTAGCACAAACGGAATAATAAAGAAATATACAGGAAGCCTTAATGGGTTCGTAAGCAGCATCAAAGCAATAAGAAAGACTGCCGAGATAAGTAAGATGTAATAGTTATTTTTAATACTCACCCTTTTATGATTACATAAAGGTAACAACAAAAAAAGTACTCATTTTTTTATGAGTACTTTTTAGTAAACTTGGAGCCTTGGACGATAAATCCGCTCATTAATAAAATATTTAGCGCTTATCGTCCTTAGCAGACTGACCGCTCAACTATCATTTCTGATAATTAGAGCGTTATCGGAAACTTTCTCCCGTTGTAATATTCAGGAAAAATACTACCCTCTTAAATTAGCATAAGCACTGAATATAGTCAACATATTTTGTAGTATTATATACAGCTCTACTCTGTTAATTACAATAAATATATATTGTTTTATTTACAATGTAGTAACCAGTAATGTCGTTCATGATACAGAATATGTCTAAATCTGTCAGAGATTTGAGTTACGGTACTGCCCTATTTTATGTTTTTTTTAATTGAACAATTAATAGAAAAATAAATATAAGTTTAAAGAAAAAGACTTAGCCAATATTAATTAATTAGAAAAAAATAATTGATAAATTAA
>CAIYEO010000086.1 GCA_903925195.1 uncultured Candidatus Saccharibacteria bacterium | reverse complement strand
TAGTGAATCAATTATTTGTTTTTGAAGTTATTGCCTGATCTAATCTTACAGAAGCGTCAATCGCGGCCTTGGCTTCTTGTAATAATTGACTTGCCTGTCTCTTAACTCCAGTATATTCAGCACTATGACCAACAGTCTCAACATTAGTTCCAAATGGTAATGTGAGTTCCTGAACAGCTGGTAAGTGTTGTCCAGAAGTATAAAATCCAGTGGTTACTGCAACAACTGTTTTGTTCGGATTAGCAGCAAGTTCAGCCCTATCAGCAAAGAATTTGTAGTTATCATAAGTTGTAGCTCTATTTCCTTGAATAGTTTGAGGAGTGCTTAAAACAAATCCAGTCTTGGGCTTTCCATCTACTTCAAATTCGTACATTCTCATACCCCAAGTATCACCATCACGCTCGACAGTAATCTCATCAACTAGCCTTGCTCCTAATAATGTTTCAAATGCGCCGCTTCCAAGATCAAATTCAGTTTTAGCATCCGGTGCATAATCTTGAGCCTTTTCACGCTCTGCATCACTCACTACTCTAGATGAACCAAGATAAACTACTTGATCAAAGTCATCTACAACACTCAGTCCATACCTTAAGCGATCTAGTGGGGCCTTATTAGCCCCACCCAATATAACTAGGAAATCTGGATTTTTGTTTTTAGGTTCGGTGTCTTGAACTAAGCCTAATTTTTCTGCAGAATTAAATACTTTATCCCATTGTTCACTTCCTTCTTCTATTTCGCCACTTGCCGACCAGTCAACTGCTTGTCTTTCAGCTCCTTTACGAAAATCCCAATGATGTCCAGCTAATTCTTGCAAAACAGCCAATCTGTCTGAATTGCCTTCTGGTAAACTCTCTGTTCCAAAAAGACTAGCTAATTCCTCTAGGCCAGGATTATTTGCAAATGATTCTAATTCTTCTAATGCTTTTTCTTTAGATGATTCTTGTTTCTCAGGTGATTTGTCTTTTATATCCATTATTTTAATGTTATTAACATTAGCTATTATTGTCAAATTTTTTATTCTTGTAGCGTATTTTCAACCATGCTTATTGTTTACACTAAACTGTTTACTGTAAACAAGTCAATGTCTTCGAATTTTTAATTAGAACCATCACCAATAACTTCACCAGGAAAATTCTATTTATGACGCTCACTAAAATGTTGTTTTTTTATTTACGACGATATACTTCTCTGCGATGCTCAATTAATATAATTATTAGTTTATTTTTTACTAGATCAAAAACCACTCTGTAGTCTCCTATTCTAAATCTGTAATCACCTGCAATACTATTACCAATTAATGGGACGGCCAAATCGAGGGGTTTATTCTGATTTAAAATATAATCTAATTTCTTTGCGATTCTTTTTTGAATATTAATAGGTAGTTTCTTTAGGTCTTTTAAAGCACTGGGCTTAAATTCGACATTATATTTCATAGAAGCCCAGAAATAGCCTCACTATAGGGGATAGATTTTTCAGATCTTGAACTTTTAATTTTTGATATTATTCTAGGATTAGTTGAAGACAGGAAATCTTCAAGTAATTCCGCATCAACAATCGCTGTATCGGGTTTACCTCTCCTTTGAATCAGTACTACTTCGCCATTTGAAGCAGCATCTAATGATTCAGCAAAGTTAGC
>CAIYEO010000085.1 GCA_903925195.1 uncultured Candidatus Saccharibacteria bacterium | reverse complement strand
TACCATTAATCAGTTCTCTAAATTGAATAAGTGACTTAAATAATTCTATAAAAACTTGCAAAAACAGGGGTAGTTTGTTAAAGTTTGTCAGTACGCTATCATAAAATAGTGTTTCAGGGCCATTAGCTCAGCTGGTTAGAGCACCTGCCTCTTAAGCAGGGTGTCCTGGGTTCAAGTCCCAGATGGCCCTCCAAGCATAAGCGTTTTATAATTTCAGATTAAACATACTTTCTCATGAGAATATCTACCTGTTCTTTAACTTGTGGGTAAATATTATCTACGTCTTTTATATGCCAAGTTACACATTTGTCCTTCGGTAAATTAAAAAGTTTTGAAGCATCGTCATATACGGAATCATTCATAAATACTAATAGGTCTAGACTATCAATTAAATCTTGGGTTGTTTGTTGCCAACTGGGCACAAGATGCTTCTTTAGATTATCTGCTTCAAGTGCTTTCACGGCATCAATATCAACATCACCATTAAGAGCAAGTTTTGCTTCAATACCACTTGAGCTAATCTCTATATCACTATTGTCTTTTAGTAACGATTTAGCATAAGCTTCTGCTAACCTGCTTCTATAAACATTCCCTCGGCATATAAAGTGTATGTGAACCATTTGATTACATTGTACTATATTTATTAAAACCGATGATGATAGTTGCAATAGCGTCTACAGTGGCCCTCCAATAAAAGAGCCCAAATTAGAAGGCTTTTTCTTTAGGAAAAGGTATGTGGTTTAAAACTAAAGTTTCTAGGATTCAATAATCTTAGTCACTCAAAATTCCATTTTTTAAATACGAAGCAGTAATTCAATGTAGGTGATATACTTGCATAATTAGCAACGAGGTTAAGATGGACATATCATTGAATTTTGATACACCTAAAGAGTCAGTAGCAGTTTTTATTATCTGTGATAACAAACTTTTGCTCACAAGGTATAAGTACGAGGGTGTATGGGTTTGCGGAGCAACACAAGGGACGTTTTTTAAAAAAGGAGATGATCCCTTAAAAAAGGTCATTGAGGTAGAGAGGGAGCAGCTAGGAATAACTTTGGTGCCTAAATTTGCGTGCACTATAGATAGTTATATTAACAAGCCTAGACCAGACGGAAGGGTAAGGCTTAGATCTCTAATTTATCTACTAGAGATTACAGAGGAGTCTAAAAGTCAGATCAAAAAAAACAATCAATTTAGGTGGCTTAATCTAGAAGAAATTAATGAGTCAAAAATTATAAGAGAAGATGATAAACTTATTTTCTCACGATTTCTAAGTCATAATCATAAAGACCTTATAATGGACGTGGATCAAATGGGGAAATGGGGTAGACCAAAATTATTAGACTGGTCAGAAGCCTAGGATAAAAGTTGCAATAGCGTATACAGTGGCCCTCTAAAACTGATCTTATATAGAGCCCAGCATTAAATCTGATATGTTTTTGAAGTCATCATCCAAAGTCAGTAGTTCATTATCTAGTTCTAGTGCTATTGCTGCAATCCACATATCGTTTGATCCAATTGGTTTGCCTTTTTTGCGAAGTGAAAGATAGATATGAGAGTAAATCACAGTTGTCTTGTCTGATATAGTCTGAACAGAGACATTTGGACTATCTAGAAATCTTTGAAGTAACTCTTCATTTTCTTTTTGCTTACTGCCGGCATTAAAACCTGCGCGTAATTCACCTATAACTATAGTTGGCACAATAATATCATTGTTAGGGCTAAACCATGCCCTTAGCCTTTTATCGCCTCTATTGAAGGCGGAGTATGCACTAGTATCTAGGGTGAATGACATAGGTTATTCCCATAGCTTCTTATCAACTTTTGAAATGTCTTTTATAGCTTCATCGAAAGAATTATCAAGAGTATTTTTGTTAAAAAGAAAGTCAAAGTT
>CAIYEO010000084.1 GCA_903925195.1 uncultured Candidatus Saccharibacteria bacterium | reverse complement strand
GATTAAAAAAGATGGAAGATCACCAGTAAGTATTCCTATGGCTAATCCTAAAAGTACAATTGGTAAATTATCACGAAAACCTACAGTCAAACTTCCTAAAAAAAGTTTAGCTAAGGATGAGAATGTTAGTAAAAAAATTAACGGACCTTTTAAACTACTAGCAGGTAGTATTATAGTTCTTAAGAATAATTGGAGATTATTCTCTAGTATCTTTCTGGTCTATTGTTTGCTGAGCTTTATTTTTGTTAATAGTTTGAGTTTCAGCACTAACTCAGAGATAGCTAAGATTACAAATTCAAATAGCGGTTCGCTGTCTAAGAGCAGTTCATTACTGGGAAGTGTTCTGAATAATAGTCCTGGCAATAGTTCTAATACAAGCTCAGGTATTTATCAGATGATTCTATGGATTATTATTTCACTAGTAATAATTTATTGTCTGAGAGAGGTTTATGCTAAAAACAAAATAAGAGCCAGGGATGGCTTTTATAAAGGCATGTATCCACTTATACCAACTCTTATTATTGCTTTTATCATAGCTCTTGAACTTTTACCCCTAGTAATCGGTTCCATGATTTTTGCCTATTTTTTCAGTGGCTTAATAACTGTAAATATTATTGTTAAATTTATTGTCTGTCTAGTTAGTGGGGGTTTGTGGGCACTGACTTTTTATTTATTAGCAACATCTTTGATTGCCTTCTATATTGCTACAGTGCCCAATATGACTCCATGGCAATCACTAAAGCTAGCTGGTCAAATGGTTAAAAAGAGAAGAATAGCAGTATTTGGACGCATAATTTTCATGGCAGTAGCATTGGTGCTAATTTTCATTGTCGTCACCTTACCTGTTGCGATGATCTCGAAGACACTAATTATTTATACCGAATTCTTTCTAGCCTTAGTATTGCTATTTATATTTCATTCATATATGTATCTACTATATAGGGAGCTAATATGAATTTAGATAAGGCAAAAAATAGGGTAGATAAATTAGTCAGTCAGCTAAATGAATATTCTTATGAGTATTATGTTTTAGATAAACCTTCAGTAGATGATGCCGTTTATGACGGACTTTTTGGTGAGCTAAAAAAAATAGAATCTCAATTTCCAGACATTATCAAAAAAGATTCTCCAACACAACGAGTAGGAGGCAAGGTTCTTTCCAGCTTTTCTAAGGTTACTCATCAATCTAGAATGCTTAGTTTAAATGACGTTTTTGATGAAGCTGAAGTTCAGGCATGGGCGACTAGAATGGTTAAGTTGAGCGAAGGAGCAAATTTAGAATTCTTTTTGGATATTAAGATGGACGGACTAGCTTGTTCGATTATCTATATTGATGGTGAGTTTAGTCAAGCCGTAACAAGGGGCGACGGTACGACTGGTGAGGATGTCACAGAAAATGTTAAAACAATCGTCTCAGTACCTATGAAATTGAGACAGGTTAAAGGTTTCGAGCATTATTGTACTGGCACGACTGAAATAAGAGGTGAGATTGTTCTGTATAAGCAAGACTTTGAAAAACTAAATAAACAAAGAGAAGAAGCTGGCCAGCCTCTCTATGCTAACCCAAGAAATTTGGCAGCCGGTACTATACGACAACTTGATTCATCTATAGTCGCTGCGAGGCCACTAGTCTTTAGGGCTTACGATCTAATCGTTAATCCGCCAAGTAGGTTAACAACCAATCAGGGATGTTACGAAGCCATTAGAAAATTAGGCTTAATCGTAAATCCTCCATCATTTGGCACTAGTTATATTGCAAAAGACATAGCAACTGTTATGAGTGCAGTTAAACTATGGGCGGAAAAAAGACATGAAATGATGTTTAATACCGATGGCCTAGTTATTAAAATTAATGATCGTCAGCTTTACCAGAGTCTTGGCATTGTTGGTAAGGCTCCTAGAGCAGCTATAGCCTATAAATTCCCAGCCGAACAATCAACTACAAAACTTCGTGATATTTTTATAAGTATAGGTAGAACTGGCGCAGCTACTCCAGTCGCTATTTTGCAACCAGTAGTTTTAGCCGGATCAACTGTTCAGATGGCAACTCTGCATAATCAGGACGAAATAGACAGAAAAGATATTAGGGTTGGAGATACAGTAGTTGTTAGAAAAGCAGGGGATATTATTCCAGAAGTTGTTGAACCACTTACTAAGCTTAGAAATGGCACTGAAAAGAAATTCAAATTTCCAACTAGATGTCCTGAATGTGACCATGCTCTTATTAAATCCAAGGCTGATGAGGTAATTTGGAGATGCATAAACACCAAATGTCCAGCTAGAGTCCAAAACAGGATCATCCACTATGCTTCGAAAGGAGCATTAGATATCGATGGCTTAGGTGAAAAAAATATTAAAGCCTTGCTTGATGCCAAGCTTATTGCTGACCCAGCAGATCTTTATTCTTTGAACTTTGAAGATGTACGTTCTATGGATAGATTTGCTGACATATCAGCCGCTAAATTAATTGAGTCTATCGGCATGAAGAAGCAGCCTAGTCTACAGAAATTTGTATTTGGGCTAGGTATTAGACATGTTGGAATACAGACCGCCAATGACCTTGTTTCACATTTTAGAAGTTTGGATAGATTAGCCAGGGCAAGTGAAGATGAACTAGAAAAAGTTGAGGGCATTGGAGTAGTAGTAGCCGAATCGATTGTTTCTTGGTTTGCCGATTCAGAGAATATTGAAATTCTTGATAAATTTAAGAAGCTAGGAGTTAATCCAGTAGAATCAAGTCCAGTTAATAATAAGCTAGCCGATAAGTACTTTGTTGTTAGTGGATCTATATCTGGCTTAGATAGAGAACAAATTGCTGATAGGATTAGGTCGATGGGGGGTTATTTTCAATCTAGTGTTGGCAAGGACACTACATATTTGGTACTTGGTGAAAAGCCAGGAAAATCTAAAATTGAAAAAGCTAAAAAACTCGGAATAGATATATTAAACGAAGATATTTTTAAGAAGCTAATTAGTTAGTATTTGACAGTATCTACGTTTTCAGCTATAAACATTAGCATGTTCGTACGTTCAAATAGCGGCGTAGTGAAAAACAAAAATAATAATTAAAATTTCCAGCCGCTTTCGGTGGGCACGTACGAAATAGTAAAAAGCCAAGATAGTCTTGGTTTTTTAGTTTTAAAGATAATAGTTTTGTAATTATTTGTGCAATAATCTATTATTAACATAACTGTTAAGTTTTTATAGAGGGGTAAAAAGAAAATGAAAAAAATATTACGTAAGTATATCTACATTTTCATGATCACTGTATCTTTTGTTTCTTTAAGTAGTGGTATTTTATCTAAGGCTTATGCGGCAACTGTCCCTGGCAGTAATTCATCTTGGCAATCAGCGACTAATCTACCTCAAGTAGTAAATAAATCAACATCTGTTAATTACCATGGGTTCATTTATTCAATTGGTGGAGAAGGAAGTTCTTCGAATAATCTAACCAATATTGCACCAATTGCAGGTGATGGATCATTAGGTGCATGGACAACATCGCCTAAGTTATTGCCTGCAGGAATTGCTTGGCATGCCTCAGTAATTGTTAAAAATTACATTTATGCCATGGGAGGTAATGGTGCCAGCAGTGGTATAGTCGACACTGTTTACTACACTAGCGTCAACTCAGACGGATCAATAAACGACTGGAAATTAGCTACAAATCTACCACAGGCCCTTTATGGCAGCTCAGCGGTAACTTTTAATAATTATATTTATATGATTGGTGGTTGGAACTCTAGTGTTTTTTCTTCTGACACTGTTTACTACACTAGCGTCAACTCAGACGGATCAATTGATAGCTGGAAAACTGCCACTCATTTACCAGTATCTTTATCTGACATCGGATCAACACAAAGTAATGGATATATTTACGTTGCTGGTGGAGTTAACAATGTTTCTGGAATGACCTATTCTGACAAAGTATATTATTCTAAAATTAACTCAGACGGATCAATCGGTGACTGGAACGCATCAACTCATAATTTACCACTAAGCTTATTTTTCCCACAGATACAGGCCTATCACGGATATATATTTTCTGTAGGCGGATTTTCTGACTCAACCGGTACAATAGCATCAGTTTATTCTGCACCTTTGAGTACAGACGGATCAATCGGTGACTGGACTGTTTCACCTAACCCACTGCCCAAACCTATATCTCATTCAACTAGTTCTGTGTATAACGGTGTGATGTATCTAATAGGTGGTAGCACTAATACAGGTTTTTCAGCATTAGACAATGTATACTATTCGACGCTAGCAGGCTACGATGCACCTATTCTGCAGTCCATAACTTCCAGTTTAGCTTTTGGATCGAGTAACACATTTGATGTATTTTCTCAAGCAACCAATAACCCTAATCAACAATCTCTCACTATCACAAGTAGTCCTAGTCATGGAAGTGTTTCTACTTCAAATGGCACAATAACCTATACTGCCAATGCTGGATATGCCGGATCGGATAGTTTTAGTTATAGTTTATGCTCAATTTTTGACTCGACAAATTGCTCTCAAGCAACAATTACCCTAAATATAACTAAATCATCTATTTCCATAGCTCCAAAGACTGGTTTTGGTATCATAGATTCCAATAATACTACTAATAAAATTACATATCTAGGACTAACAAGCTTTAGTTTTCTTGGATTGGGTTTTATTGTTAGAAGAAAATCAGGTAAAATTTAATATACCAACACTTTTAAAAAAGTTTTGTGGGGCTGTAGCTCAGTTGGCTAGAGTGCTTCCATGGCATGGAAGAGGTCCAGGGTTCGAGTCCCTGTAGCTCCACCAAGATATATTTATTAAGATAAGGTATAATATAAATTATGAACTTTCTAGTAATTGCAGATAAAAATCCTAGAATCAATATTGAAGAGGTTGTTAGAGCTCAAAATATTGACATTATTGTAACTCTTGGAGACTTGACTAGGGAAGATATTTTACCACTCAAGGAAATATCTGATATTCCTAAAATCGGAGTATACGGTAATCATGATAGCGGTACTTATATGAATGAACTTGGAATTATTAATATGCATTTAAATACTTGGGATTTTAATGGATATAAGTTCGGCGGCTTTCAAGGATGCGTCAGATATAAGGATAATCCCCAGGCCTTAATGTATAAACAAGAGGAAGCCTCAGCTATGATGACTAATTTTCCTAATGTAGATATATTTATTTGCCACTGTCCACCCAAAGGAATTAATGATGAAGAAGAAATAGCTCATCAGGGATTTGATGCGCTCCTTGATTATATCGATAGAGCACAACCAAAAATGTTAATGCATGGTCATACATACCCAGAAGAAGAGACTATGATTCGGCAGCACGGTCCAACTAAAATTGAATATATATCAGGGTATAGAATTATTAATTTTTTAGATTAATTAATTTTTTAAATCATCTAGGTGTTAATGTAAGTTAATTTGCTATAATAGTCTGAATGGCAAATATATTACTAAAAAAACTAGATAATCATTCAAAAGATAACCTAAGACTTTATGTAATTGGGGGAATCGTTGTATTTGGTATAGGCATTGGCATTTGGTTTAATAGCATATACCTAAGTCCAAATAATGTTTTTTGGGATTCATTTGCAAATAACCTATCGACAAATGGATTCACGAAGTCACAGGCCTATTTTAATGGAACCTATGATATTGATCAAAAAGTTCAGTTATCGCTAGGCGCAAACAATTATTCACATTCTATAACTACACTGACACAAGGTAAAAAAGTAGTCACTACTGAAGAGATTAACAGCCCTAATTATGAATATGTAAGATATTTAAATATTGCTACTGATCAAAAAGCTGCCGACAAGAAATCAATCTCCTACAAGAAGGATTTGAACATTTGGGGATATTCAAAAAACTCGGTTAGTGCCAATACTCGCTCTACTCAAACTTTTTATGAAAATCTTTTTGGAATAGTGCCATTTGGTAATCTGCCAAGCAATGAAAAAAATCAGTTAGTCAGCTACGCTAGAGAAAATAAAGTATATAAAATTGATTACAAATCTATTAAAAACCAAACTATTAATGGTAAAAGTGTAGTAACTTTAAATGTTTCAGTCAGCAGATATGGTTATACTAGTCTCATGAAAATGTTTGCTAAGGATGTAGGTTTTAAAGGATTAGACGCTGTTAATCCAAAACAATATAAAAGTTTACCGCCAATTACTATGAAGTTTAGCATCGAACCAATATCCCGTAATTTAGTCCAATTAGATTCAGGCTCAAAATCAGGACAGCTTAGCTACTCTGGTTTTGGAATCGACCCTCAGCTCAAGCTTCCAACAAAATTTATTAGTCTAATTGATCTTGAAACAAAAATTCGCAACAACAAATAGAGAAACTTATATATAATAAACATATGCAAGTAATCGTCAGTGATCTACTTATTAATTATCAGGTTAAAGATTCTGATCAAAAGTTAAAGATTCTTTTTTTGCATGGTTGGGCAGACAGCATAAAAGGCCAGCAAGACTTTATTCACAATTTAGCTAAATTAGGTACAGTATACGCCTTAGATTTACCAGGTTTTGGAGAGAGTCAAATACCACCCAGAGCCTACACCCTTTTAGATTATGCCAAATTAGTTCATGAATTTTGCGAAAAGATTGATTTAAAAAACATCGATGTCATTATAGGACACAGTAACGGTGGTGCAATTGCCATAAAGGGTATCGCAATTGGCGAGTTGAAAACTAGGCAATTAGTCTTAATTGGCGCTTCAGGCATAAGAAACGCATATAAAAGTAAGGCAAGCATGCTTAAGCTA
This sequence comes from uncultured Candidatus Saccharibacteria bacterium, assembly GCA_903925195.1. The sequence continues at coordinate 1,412 of CAIYEO010000084.1, read as the reverse complement.
CTTACAAAGACCGGTAAAATTGCTACATCTCCACTACCAAAAAATGTAAAAACCAAACTAAGGAACAAACTATATAAGTCGGTTGGATCTGACATGTTGATTGCGGAACATATGGAAGAAACATTTAAAAATATTGTAGGTGAAGATTTAAAGAATGACTCTAAGAATCTGAATCTACCAACATTACTCATTTATGGCGAACAAGACACGATGACTCCTCCAAAATATGGACTTCAATATCATGAAGTTATAGATGGATCAACTATTGAAATAGTTGGTCAAGCAGGGCATTTTGTACAAAGAGATCAGCCAGAAATAACTATTAATTTAATCAGGAGTTTTCTCAAGTGATTAGTAAATTCCTTAACCTGTATAAGCCTCAATTCTTTACAACAATTACCTACATGCTTCAATCCAGTGAGTACGATCCCATAAAGTATTTGCAGTGGTTTTGGCATACGCAAGATTTCGGCAAGGTTAGAAATAGGGGTAGTCTAAAAAAAACTAAGGCCGCAAGGTTAATTCTTTTAGCTACATATCTGCTAGCTTTATTGTTTATAGCTCTAGGTATTTTTTTCATATATCAGTGGCATTTTCATGAGCTAATGGGTGGCTTAGAATTTGGAATTGCCTTTCTGCTTGGCTATCCGGTGATTATTGCTAATTTAGTGATTGTGCCACTATTCTTGGGCAAAATTATACTTATATCGCCGAGGAATAATCGCAAAATATTAGCATCTGAAAAAATATTCGCTAATTTTAAAGGTGAAAAGATAGCCATTGTCGGTAGTTACGGTAAAACTTCAATGAAAGAATTATTAATGACAGTACTAGGAGATCATCTCAAGATTGCAGCCACACCAGGCAATAAAAACGTACCAATTTCTCACGCAAATTTTGCATTCAATCTCAAGGGTGATGAAGAAATATTAATAATCGAATATGGTGAAGGCGCTCCAGGGGATGTTGAGCTATTCGCCAGAATCACACATCCTAGTAGGGCAATTATAACCGGATTAGCTCCAGCTCATCTAGATAAATATAAGACTCTTGACGCAGCTGGAAAGGATATTTTTTCGGTAGCTAATTTTGTTGATGAGAATATGGTGATGGTAAATAATGAATCATCTGCAACGCATAAGTATTTGAAGCCAAATTATAAGACATATGACTATCATCAAGTGATGGGCTGGAAGATAGACGATATTAAGGTGACGTTAGATGGCATCAGTTTTACTATGACTAAAGATAAAGCTAGCCTCAAGCTCTATAGTCACCTAATAGGCAAGCATCATGTGGGAGTATTAGCGCTAGTTGCGGCCTTAGCTATGGAGTTTGGTATGTCTAGTAGTGAAATTGTATCGGCAATCGCTGAGACTAGGCCATATGAGCATAGGATGCAACCATATAAG
>CAIYEO010000083.1 GCA_903925195.1 uncultured Candidatus Saccharibacteria bacterium | reverse complement strand
GTTAGAGTTGGAGTACTAGGCTTTGGATAGGTTGTTGAAGAAACACTTGTAGATTGAGCAGATAAGTTAGCAGGTGATGCATTGTCTACAGCTTGAACAGTATAGGAGTAGGCTGTGCCGGGGGCGGTAGTCTTGTCCTGATAAGTAATTCCAGAAACTACACCTGAACTAATCTGGGATCCGTTACGAAAGATATTATATCCTGTTACAGTATTGGTAGCTCCAGCGGGTTCAATAGCTGCAATCCAGCTAAGATCTATTTCTGTACTCGATTTAACGATTGTAGATAAAGCTGTTGGTGCATTAGGAACAACTGGTGGTTTTGTGGTTGATCCAGCACCAGGAGCATATGCCTCAATATCATAAATTTGACTAGGTCCATAGTTCCATTTTGAAGGATCGGACATACTAGTAGTATCAGTTGGCCACCATACAGGGGCCAAACCACCAGCATAACCAGAATAATTGGCAGTCATATTAGTTACTCTAATCTGAGAAACTAACTGAGCAGTAAAACCTATATTCCAACTTCTTTGGATGAAATTATCTGTGATTGTTCCGACGGTTGTCCAGGTATTACCGTCACTGGAAACTTGAACTGTGGCATTTCTAATATTTGAGTCAACTGAGTGAATCGAAGATGATGATATAAATAATCTATCGATATTCTGAGCAGTCGGCAGCTTAACAGTAATAGAAGGCGAGGCATCTGATGGGGACTGAGCCCAACCATTAGTCTGTGAAGGCCCACAACTTGGAAGGTTGAGAATATCATCCAGGCCAAGCACTACGTTGCTCGCATTGCAAGAACCTGATGCAGCAGTTGAACTTGCCGACACAGTGACATTATTAGTTGCTGACTTTAGAGCAAGATTAGCTCCATAGGTTTCACTAGGTTTGAATGTAATAGTTTGGCCTGCAGGAACATTAATATATTTTACTTGCCCTGAAATTGACAACGGAGTATTTGCTATCAGAATTGATGAAGCTCCATATTCACTCGTTACGTTCATACTGCCAGCCCCAGATAATGTTGGGAGTATGCTAGTCGTAAAATCGCTGGCCCATGCAACTGCAACAGAGCCAGTATCAGTGCCTGATGGACCATAAAGTGCAGCGTATGTATGAGGTATTCCAGTAGGTAGCCACTGTACAAATTTCCTATTTTGAGAAACTGTAGCACCATTAAGCATTCGTTGCATAGTCACCTGAGCAGTTACACCAGGCAAGTCACCACCGTCATGACCACAACCAACTGTTCCCCAATTTACTCCAGCTGTCTGATAGCAACCATCGTTTATGAATACGGATAGATTGGTCATACCAATAGAATTTTGCAAGATAGAAGCTCTTACTATCACATCACCTTGGCCATAAGTTGATGATTGACCACTTTGCCAAACACCAAATTCAGAATCAGTTAATGGTTTGCCATTCATTAGAGCCTTCATTTGATCTAAGTAACCAAGATTTGTAGCTTCACCAGGATTGGCATTGAGTGGAGGAATAATTTCACCCTGCTCTTCATAGGAACGATTATCTCCAGGATATGGATGAACATCAAAAGCATCTATATAATTGAGCATTCCAGCAGCAACCATCCCCTTTATGTACGAAACATTTTGTCCTCCCAGTAAAGAACCACCTATAACAGTTTCCGTTTGTCCTAATTTAGTTCCAGCTGTTTTTAACGCAGAGTACGCTGGGATAATTAAATTGTTTACCGCATCTGCAGGTGTGCCGTATATGGTATTGTTAAATTCGTTATAGTCCATCCAGGTATTTACGCTTGGAAGAGCTACGGCCATCTGATAGCTTAGGCACTCCCACATAGAGATGCTTGTTCCAGTTTTGTAATTCGGACAAGTAGTTGTTTTTGTATTGACTAGTGTCTTATCTAGTGCGTTTGTATGACCTGATATTTGGACTACATATGTCATACCGTACTGTTTAGCTAAATTTGCTTCGGCGTTAACATTAACCGCAATTTTAGAACAATCAATCGTTGGCAATGTACTAAGTGATGATGTATTAGGATCAATCGTTGGCAAACAGTCCGTCAAAGAACTTATAGATCTAACCATATTCTGACCCAGTTCATGAGCCTGCTCAACTGAGTTACTAAAGTTTGTACCGCCTGGATTGTAAGCAGAACCAACAGCGCCAATAGAATAATCTAAACAATCTGATCCGACCTGTTTTCCTCCGGTCGATATATGAGCACTAATCTCATAGGCACCTGGTTCAGTATTGCCTGTGAGGTTCAATGGGATGTATGAAGGAGTATTTGAGCTTAGTGCTGAAACAGTAACTGTCTGAGTAGTGCCTGGTAGATTAGCATTGATCTGATCCATATTTCTAACTTCATAGGTTATTGTGTAATTAGCAATCTGTCCTGACCACCATGGATAAAGTGCTAAGTTAACTTTTGGAATAGTACCAGTTGCAAAGTAATTATTCTTAACTTTAGTGCCAGTTATTGATGCTTGAGTAGTAAGCCCTGCTCCAAGCCCCAATACACCATTAGTTCCTTGAGGATAGCTTGTATATATAGCAAGTTGAGCTGGAGTTATGCTAAATATTCCAGGAGTCTTATTATTAGCAGCTGATGCCCAAACGTTAAGGCCTTGAGCATAATAATAGTCGACATTGTTATATTGAGTCAGATGTTCGGGTCTAACGCCTAGTGTATTGTTCGCATTATTTTGATTCTGAAAGTCTGGAGATGATCCAAGATATGTTCCAGTTGAACTAAACTTAGATACTCCCATCGAGCTATTACTAATGTCATAAGTACCGTCGGAGTTCTCTATGGCCGATGAAGCCAAAGCTAAGTTCAGAGAAGTACCAGGGCTATTACCTGTACCCATAGAAAATTTTAGTTGACCGGTGCTAGTGTAGACATACATCATTCCATTGTCTACAGATGTCATGTCTCCATTAGATGCTTGTTGTAGACCGTTTGGAGCATCTATGCTGTTAGTACCAGTACTTACTAAGCTTGTGTTGTACAGCTGAGCTGTGGCTACTGCATTGTACTGATTTGCTCCTTGGTTGGTGATGCTTTGATTTAAGCCAACCGTGAAGTTACCACTTGAGTTTACGTAACCAAAGACACCCCCAATAGGGTTATATGATAGGTTTATTGTATGAGCCGCAGTTAATGCAGCGTTAGTACTAAGAGTGCTACCTGAGAATGGTGAGTACTGATAAAGGACCGGAGTTGATGAGACTCCTGTGCCAAACCAAGACATAATATATATATTTCCAGAAGGATCAACAGTAAATTGGGCTGGATTGTTGTTTAGGAACATTACAGGAAAAGTCAGTAAAGCAGTTGTTGGGTTAGCTAAAGTAGAAATAGTGATGGTGTCATTACCTGAAGTTAAGGGAGTGTTCATAGTAAACATATAGGGAGTTCCACTAATAGACTGAATATGTAAGTCAGTTAGTTGACCGGGCTGATAAGCACCGCCTTGAGATTGCATGAACTTAGGATAGGCTGCAATAGTATTCTGGCCATCAGCATAAGATAATGGAGCCTGGCCCACTGGTGGCACATACGCTGAAGCCTGATAAGTGCTAGTAACACCACACATATTTTGAAGTGAAGCGGTAGATGGAAGCGTGACGGCGGCATGAGAACTGAAGAGGAGTCTTACACCAACAATACTAACTAATAAAATCACAAGGATGAAGCCAATTTTGAATGAGTTGTTTTTGGTAGGCTTAAATTTCCTCGTTCTATCAAATATACCCAACGCCATTACTCCCCCTTTAAATCATAATATATTGTATTTATGCTTACACATAGAATACATGTTAAGTCACAATGAATACAAGCCTTAATATTGTATTTATGGTGACTATAATCAGGAAATAGGTGGAGCGACGTTAATAGTTGTTCCGCTCATTTTTTTGGCAAAGAAGCTATCATGCGAAATGTATATTACAGCACCATGATAAGTTTTCATTGCGTTCTCAAGCTCTTCAATGCTAGGTAGGTCTAAGTGATTTGTTGGTTCGTCCAGTATTAAAATTTGAGGGTCATTAATAAGCATCGCAATAAGCTGAATTCGAGCTTTTTGACCACCACTTAATTGCTTAACTATCATGTTGCCATCACTACCAGGATTAAATAAGTAGTCACTCATTAATTGCTTAATTTTCTCAGGATTAATTGGCAGGTTTTTATCCCTAAGAATTTGTTCTAATGCCTGATTAAGAGTGAGAGTTAAATACTTTGGATTTATTTCTTGCTCATAGACTCCAATTTTAATCTCTTTTTCTATCGTTAGTGATCCTTTATAGCATTTGGAATCAAGCGGAAGATTATTAGACGTGGCAAGAATTGCATTAACTAAAGTTGATTTACCTGCTCCGTTTCTTCCGTTCAGCCTTAATCTTTCACCCTCATGCATAATAAAACTTATGTCTTCAAATAGAGGATGTTCATAGCCAAGGCTTAACTTGTCTATTCTTATTAATAGTCGACTACTGACAACATCCTCTTTTTTCCGAGCTGTAACTTTAATATTTTTTGTTTTGTGTTTATCGTATGCAGCAGTTAGCTTATCGTTCATTCCACTGGCCGACTCTTGATCGATCCAAAAAGATGGTTTTGCAGTTCCTCGAAGGACTGTAATTTCGGCAAGTGCTTTTACTTCCTGAGATTTAAATCTTTTAATCGTTCCAGGGTTACGAGCTTTTTCCTTCAATCTTCTAAATCTAATAACATCTTCTTCGAGATTAGCTATTCTTCGTTGAGATAAGTCATATTCGTTAACCTGATTTGTTATTTGAGATGTATTAGACTTTAAATAATTTTCATAATTACCCTTATAGCTGTAACATTTGCCATCACGTATTTCCAATATACGATCAACTACACTTAAAACATCACGGTCATGGGAAATAACCAATACCGACTCTTGAGTTAGTCTAAGCCATTTTACGAAAGCCAGTTTAGCAATATAGTCCATGTGGTTAGTGGGCTCATCCACGAGAGCAATATCTCCCCGGCTTCTTTGAACCTTGATAAGTTCCGCCAGCCTTCTTTCTCCACCACTTAATGAAGAGAAATTTTGATGCATTTTAGAAATAGGTAGTTGATAGCTGTCAAAAGCCTGAGATATCTCATCTTCAATCTGATAATATTCCAGTTGACCAAATCTTTCTAATGCATCAGAAAATTCCTGTAGCTTCCTTGGATTATCTCCCATTGTGTCTGGATAGGTATCTATAATATGAGTAAGTTTTGCATATTCTGGTAAATCTCCTTGAATATATTCAAGTACGGTTTTATCCTCATGACCAATATGCTCTTGTCTAGAGCTAATAAGAACAGTTCCTCGTCGAATACTGATATGGCCAGAATAATCCTTGTCTTCACCATTTAATATATTAAGTAATGTAGATTTACCTGTTCCGTTACGGCCAATTAAACCAATTTTTTCACCATCTTGAATATCAAAAGACAGATCCTTATATAGGATTTTATGACCAAATGATTTTTCAGTTACTTCTACAGATACAAGCATAGCTATATATTATAGTTCACCTCTTGAAAATTAGCTATTGACAAATAATAAATCTTTACAGTAACGATGATATATTACTATCAAATTGAGTCTCATCAAGCTGTGTCGAAATAGGGTCTGCGTTCAAAGTTGTTACTGAGCTATTTATATCACTACTAGATTGTATTTGTGTAGGCAAACTTTTTGTTGAAGATTGTGTAGTCGGCTTTGTTGTTGCAACTGGAGCTGTTTTGTTGGATTGCTTCTGAGAAATCCTAAAACCAATAGCACTAACTACAACTACTATCATCACAATAAGTATAAATTCTACGACTGCGAAACCTTTTTGATTATGCTTAAGATTTTTCATTATTGTGTACCTCCCGTGGTTGCCTTAACGTCCGTTGCGCTTACTGCTTGAACTGCGTGAAACAATGCAATGACTGAAGTTCTATAAGTAGATAGGTTTGTCCTAGCTAGCTTAACTGCTGTCTTAAATGTCGCCACCGTTGTAGCAACATCTGTCGCATTACAATCTATTACTGGATTCAGGCTATTTAATGCACTGACAGAAGCAGCTGAGGTTGCCTGAGCGGCTTGGGCTGCTATCAGTAACGCTGCGTAGTCGGTTACGGTTAAGTTATGACTTGTCTGATATGTAGTAATTAATGTTAGTCCTGAATCTAGATGAGCTTGATAAGTAGTTGCTTTAGTTTGCGTATTCTTAAACTTATTCTGAATCCCGTTCTGAGCAGCTACACAGCTATTT
>CAIYEO010000082.1 GCA_903925195.1 uncultured Candidatus Saccharibacteria bacterium | reverse complement strand
CGCATAATTCACAAGAATATGATTTACGAGTTTTCATTCTGTGATGAGGAGTTATCTTTTTATCTATAGGGCAGTAGATACCATCAGGATACAGATATTCTTTTAGCCATTCCAGGCAGGCATCGTCATTAGGAAAGTCTCTCTGTAAATCCTTAATGGTATATCTCATACTTTAATTATACACCCCTGTTTACCTACTGTAAAGGGATAATTGCCGATTGGACTTCAGGATTCAACGATTATATATGGCAATCCATTATGCAAAGAGTCAACCGACTCTGAAAGCCAATGCAAAATTAATGTTCAAGTATTTAGACCAGGTACTGGTGACCACGAAAAAGACCTCAATTTAATAGTAGATCTTTTTAATAAAGCGGGCTTTAATACGAGCACAGTCAATATGGATTCAGGGCCAGGCATGCAGGGTCAAGTATCTATCAACTCATCTCCAACTTTTGGATATATTTGGGTTGAACTTGATTCAAGTTCAAAAATTGGAGGTAGTGATTATTGGGCTCTTAATCCAGCATGGTCTAAAATGCAGCCCTACCCTATTGGCTATCAACTCTCTTATATCTACAAAACATGGTATGCAAAAGCTACAATGTAGCAAAACCCCATGTTTAAATAATTACATTTCAATATGTTCCTAAATCTAGATTAGACATCCATCTTCCTGCCTACTTCATGGCATTTTTAACTTTTTCCCAATATTATCACCATATAAAGTTAAATAAACGTCAGTATTTTTTGCTTTTATTACAAATATATTCAATTGATGCGTTATAATTAATTAAGTAATTAATTTAAAAGGAGATAGACATGGTTACAGGATATTGCGTTAAATGCAAAGAAAAAGGAGTTGAATTGTCAGCACCAGGGATTTACCAAACTGCTAAAGGTGGTTTTATGGCAAAAGGAAAGCATGAGAAATGCGGCACAACTGTTTGTGCAATGATGTCAAAGGACAACGCCGAAAAAGCAATGAAAGACGGCGCAACAAAAGAATACTAAGCTTTTTTAGGTAAGCTTAGTATTTTAATAAACGATTTTGCGCTGAAAATCGATAAAATAACCACATTTATTTGTGGTTATTTTATTTATATTAACTATCCTAGTCTTTCTTCGTTGCTTGGTATATAGAAGCTTATGGCCAAACTAAATAGAAGCATTGACTACTAAGAATTACTATTTAAGCATGTAGGCCGCGGTGGATTTTAACGCATATTTTACAGCTTGGTTGACTATTTGTTGAGCAAAATAAGAATTATTGTCAGCTACGTCTCCAGAAGGGATACTATAACCGAGTTCTTCATCTAGTTTTTTGGCCCGAGCTATAGCTTCCACTTCAGGTATATCGAAGGATTCTAAATCGTACTGATTAATACCAAAATTACCATCACAATCGGCGTGAATTACTGCAAAAGGACTTTCTGGATTGTCGTCCTCACCTGCTCTAATTCTCTCTATTTGACCTTGAATATCATCATTTACAGCTAATTGTCGTGATCTTTGTAGCTCTATTCCTCCCAATATAGTTCCTTTTTTGCTTACTGGACTCCATATTTCCCTTGCAACTAATATTCTAGTAATTCCTCTCAAAACCACAGTTTCAATAGAATATCCTTCTACAGAAGAATCATAATCATTATAGTCCTCGAATCCATATTGAGACTGCAAAGTATCAGCTTTAGATTGTGCCAATTGTCTATCATCAAGAATACTCATTATCGACGTACTAGAACCATATAAGTCTGAGGTTGAACGAATAACAGCATTGGTTTCATCAGAAAAACTTGAGCCTGTATCTAAATGAGACTGTATTTCATCTATACTGCCTTCAAATTCGCTGAATACATTTAATTTTTCACTCATTTTATTCTCCTTTTAATAAATTACATTATACAATATTTAATTAGTTATGTCTAGTATATAATGCTACGTATTTATATGGTAACAAACTACGCTATGACAGAAACAAAAAAAGGCGCAATAGTTTCTAATGGAATAGTCCATGATACTTTGGTAGAAAAATTAAAGATGATTAACTATCGAAGCAAATACCTGAATAATTAATAGTCTGCTTGTGCCTATCTTTTAAATGTTCTAGATAGTTTTTATAAAATATTCATTTATACAATCTAACATGAATTTCATAACCCAGGTTATGGTTCAGTAATCAATGGCTATAGTTGTATTGTTTGGATTTAATGTGCCATTATTTATAGATGGTTTTCGTTTATTTGAAAGGTATAAATGGTCTTGTACCATATACTCATATCTATAAATTAATAGTATGGGTGTTTTAGCTTCTAGGAAGTCCGCTGTTTCTATTTATGTATGCAAAAACCAATAAAGCTATGAAGGCCATAAAGACAAGGATTTCAAAGTATGCCAAATAAATGCCGACCTTGGCGTGAACTTTAGCGCCAGGAGTAGGCTTTTCTTTATACAGCTTCATAGCTTGTCGACCATACTTTAAAGCAAGATATGTAAAAGGAAGACCTATAAAGGGTATAAATCCCGCCACGCCAAAATAATATGCATAAATTGCAGGCTTATTATCGGTGGGCATAATATACTGATCTATTTTTTCATCTCTAGTATATGAATTATTCTGCGGTTGATTTGTATCTTGTTGATGCATGATTTTTTTTACTTACAAATTAATCATACTATATTTAAGATTATTATTTATATTTTTTAGTACTAAATTTATATCCACAAAAAGTAATAATTCCAGCAATACTAAAAGTTGCTGCTAATGGTAATAAGTCATTGTGATTATTAACTTTAGCAAAACCTGTATTAGGCGACTGTTGTGAGACGGCTGCATTGGATGATGTAGCTACAGGTACTATTGGTTTTGGAGTTAGAGCTGCATAATAGACGGTTGAAAGATTTCCCAATAATGTACTTTGTCCACCGATGTTATATATAAAATTATTATATGCAAAGCCGACAGATCCATTAACTGAATCGGGTAATGGGTTTGTTGCCGATAGCCATGAACCAACAGAGCCGTCAGGATTAAGTGGAGCATAGTAGGCGTTATTAATATTGCCCGATGTGCTATTGCCTCCTATGTTATAGATAAAACCATTATTAATTACTGAAGTTGCGTCCCAAACAGCTGTGGGTAATACATTAGTTGAGGTTACCCATGCTCCTACTGAACCATCAGGATTAAGTGGAGCATAATAAACAGTATCAGATTGAGTATTGCTAGTAGTAATACCGCCAGTAATATAAACAAAATTGTTATAAACATTTCCGCCAATTCTTCTTATCTTCTGCGGCAAAGTATTAGGAGAAGTTACCCATGCGCCAAGAGTACCGTTAGCATTTATTGGTGCATAGTATACAGAATTGATATTTCCTCCAGCTGCAGCATTACCACCTCCGATAACATACATAAAACCATGATTTACAACTACGGCCTCACTCTGATTAGGGACTGGAAGTGTAGTTGTGGTATTCCAGGCACCAACTGATCCGTTAATAGTATCAAGTTGGGCATAATATACAGTATCGAATTGAACTCCGTTATAGCCACCTACTACATATAGATAGCCATTGTATGCAACCGTAGTAGCCCTGTGAAAAGTATTCGGTAGATCATTTCCACTTGTCGTCCAGGCACCAACGGATCCGTTAGCATTCAGTTTGGCATAGGTTACACTCTTCGTATCACCAGCGTTAGTAGTTCCATCTATGTTGTATATATATCCATTGAATACTGCCCCGCTAGCAGTAAAAGTCTCTGTAGGCAATGCAGTAGATGTTTGCCAAGCGCTAACATCTCCCGGGGATAATGCATGTGCTACAGCAGGTAATGCAAAAACAGAGATAACCGATATGGCTGTAAATATTTTTCCGAATGATGATATTAACGATACTAATCTCTTGCTCATTTATATTCTCCAAAAACTATTTGCTTATGCTATTAAATATATCAGGAATGAGGAAATACTCAAATTATAGTATCTTCAGCCAACAGAAAATATCAATCTGATTACCAAAGACTACTCATTAATGTAATCTTTTATTAATAAAGTACTTGTTTGATATGATAGTTCTTATGGAAGCATCAGTTAAAATAAAGAATTTGTCCGTTACTCTTGGTGGCACAACAAAAGCTCTTAGGAATATAAATGTGGATCTTCCTATTGGTAAATCTATTGGTTTTATCGGCCCTTCAGGAGCCGGTAAAACCACTCTCATCAGAAGCATTGTTGGGAGACAACAGCTAACATCAGGTAGTATTGAAATATTTGGACTCCCGGCTGGCTCGAAAGAATTAAGAGATGTGATGAGCTATATGACACAAGAGCTCTCTATCTATCCTGATCTTACTGTCCGAGAAAATTTGAAATATTTCACCACAATGATGGGACACAAGAAAAAGCAGGCTAAACAAATAATTAAGGATGTTCTTATATCTGTGGACCTGACAGATAAAGCCAATAGTTTAGTCAAGAATCTATCCGGGGGTCAAAAACAAAGAGCATCTTTATCTGTTGCCTTAATCGGATCTCCAAAACTCATGGTTCTCGACGAACCGACAATCGGACTCGATCCAGTACTTCGGGCTAGTTTATGGGAATTATTCAATAAACTAACTAATCAAGGCACTACTATTCTATTATCGAGCCATTCCATGGATGAAGCTGAAAGATGTGATGATTTGGTTCTCATAAGACATGGTAAATTAATTGCTCATAGCTCACCAGATGATCTCAAAACAGAGACAGGTTCAAAAACAATAGAAGAATGTTTCCTTAAGCTAGTTGGGGACAAAAAAGAATGAGCATAACTAAAACACTATCGACTTCAGTACGTGTACTAAGACAATTAGGGCATGACCCAAGAACTCTTGCTCTACTATTTATAGTTCCACCGATGCTGTTAACAATATTAAAATATGTATTTCAGAATGAACCTTCAACCTTTAATTCTATAGCGCCAATGCTTTTAGGTGTTTTTCCTATGACCATGATGTTCTTAATCACATCAGTAGTAACACTCAGAGAAAGAACAACTGGAACTCTCGACAGATTAATGACAACTCCGATGGCTAAAACTGACTTTATTTTTGGATATGCGATCGCATTTTCGTTCTTAGGTTTTTGTCAGGCACTAATATCGGGTGGCGTAATGCTCGGCCTTCTAAAAGTTACAGTAATGGGTGGAGTATTACCTACCCTAATTGCTGTAGTCTTTGCAGCATTTCTGGGTACTTCCCTTGGTTTATTCCTGAGTGCTTTCGCTACTAGTGAGTTTCAGGCGATTCAATTTATGCCTGCTTTCCTATTTCCGCAACTTTTAACTTGTGGTCTGTTTGTTGCACGCACATCAATGGCACAACCCTTGCAATGGTTTGCAGACATTATGCCCCTCACCTATAGCGTTGATGCGATGAAACAAGTAACAATACATTTAGGAATGACTGGTGAATACGTTCGTGACTTATTGGTGGTTGCCAGTTTTGGGATTGTAGCATTAATACTTGGATCGATAACAATCCGGCGACAAGAATAATAGAAGATAATATGGAACCAATTAATGAGCTACTACAACTTAGAGATAAATCAGCCATAATAACTGGCGGAGCTAAAGGAATTGGCTATGGGATTTGCCAAAGACTAGCTGAAGCAGGAGCAAAAGTATACTAAGCTTTT
>CAIYEO010000081.1 GCA_903925195.1 uncultured Candidatus Saccharibacteria bacterium | reverse complement strand
CTAGTAAGAGAATTAAATGGAGTGAAATATTATGATGACTCTTTCGCCACAACACCTGAATCTGCAATTGTCGCAATAGAAGCATTCAAAGACCCTAAAGTAATAATCTTAGGTGGCTCAGATAAAGGTGCAGAATATATTCAACTAGCAAAGACTGTCGCAGGCGGAAATGTTAAGCACGCAGTCCTAATTGGTGATACTGCAAAATCTATCGAACAAGCTCTAAAAAATGAAGGCTTTAGTGACTACTCTTTTGGAAGTAAGGATATTAATGAAATAGTTGGACTTTGTAAAGAAAAATCTAGTCCAGGTGACGTAGTACTTCTCTCTACCGGATGTGCTAGTTTTGGAATATTTAAAGACTATAAAGACAGAGGCGAAAAATTTAAGAAAGCTGCTCAAGAACTCGCTTAAGCTGTTCTATAACTGGCTTCTCTGGCTGAATGATCACCGCTCTTCCCTGTGCAATCTGAGCAATTTCTTCTTCTATCCAGTGATAGTGAGTACAGCCAAGAACAATAACATCAGCACCCTCTTCGCAAACCTTATTAGTTAAGTCTTTGATATTATCGTGATCTATCTCATTATTCTCAATCATCGATGACCAATTGGAGCAATTTGGCTCTAATACTTTTACACCTTTTGCATATTCTTCCTTAAGAAACCTATATCTATTACTTGCAAGGGTTGCAGGAGTTGCACAGACAGCAATAGTCTTTGTTTTAGTAAGTTCAGCCGCTGGTTTAACCATAGGCTCCATTGCAATTAGTGGTACATCAATTACTTCTCTTAGATCGTCTATTATATTTGTTGAAACACTATTACAGGCAATTACAATAACTTCACATCCATCGTCTACAAGTGATTCTAAGACTGGCCGAGATAAACTAAATAGCTGATCGGTCGTCTTACTGCCGTATGGAAGATGTTCCTTGTCATTTTTAAAAACAATATCGAGTTCTGGAAGTTCTTTTTTTATAGCATTAACAACAGATAAACCACCAATTCCTGAATCAAATACGCCTATCTTCATTCTAAATACTCATTTTGACAGCTTTTATGACATTTTCAAAGAGTGCACATACAGTTAATGGTCCGACACCGCCCTTTTTAGGAGTTAGAGTTAAGTTATCCATGTCATAAACATTATCCAAAAGATCGCCTACTAGACCACCATCTTCACTAGCGGTGCCGGCATCAACTAGCACGGTTCCTGGTTTAATCATATTCGGTGTGATTAGACCTGGTTTACCTGTTGCTGTGATAATAATATCTGAATTTAGGCATAAAGTTTTTAGATCTTCTGTCTTCCTATCGGCAACAGTTAAATCCATATCTGAAGTTTTGAGCATTTTCTCAAGTGGAGCTCCAACTAATTTACCTCTACCAATTAATAGAACCTTTTTATCTTTTAGGCTCACATTGTAGCCTGCAAGTAGCCACAATATTGCGACGGGAGTTGCTGGATCAAAATCAGTTTTTTTCGCAAGAGCATCAACGTCCTTGTCTCTAGCTACTAAGTTTATGAGCTCTTCTGTTTTAGATTCATCCTCAATTGGTAGCTG
>CAIYEO010000080.1 GCA_903925195.1 uncultured Candidatus Saccharibacteria bacterium | reverse complement strand
TGGTTGATGCATTGACATAGGACTTGGCATTGAATTGGGGTTTGTATTCTTAATTGGCAGATTTACTGAGAAGCCATTAGCACCTGGAAGAGTCACTTGCCAGCTAATATATCCAGTAATATAGACATTTCCAGATGAATCTGTAGTTACAGATTCTACATTAGAATAACCACCGGGATTACCTACATTAAATAATTTGTCGTATTTATAAGTTAGTTTTTTATCTGTAGTGCTAGTTGATGCTGATACTGGGCTATAGGTTAGGATTGGAAGTAATGTAGAGCCAATTAGAAAAATAGCTATTAGTATTGTTCTTGAAAATCTATACATGTCTCTACTACCCAAAATATTTCCTTTTTCCCTCTTGTGCTTTTAATATACAACAACCATAAGTAAATTTCTATAATTTTATCTATTTAATTAGTAGATTTATAATTTTGTCTTTAATATTACTTATATGAATCAAAAACAGGCATTAGATACATTAAAACTTGGATACAACGTATTTTTAACTGGCGCTGCAGGAAGCGGTAAGACATATGTATTAAATGAGTATATTAAGTACTTGAAAAAGAACGGCGTCAACGTTGCCATAACTGCATCAACTGGAATTGCCGCTACTCATATGAATGGTAAGACTATTCATTCTTGGGCTCATATAGGTATCAAAGATTCTTTAACTGAAGCTGATCTAAATAAGATATATGGTCGAACAGATTTTCGTATGCAGATGATGGCCGCACAGGTTCTAATAATTGATGAGATATCTATGCTTCATGATTATCGACTTGATATTGTCGACCGAGTCCTTAGAAAGATTCATCAAAATGAACTACCTTTTGGTGGCATTCAAGTTGTTCTTTGTGGTGATTTATTTCAACTACCACCAGTTACCCGATATGGTCAGGAAGTTCGTTTTGTGAATGAATCTGAGGTTTGGAATAATATGGATCTACATATTTGTTACCTCGATGAACAGTATAGACAGAATGATGAATCCTTCCTCAAGATTCTAAATGAAATTAGAGCGGACTCAGTAAGCCAGGAATCATTGGAGCTTTTATCTGCTCGAATGCATAAGAAAGATATAGATAAAGACGCAACGAGACTATTTACTCATAACGTCGATGTCGATTCTATAAATATGCTTGAGCTGGATAAGCTGAAAGGAAAAACTCATATCTTTCAAATGATATCTAAGGGTGATGCATACGTTGCTAAAAGTTTATCAGATAACTGCTTGGCACCGGCTGAGTTGAAACTAAAAGAAGGTGCGGTCGTTATGTTTGTTCAGAACAACTACAAAAAAGGCTACGTTAATGGAACAATAGGAAGAGTTATTAAGTTTGAGAAAGAAACTGGCAATCCAATAGTAAAAACAACTAATGGTAAAAAAATAATAGTCGGAAGTGCCTCATGGCGACTCGAAGAAGGAGACCACGTTGTTGCTGAGATAAACCAAATACCTCTTCGCCTAGCTTGGGCCATTACTGTACATAAAAGCCAAGGCATGACATTAGATTATGCAGAAGTAGATCTTAGTAAGTCTTTCACAGGTGGAATGGGTTATGTTGCTTTATCTCGAGTTAAGTCATTGGATAATTTAAGCATTATCGGAATTAACAATAACTCTCTTAAAATTAGCCCTAAAATTATTGAGTTTGATAAGCAATTTAGGAATCAAACTAAAGAAACTTTGGTTATGATTTCTAAGCATTCTGAGTACGACCTTAAAAAACTCCACAAAGAATTCATTTATGCTACC
>CAIYEO010000079.1 GCA_903925195.1 uncultured Candidatus Saccharibacteria bacterium | reverse complement strand
TCTATTTTGGCCAATCCATCCGTTGACCATGTTACAACATTAGCCTTAGCAATTGATTTTGTAGTAGCATTTGAACTTTCTGGATCGCATATTACGTTCAGGTTTTTACCCGATAGTTTAACTGTATTTCCGCCTAAGTATGATATATCCATTTTTTTCTCCGATTAATTTATTGAATTTCTTTTTGGTCTAGCGAGGGTCCGAAAACTAATTGGAATTTGTTCTCCAAATGTAACATCTGAATGAACTAGAGGCTTTTCCTGGCCGTCAATTATGACTATTTTCTTTGCCTCAAGTAGATTAGTTACAAATCTATCTGATAACCCAAGCCTATACTGATACTCGCTCTGAGTTAATGAGCTGTAATTCAATTCCCTCCCTAAGCTTTTTTCTAACTCCGATACGGCCTTGGCTAGTCTTGCCTTGTTGACATCCCCTACCACAAATATATCAACATTTGTATTAGAACCTAATACAAATGACCCGGATAAAAAAGCATAATCGACTGAGCCTGAAGATTTTATAGCCTTAACGATTTGATCTTCTTCGCGCGTCTCTTCCATTATTGAATTAGTCTCAACAGGCATTGAGGTAAAAATACTTCTAAGCTGCTCATAATATTCATACTTAATATTAACTTCATAATAAAGTCGGTTGTTAGACCCATCGGAACTTACAATTCCAATTGATAATAAATTCGCCAACTCTCTTCTAACCGAGTTGATCTGTTCGTCAATTTTGCGAGTTATCTCTCTAACATAAAATGGTCGGCCTGGATTATTAAAAAACAAGCTAAGTAGTTTTACGCGAGTTTTAGATCCGAAAAGTTGTTCAATCATGCGCGTATTATACTACAGAAAAGACAAAAATAAGGCGCAGGCTGCTGTAGTCATTAAACCCCACGCGCTCCACAGGCCTAGTTTTGACAAAAAACGACCACGAAAATCTCCTAAAATCTTTTCGCTTGTACTTATCTTTATAAGCATAAAAATTAATTGGACTGCTGCTATACCATTAAATACTGCTGTGAAAATCAGTGCAGAAATAGGGTTAATACCGAGGAAATTAAAGCATAGTCCGGCTAGGGTTCCAGCAATAATTACTACATAAAAAGCTCTTGCCTGTTTAAATTTACGATAAAGCCCTTCTTTCCAGCCAAACGCCTCCGTAATTGCGTAAGATGAAGAGCCCGCCAAAACCGGAACACTAAGTAGTCCAATTCCTATTACTCCTACTGAAAAAATTACTTTTGCAGCATATCCCGCATTGGGAAAACCGTGCACCAATGGCTCGAGGGCTCTGGCTGCGTCGGCCGCACTATTTATAGTTGTTATTCCATTCTTATTCAAAGTGACTGCGGCCACTATAATGATGAACCACGCTGTAATGCTAGAAAAAGCCATGCCCAGTACATTATCCAGCCTAAGATTTTTTAGATATCGTTTTGATATCTTAGGTGGTCTGAGTCCAAGTATAGTCAACCGCCGTGCAGCTATTTCTTCCTCTACAACCTCACTTGTCTGCCAAAAGAACAAATACGGTGATATTGTAGTTCCTAAGATAGCTACCAAGATGTAAATGAAATCCTTTGACATACTAATTTGTGGGATGAAAGTCTGTTTAATTGCATTTATCCAGTCAACATTAATAATAAATGCCGTGACCGGATATGCCAGTAAGGCAATTGCGAGCCATTTTAGAACTTTTACGTAAGATTTGTATGATACGAAAATCTCGAGAACAAGCATTATCATTGAGAATATTACAGCAAGTAGTGGATACGAGAGAGGTACTAACAACTGCGTACTGGCAGCCATTGCACCTATGTCGGATCCAATATTGAGAGTATTTGCCAGTACGACCAACAAAACTACTGGGTAAAGTAGCTTTTTGCCATTATTTTCTCGTATTACTGCGGCCAATCCCTTTCCAGTGACTGCTCCAATACGCATACAGGCTTCTTGAACTGCAGTCATCAAGGGAAAACAAAGCAGCATAACCCACAAAGTCATAAATCCGAACTGAGCACCTGCCTGAGAATAGCTTGCTATTCCGGATGGATCATCATCCGCTGCTCCAGTAATAATACCAGGTCCTAAAATACGTAGGAACCGCCCTATTGGGCCCTTTTTTTTATGGTTATTGGAAAGCGCAGACGAAGAGAATAGTTCGTCTTGATTAATTGCCTCGTCTGAATAAATCCTAATCATTTGCTTAATAGCATAACTACTTTAGACCAACCAATCAATATATAACTCTATATAGGCCTAGAAGAAGCCTCGTAATGAGCAGCAGATGCTAGACTATCATCCAGTAGATCTAAAGATTCTATTCCATATTTTCTACTTAATGCGGTACTAATCAAGAAATCTGCCAGCTGCGGGTTCTTGGGCAATACGGGGCCATGCAGGTAGGTCCCGACTGCATTTACAGTACGAGCACCCTCATCTTTGGTTTTTCCATTATTGCCCTTGCCAGTAATGACAATTCCCAAAGGTTGCTGATTGGGCTCTAAAACGGTTAAGCCAGAGTGATTCTCAAAACCAATCAACCGACCGAATTCTGACTCTAGAGAGACATTGCCCACGAGCCTCTTGTTGCTTCCCGTAGTAGTTGC
>CAIYEO010000078.1 GCA_903925195.1 uncultured Candidatus Saccharibacteria bacterium | reverse complement strand
TGTAACCAGCATCCCATTGGCAGAATAGTTCTTGTCCATCTGCAGATGAAGTAAAGCTATTACCCGTTTTGCCAGATTTTTTATGTATAGTTGAACCTACTGATAAAAACTCTATATTACCAGGATGAAATATAAGCTCACTGGTTAGACCACTAGCTCCGTCGCCATCATTCTCAGCCAACTCTTTATCGAATCTTTCAAGAGAAAGTCTTCTTCCTTCGGCAATCATATTGGTGAATTGTTTGATCTCACCACCAGCTATAGTTCTTATACCAGAACCAATGCCACCAATAAAACCCATAGAGAAAACGCTATTACCAACAATAAGATTACCTGGCGCGTAATCTAGAAGATCAACGCAGAACATTTCATTACCAGATAATCCTGAATTTTTTGCTGTACTTTTAGTTTCCATAATATTATCCCTCTTTAGATGTTGGATATATTATATGTCGGAATTTGTCTAATGACAAATATGTCTAGTTTGAAAGATTTAGTAAATCTTCAGGGGTGAGAGTATTGTTCTTAAAACCTTTAATAGTGGCATCGTAGTCAACAAGTCTACCACTTCTTGTTTCAATCATTTTTTTAATAACCTGACCGTATTCAATTCTTTTAATTTTTTCTACTCCAAGATTTTTTAGTAACTCAAATATCGGCCTATCGCCCATTGAAACGCCCAGTTCATCTACTAGAAGGTCATAATATTCTGTTGGAATTTCTAGAATCATATCCATTTCAAAAAATGAAACCTTGAATCCTAAAGATTCTAATCTTTTATAATATGAATCATGATCTTCATCCATCGATTGCTCTGGAACTGTGAAGTCTCCATTTGGCTCTATTTTTACTGTGTTTGCTTCTCTTATTTTTTGGAGTCTTAATCTAATGGCTTCTCTATCAGTATCGGGTAATGGTCTTCTGTTGATGGGCTCTATTGTAGATGGGTCAGCTCTTTCAGCCGGTATATCTGCATAGGCTACTGCGGACCTATATTTTGGTTTAGGAGCTTTGGAGTGACCTTGATAAGGAACTATTGGATAAATTACAGTCGCTGAGGCTGGGCTGAGATTATGAACAAAAAGACCATTAGGTGACTGAGGATTTGTTTCATCTTGCTCTAAATGAACATGAGTTGGTGAGATTAAAGATCTTGGAGAATCAATCGAGCCATTTTGTCTAGGAGTATCTCTCATAAACCTAATTAATCGATGCTCATTTCCAACGATGCCACCTCTATGGCTAATCAGCATTTCAGCAGGAATTATACTACTGATGTTTGTTATAAGCCCCGAAGTATTTATCTGTTCACCGCTTACCCAGAGTGATTCTTGGCCAGGATGAAAATAACCTGACATTGCAATTCGTGCAAGATCTTGAAGTCGTATATCTGAAGAAACTTCCTCAAAAGATAACTTATCAAACAATAATTTTAGTGGATGATCGCCACCAGCGCTTTTATCGCCCATAGCTAAGATGAATGAATGATTAGGGTCGCTTAGGTCGATCCTAGCATATTCAGTTTCAAGTAAACTGTATCCCTGAATTGGATCTATCTCTGATAGATTTATATGTGTATCAATATCTCTCGAAAATTCTTGTTTCATAAAAGCTATTATACTATATATTATAATAAAAAGCAAGTTTTTAATTGTATTAATACAGGAAACAACAACTCACTGAAATGAACTTAATACTCTAAAAATTTGTTTTTGCTATTAACAAAGACATGAATCGCTATAACTATAAATATTAATAGTATTTATTAATATGAGATTTATTTGAGTATTTTCCTATTATTTTTTTTGAGTTGTAGGTTTATTCCAAATCCTAAAATAATAGTCGATACGGTAACTATAGATAAGATATTAATTCCATTGTTTTTGGTGAGACCGAAACCTGTTACTGGTGAGTTGACTTTAGTAGGGACATTTCCTTGATTGCAAGTAGTTGGGTTTTCCCAGAGAAGATATGGAAATCCTTTATTATATCCGCTGCATATTCCCCATGTCTGGCTGAAATTCCATGATGCATCGGTGAATGTTGATGCAGATTGAAGCTTATTGGTAGATAGTCCCGTCAACCCGTTTGTAGCACATGTATACGTTACAGAATCTATTATTTCTGATCCACAACCGTTGTTAATGCTACTAACTTGAGAGTCCCAGAAGGTATTGGCGATCGTTAGTCCTGAAAGATTACCATAGTTAAATAGCCCAATGATACCACCTATAGTGAGTGGATCTTGTGAAGATATTAAGCCACTGAAATACGAGTTAGTAATTGTAGAATAGTCCGGAGTAGTTGAATCAATACCTACATAACCCGCAAGTCCACCAACATCATTATGGCCGGTTACGTTGCCGGTAGAGTAACTATTAAGCATATTTAACTGTCCTACATAACCAATTAGTCCACCAACATCAACCCCACCGGTAACGTTGCCGGTAGAGTAGCTATTATGAAGAATTAAATTATCTGACCAGCCTGATATTCCACCGATTGAATTACTTGTAGATAGCTGTCCTATATTTCCAGTGTTATATGAGTTGGATATAGACAGATTTCCATCAGAGTCCCCGGTTAATCCTCCAACATAGTCACAATCCGAGTTTATGTCACCAATATTGCCTGAGTTAGATGAATTAGTTATAACAGCATTACCATCATTATCTCCAATTAGTCCCGCTAAAGCATTGCAGCTCAATGGAGTGCTTGCGTCATGGCTAAGTGTCCCTGAGAAATGAACGTCGGAGAGTGTTGTATCAACAGTAGAGTTTGATTGATTCCAGCCGACAATACCTCCGACATAGTCTGCACCGACTATCGTCTGATTGGACGAAACATTACTCAAGGTAAGGCTCTGCTCATGCCCATTGATTCCACCAACATAATTTTGTCCACTTATTGAACCGCCCGACATAGTAAGATTGCTGATTGTAGCATCCTGAGAATATCCAATTAAGCCAATGTCATTTGTAGTTGGTAGGTTTATATATAGACCGGTTATTTTATGATTTTGTCCGTTGAATGTACCGATAAATGGAGTGGCTGAGCTTCCGATCGGAACGAAGCCAGCATTAGCGTTCCAATTAACCGTATCGGTACAATCTATGTCGCTAGTGAGAGTGTAATCTCCATCCAGCGGGAAACTAATATCATTACCAATTTTCTGAAGATCTACACAATTACTGATGCTAACTGCGGTTGCAGCACTGGCATTGCCGTGTGCAAATAGTGTCGATGCAGCGATTAAGGTTAAAACGAATATTGATAGCTTGATTGGGCTTAATTTACTCAAAAAATATACTCATACTTGTGCGCCTTATAAAGCATAAGAGTAATGGTTACAACATCTTTTAGGCTTCAATATCTAGAGTAAAATATAGCTGTTATTAGAGATTCTTCTCAATGGTCGATTGGTTTATTCCATTTTCGACATTTATATAGCCAGCTGTTTTTAAAATATTTACTGCAAGACCGGCTCTGTGTCC
>CAIYEO010000077.1 GCA_903925195.1 uncultured Candidatus Saccharibacteria bacterium | reverse complement strand
TATTAATTATATTTGTTTTTGGATTCTTCGAAACAAGCTTTGAGGGAGGAACTTATTTTGGCATGTTGATGATGCTAGTATTTATAGGTTCGGATATAGGAACTATCGGCAATAATAAAAAAATACTTTTAGGGGCTAATAATGAATAAAATTTCCGTAATAGTGCCCATATATAATTCAGAAAAATATCTTAAACGCTGTCTAGATTCGATTATCAATCAGTCATATAATATGCTAGAAATAATATTAGTTGATGACGGTTCAACAGATAATTCATTAAATATATGTAATAAATTTTTATTACAAGATAAAAGAATAAAGCTTATTAGGCAAAATAATAGGGGCGTATCTTCTGCTCGAAATGCAGGTATCAATAAAGCAACGGGAGAATATATCACATTCATAGACTCTGACGACATAGTAGCTGAAGATTTAATTAAATTATTGTGTCATACGATTATCGATAATAGTGGCGATGTATCAATATGCCAAATAGCCACATTCAAACACGAAATCAAAGTGGGCGACGAAGTTAATGTCAATAATTCTCTAATCAATTTGAATAAAGAAGATTCGCTTAAAAAGTTACTTTACCAAAAAGGAATTGATAATGGTGTATCTGCAAAACTTTATAAAAAAAACCTAATAGCAACAGAAAAATTTCATTCAGATATAGCTTATGGTGAAGATTTGGAATTTAATTATAATGTGTTATTGAAATCCGAAAAAATAATATTAAATAGACAAAAGCTATATTATTATAGAATTCATAGTTTAAGTGCTATGAATTCAAATTTTAATATAAAGAAGATTGATAGTTTAAATGTTATCAAAAATATAGTGGAAGATGTAAGAATTAGCAATCCAAATCTTGAAGCAGCTGCAATTACTAAGTTATTCCTTGAAGCAATATTTATTTTATCTTCATTACCTAATAATATGCATAAATACTATGAAATTAAAATTGACTGCATAAATATAATAAATAAATATAGTACTGGGATAATCTTAGATTCTGAAGCTAGAACTAAACACCGAATTTACGCAATAATATCAAAAATCAATCCAATGATTATAGTATGGTTGTTTCAGAGTAAAAAAAGGATTCTTATATGAATAGGCAATATAACAAAGAAAAAATAGATATTGTTATAACTTGGGTAGACGGCAGTGATCCTGAATGGCAAAAGCAAAAGCTGAAATACTTAAGAGATGAAGCTGCTCTTGATACTATTGGTTACGATAAAAGCAAATACAGAGACCTCGGAAATTTAAAATATTTATTTAGAGGAATAGAGCAATTTGCTCCTTGGGTAAATAGGGTTCATATTGTTACGAGCGGTCATTTACCAGAATGGTTAAATGTAGAAAATCCTTTACTGAATATTGTAAAACATAGCGACTACATTCCTAAAGAATACTTGCCAACTTTTAGTTCTCATACTATAGAAATAAATTTACACCGGATAAATGAAATGGCTGAACAATTTATTTACTTTAATGATGATACATTTATTCTCAAGCCTTTAAAAAAGACTGATTTTTTCAAAAATGGATTGCCTTGCGATCAAATCCAGTATCAACTAACTACATCAAAAGATGCAAATGATATATTCCCACATATTGTTTTTAATGATTTGGCTACAATCAATAAAAACTTCAATAAGAGAGATGTGGAAAAAAAATACCCATCGAAATATTTTAGTTTTCATTATTCTCTTAAGTCGAATATTAGAAACGCATTATTTTTACCTTACAGATTTTTTCCAGGATACTTTTGGGCTCATCTACCATCTGCGTATTTGAAATCAACTTTCAGAGATGCTTGGAACAAAGAAAGTGCACTCTTATGCCAAACAAGTTCAAACAAATTTAGGAACATAAAAGACATTAATCAATATCTTTTCAAGGCATGGCAATTTTCGTCAGGCAATTTCTATCCAAAGAATATTAAAAAATTTGGAAAATACTTTAATTTGTCTGAGCAAATAAACGAAGCAAATATAGCAATACGTAAACAACTTTATCCATTAATTTGTCTGAATGATAATGGAATGATTGACAATATAGAAACAGTAAAAAAAGATCTGATTGCTAGCTTTGAAAAAGTTCTTCCTAATAAATCTAACTATGAGCTTTGATATATATTTGACATCAAATGTATTATTTGATTCTTATAAATATATAAATATATAAGGGCGGTGGAAATCTCGCTAAATAACCATCCTAAACCAACCCCTGTTAGTCCATATCTAAATAATGGGTATATAAAAATAATAGTTGACACAGCACAGAATATATTTACGAACGTATACATTTTTAGCCTTTTTTGTATATTCAAGACACTGTCACCTAAATAATTGAATACCGACATGGCAGATGCTAGTGTTAGCAATCTTAGGCACGTTAATGCTGATTCCGAATACTCCTTACCAAAAAGTAATAAAATATATTTGCCAAATACTATAAATATTATTGACGCTGGAATAATTAAAATTGCTATTAATTTAATAGATTTTACTAATTGAATCTTAAGAGAACTAATCTTATTTGAACTCTCTGAGAAGAATGACCTAGCAATACTACTAGGAATGAGATTAAGCAACGTTGTTATTGAAATCGCAATATAGTAAAACGCCGCATTACTGGATCCTAATTTCCATATTATTAATATTGGTATTAATGCGGTTACTGCACTGGCAACGCCACTGGATAAATAATTAACTAGCGAGAACTTGGTCATCGACTTAACATCCTTAGTGAGTTTTCTGGAGGGAATGTATTTGTATTTTTTCCATAACAAGAAGAAGCCAACAACAGATCCAAATAAAGCCGCGATAGAGATTGAGTAGAATAATCCTACTAATCCACCACCTATTATGATTATAGCTAATATCTTAGTCGCATTAGTAGTTATATTCCTAACTAAAGTGTACTGTGTGGTCCTGAATGCTATAAAAATACCATCTAAGATACCAGCATATGCACTTGCTAGAACATAGATCAAAAAGAATATAGCAGGGAATAAGCTTTCACTAATAAAATCTGCTTTAGGGAACACAAAACGAGATATACCTATAAAGACTAAGGAAGATACAATTGCAATTAAACTAACTATAGATAGAACAGTATTGATAAGATGATGTTTGTTTTTAAAATCAGACATGAATCTTATTAGACTACTTACATAGCCAAGCTGGCTTAATCCAACAATAAAGGATGCAACTCCAATAACGGCAGTTACGACTCCAATGTCGCTAGGTGAATATCTATGAGCTGCAATAGACCAAAAAACAAACCCCAGTAGAGCAGAGAAGCCAGCACTTATTAGCAGGAAGACTGAATTCCTCCTAAGACTATCATCAAAAAAATGGCTATATACTTTCTTAAAATGCCTATTCAATAGAGCTTCTTTTACTGATTCCATTTTAGATTAACTTCCAAACAATAACTAAGTAATATTTATGTATATTTTACAATATTTTATCTATATTTACAAGCTAGCTTTTATAGTTCCCCATTATTAGTCTAGTCAAATCTACGTCCTATAATCTTTATTTGACCCAGAACTAATTTCCTTAACTAAACCAAATATGCCATTCAATTTATTTCAACTTCTGAGTGAGAACTTATTTCTGTTTTGTTTTTACTTAAAAGATTAAGTCATTTATGTTTGATATCATTTGCATAAAATCAATAATATATAAACAAAGCTAGATAATACTTATGCTATTATCTTGTTATGAATAAAAAAACATTAAAATTATTATCTTCATCACTAGCTATAGCAAGTCTTGTCTTTATAGCACTACCAATCAAAGCTCACGCCCAAACCAATCAAATTACAGTTACTACTAGTCAGGGATGTATTGCAAGTGTTAGCCCAAGCACAATTAGTATTTTAAGTGGATCAAGTCTAAATTTATCAATATTTAACAGCAGTACTACAAACGATATATCAGTCTCTGGAGCAGCCTCAGGTAATGCTGGATATAATAGTAAGCAAGAAGGTGCATACCCCGCTGTATTAAACCTTCCTTTGGGAGCTATTACTCAAACCGAAACCATAAACTTTACTCCTTTTCCTGACCCTGACAAAGCTATAGTATCTGACTATTGCACTGGCAACGGCAACCCAGCAACCCTAACGATTACTCCGTACACTCCAGCTCCAGTAACAGCGCCAACTACAACACCAGTTCCTAAATCAACATCTGGAAGCACAGGTAGTAGTCCAGCACCAACTACAACTGCGCCCTCGACCACTACACCAATTACCACTACGCCAGTTAAACCGTCAACTCCAAATGCCTCAAATGGAAACGTACAATCCCAAAGCACTTCGACTCAACAAAAACCAAAGAATAACTATAACTGGATGTACGTCTTTATGATTATCCCAATAGCTATGATCGTACTCGGTGTATATATAATACGTAAAGCAATAAAAGGCTCTAAACTTGAAAAGGCTACAAAGAAGAATAAGAAACCTAAGAAATAAGTTAGCCCTAAATTACACTTACATTTGTAAAACTTTTTGACAATTGGACTAATAACATCATAATTACGCAATATACGAGCTCATTATCAAATGTCTTACGGAGAATTAATATATGAAGCCTAAGAAATGGAAAGTTATCTCGAAAAATTTGATACTTGACCATTCACTTCTGAAGATATCCGAGGACAAGATTGAATTGCTGAACGGAAAAACAACAACTTATGTTAGACATGCTCCATCAGATAACGACTCAGTGATTATGATTGCACTTAGTGATGACAATGAGATACTAATTCAAAGAGAGTATAGCTATCCTCCCGATAAAATCATGTATCAACTGCCAGGAGGTAGCATGAAGCCAGATGAATCTATTGAAGCTGCTGCTAATAGAGAACTATCCGAGGAGTCAGGCTATGGCTCAAAAATTACAGAAATAATAGGTTATTTCTATGTTCAAAATAGACTATCGGACAAAAAACAACATGTTGTTCTTTGTAGGGATCTATACATAAATAAGCAAAAAGAAGATTATGATGAATTTATCGAATCATTATGGATGACAAAAAAACAATTGAAGACGATGATAAATAGGGGTAAATTCGATAATATTAATCTCCTTGCAGCGCTAAATCTTTGGTTTAATAGATAGAAGATTATTATGAAAGTATTAATTATCTCCCTAAAAATTTATTTGATCAAAAAAAATATTACTCAAATAAATAATTCTTTAGTTTTTAATAATTCTAAAATAACTATTACTACTAATCAGTAGTGGCTCGGTTTAGTGTTTCACCTGATCAACTATGTTCTGTACTAATGGACCAATCAAAATAATAATAAACTTTTTGCTAATAGTAGAACTAAGTATATTATTGACTATTAATGGCTAAATTTAAATTATCTGAAAATTGGGAGATAAAGCAAGAAGTTGATTCTTTAATTGTCAATGGTGGGGCTGATGCTATATATAAGATTGATACGGAAAACAAAGAGTCGTTTTTTGGAATGCTCAAACATAGCCAAATATTTGATCGCAACAAACTTACCGGTGAAGATATAAGAGTTTTTGAAGAATTAGTTTTAGCAGAAGTTATAGTTCCGGTCATCAAGAAAGAAAAAGAATTCAAGCTGAAATTTATTGGTGATTCAAAAAAACATGCAAAAATCAGTGATAAAAATATATATATAGTTGCCGACAATAACTACGATCTGGCTATTATTACTAAATCAGTCAGTAATTTAGATGAGCTGATAAGAAGTATTGATTATCAGAACATAAAAAAGCCTCATCTACTTGTCGACAACTCCCTAAATCACACGATATCAATTGGACCTTTAGTTTTTCCAGGAGATACTGCATGTATTGCATGCTTACAGGGAAGAGTATCGGTTAGATGGGGAGACAATATTCCTCCACCAAAATCTAGAATTTTAGCAGAGTATGTTGATTTATTTAACGAGATAGTAATGGCTGAAATCAAAAGGATAATAAGCGGCGATACCACTCTAACCAATAAAACAGTTTCTTGGAATATTCAGGCAAGGAAGATAACAAACAATCAACTGCTCATGGTTCCACTATGTCCCATATGTTCTTCTAATAAAATTGACAGTAAAGGCAAGTTCAATATATTATCTTGGAATGAAAGCATTAGCGAATCAATTTGATGACAGTAGATTAACTAATGCCGTAGCAACTCCTACTTGTTCTTCTTGCTGCTGCTGTTGTTGTTGTTTAGCTACTATGGTTACTTCTAGCGCATTACTATCTATAAGAGTAGACAAAGAAGCGAAGCTTAAATCTGTTCCTAATAGGATGGTGTACGTTATAATAGCGGCACTATTTATACCAATCTCGGGCATAATAACATATTTGGGTTTCTGGACGATTTCTACTCTTCTTAAATCATGTACAACTGAGACATATGGAATAGCAAATTATTCTACTAAAGTATGCTCAAATCCGGGAGCTGTAGTTATTGCCCCATTAATGATTATCGTAACTCTATTAATTTTAACTTTTCTTTATAAGGAAGTAAGAATGAAAAAACCATTCATACGATCAGTAATAGTGATGACTCTTATTTCAATAGCTTTCGGTATAGAATTCATTCTCGGAGCATTTAGTGTGCTCAGATTTTTTCCTGCGTATATAGGTGTTGCAATACTTATTAGCCTCTCAATAATTGCTTTCTACCGAAAAAACCTTATAAATAAAGCTTAAGAATCTGTTATCATAAACAAATAATTAATATTAAGTGGCTTATTTTTTAAATGAAAGAACACCTGAGTCAATTGTTAATGGAGAAGGCCCCCAATAACAGGCACGGAATCTGCCTAGAGCCTCAAAGAGCACTAATATCCAAGAGCGACCTAGAAACAATTATTCATTACGGAGTTCCAACATCAGTCGATTCTCCTTGGGAAAGCGCATCTGGTGGGGTAGGTAGGAATCAAACCACTGCTTTATTGGCCTCTATCGGTGAGTCTGTTGAGAGATACTGTGCAACTATAGTTCAGCTACCTCTTTTTACTAAACAGTCCATTAAGACCTCTAGACTCATTGACGCTGAAGAGTGGTGTCTATTTAATAATAAACAAAGACAGCAAAAAGATTTTCCGTTTAATAATATTTATACAAACAAATGTATGTATACGAATGTCTTTGATTTTCAAAACAATGATGAGTATTTTATACCTCATCCAATGGTCGCACTTAGAGATGATTATGAAACAGGGGTGCCCACATCTTCCGGTCTTGCCGCTGGAGCAACATACAAACAAGCGTTACTAAGAGCTACTCAAGAACTAATAGAGCGTGATGCCTTGATGGTTACATGGCTACACGGAATTGCTGGGAGATCAATCGAAGTTCCTAAAAAATACATAGATGAATTAAAGAAGCTTGAAGGTGAAGTATTTGCTTTCGATCTAACGCCTCAATATAGCCCATTTCCAGTAATTGCAGTTGCGGGTGGAATCATGAAGCAGGGTAATTGGCGATATTCACTTGGTATTGCATGCCGTGAAGATATTTCATCGGCAATGGATAAGGCATATTTAGAGTGGAATCAAGGAATTATGTTTGCAGGAGTTTATGGTGATTATGTTGATACTGAAAAGGTAGGTGATTTAGATAAGTTGAAAACTTTTGATGAACATGCAATTTTCTATACGCTTAATCCAGAATTATGGAATACATTACCTCTATTTGCATCAAAACATAAAATAGTAAAGCCATTATTGACCGGTACGTTTCGAAGCCTGGATGAATCACTAAAACTTATACGAAAAAAATTTAACCAACATAAAATTAGACTTTATTATAGGGACTTAACAACAATCGATGCTCAACAATTGGGACTAAGCGTAGTTAGAGTAGCATCTCCCGATCTCGCTCAAATATTTGCTCATCAAGAATGGCCATTAATCAATAGGGTAGATAAATTGTTGACTTCGAGATACCCAAAATCTAAAAAATTAACAAAATTTCCAAATTTAATGCCTCACCCTTTAGGTTAAAGTATATGGATGATTTTGATACAAACTTTGAAAAGTTCATACAGGCATCTAAGCTGAGCATATACAACGAACAACAATTTGCTAGTAAATTGAGTAGTTATGATAGCGACAATAAACAATTAAAACTTGAATACCCTAAAGAGGCAAATAAATTAAATATTCGTAAAACTAAACTAGATAAGATTGCTAGCCGAAGAATAAGTACAAGATTATTTAAAAGTTTAGGAATTAATAATAAAGAGTTGGGGCTGCTATTGTCTAGTCTTCGTGCGTGGAATGGACTAGAGCACAGAGCATATCCGTCTGCCGGTGCTACTTATAGCACGGAGGAATATGTAGTTTGTTTTAATGTTGAGAATCATCAGCAAAAGATACTTTATTACGACCCAGATTCACATGCCGTTATAGACACTAACCTTAAGGCGCCAAAATGGCAAGAGGCTAAAGAAAATTTAAACATAGAAGTTGAGGGAATTCCCGGATTAATGATTATCTTGGTTTCTTTTTATAATAGAGCCGCCGAAAAATATGATGAAAGAGGAGGGAGGTTCGCTCTTCTAGAAGCTGGTGCGGCTATGCAGCAGATAGCTCTTAAAATTGCTGAATCTAAAACACTAAAAGGAGTTATATGCGGTGGCATAAGGGATGAATATTGGATAAATAAGTTAGGTCTTGGAAATGACAAATGCATTATTGCTATTGGATATTTAGTTGGGAAATAAGTTTATTATTTTGTTAATTTAAACACCTTGAGATGCAACATAAACTAGTGATTCACCTGATTAACTATTTTTACACTTAAAATATTACTAACAATAAGGGTGGTAATAAATAGGGCAATTAGAATATCAAAAACTATCGACTGGTTCAGTCCCTTATTATTTTTTAACATTCTTAAATCTTTCAAACTATTATTTAAATCAAAATTGGTGATCCTGGCGGGATTCGAACCCGCGATCTTCTGGATGAGAACCAGATATCCTAAAC